>NZ_VJZZ01000007.1:0-300000 GCF_009659535.1 Aggregicoccus sp. 17bor-14
CCTCGGCGGACACCTCAAGCGCAACGGCCCCCCCGGCTGGCAGACGCTGGCCCGCGGCCACGAAGCCCTCACCGCCGCTCTCGTCGGCTTCCGCGCCGCAACATGTGATCAATCTTGAGGAACATTTCGTCCAGGGACTCGCGCGCCCCCGGAGCGCAGCGCAGGCCGACGCCCCGCCGCGCTGGGCACCCGCGGAAGGAGACCGTCCCCCCGGCTCCTCCTCAGAGCGCAGGTGTCCCCGGAGCTCTATCGCCTCACCCTGCGTCGCCCGCGTCGCTCGCGCCCCGTGCGACGCGGAAGCGAAACGGGTAGGTGACGGTGACGGAGCCGCCGCGCGGCGCCGGGAACTGCGCGTCCTCCAGCGCGTCGATGAAGCACGCGAGGAGGAAGGGGTCCTGGATGCTCGTCTCCGCCACCTCCGGGTTGCGCATCCGGCCCGCCCCCCCGTTGCCCTCGAGCGTGAAGCGCAGGCGCACCTGCTGCGGTCCGGGGTAGCGCTCCGTCACGTCCATGAAGCACTCGCGGATGAGCGGACGCACCGCCTCCACCGCGGCCCGCAGCGCGTCGCGGTCCACCGTGCCCGTGGGCCCTGCGTCTCCGGGGTCCACCTGGGCCTCGGCGAGCGCACCGGGGGTGAGCGGGTCCTCTTGCGTCGGGGGCGCCGCCGCCGCCAGGGCCGTCTCGGTCGGCGTCGCCGCGGGGGCCGCCGCCGCCGCGGTGCTCGGCGCCACGGGGCTCGGCTCCGGGCGCGCAGGCAAGGGCGCGGGTGCGGCGGATACCACCGGCGTCGGCGTACCTCCGCGGGTGAGCCACAGCGCCACGCCGCACAGCAGCAGGAAGGGGAGGGCGACCCAGATCAGGAGCGACTTGCCGGACATGGCCTCAACTTAGTGCCGCGCAGCAGCCGTGCGCGTGTCCTCTGGACGCAGAGGTCGGCCGCCCACCGGGCAGGACGCTCAGTCCCAGCCGAGGGCCGCCTCGAGCTGCGCCTGCAGCGCGGTGACGGGGGCGCGCGGCAGGCGCTCGAGGGAGAAGCGCTCGACGAGCTCGGCGGCGCTGACGGGGCTGCCGTCGCCCAGCCCGCTCCAGAGGGCGAGCAGCCCGAGCGCCCGCTCGGGAGGGAGCCCCC
The DNA here is from genome assembly GCF_009659535.1 of Aggregicoccus sp. 17bor-14. Classification (NCBI taxonomy): domain Bacteria; kingdom Pseudomonadati; phylum Myxococcota; class Myxococcia; order Myxococcales; family Myxococcaceae; genus Aggregicoccus; species Aggregicoccus sp. 17bor-14. Next base: position 1,130 of record NZ_VJZZ01000007.1, read on the forward strand.
GCGCGCGCAGGTCCGCGAGCGCGAAGGCCCCCTCGCGCTTGGCGAGCCGCTTGCCGTCCTCGCCCAGCACGAGCGGCACGTGCGCATACGCGGGCGGAGGCGCGTGGCCGAGCGCTTCGAACAGCAGCAGCTGGCGCGGGGTGGAGCCGAGCAGATCGTCGCCGCGCAGCACGTGGGTGATGCCGCTCGCCGCATCGTCCGCCACCACGGCGAGCTGGTAGCTGGCCACCCCGTCGTTGCGCCGCACCACGAAGTCCCCTACCGCCTGGGCGACGTCCTGCTCCACCGCGCCGTGCACGCCGTCCACGAAGCGCACCCGCGTTCCCTCCGGCACGCGGAAGCGCAGCGCGGGAGCGCGCGTGCGGGCGCGCGCTTCGGCCTGCGCCGTGGACAGGTGCGCGCAGGTGCCGGGGTAGCGGGGCCCGTCGTCGAAGGGGCCGTGCGGAGCGCTCGCCGCGCGCGCGACCTCGGCCCGCGTGCAGAAGCAGGGGTAGATGCGCCCCTCGCGCGAGAGCCGCTCGAGCGCCTCGCGGTACGCGCCTGCCTCCTCGCGCGCACTCTGGAAGAGGGGCGGCTCGTCCCAGTCCAGGCCCAGCCACCGCAGGTCCTCCCACAGCACCTGCACGTGCTCGGGGCGGCAGCGGGCGCGGTCCAGGTCCTCCACGCGCACGAGGAAGCGTCCGCCGGCGGCGCGCGCCTGCAGCCAGCCCAGCAGCGCGCTGCGGGCGTTGCCCAGGTGCATCCTGCCGGTGGGGCTGGGAGCGAAGCGGCCGCGCATCATGACGTGGCGCGCACCCTAACGGAGTGCACCGGAGGCTGCACGGGCCGCGAGCCGTGGGCATAGTGCGCGGCGACATGCGCTTCGTTCACTGCTCCGACGTGCACATCACCGGCGACTACTTCCGCAGCCCCCTGCGCCTCGGCTGGCGCCGGTGGGTGGCGCTGCTCGAGCTCACGGCGGGCGGCCGCGCGCGCGCCTTCCGCGAGGCGCCCGCCACGCTCGCGGCCATCTCCGGGGCGGCCGAGCGCGAGGGCGCCCACCTCGTCGTCTCCGGCGACCTCACGGCGTACGCGCTCGAGGAGGAGTTCGAGGGCGCCCGGCGCGCCCTGGGCGCCCCGGCCGGGGACCCGCGCCGCTGCACCGTGGTGCCGGGCAACCACGACACCTTCACCCGCGGCAGCGTGCGCTCGCAGCGCTTCCAGCGCCACTTCGGCCACCTGCTGCACAGCGACCTGCCCGAGCACCAGCGCGAGGGCGCCTTCCCCTTCGTGCGCCTGCTGGGCGAGGGCGAGGACCGCGTGGCGGTGGTGGGCCTGTGCAGCGCCCGCCTGCCGCCCATGCCGGGGCTCTCCTACGGGCGCATCGGCGCCGCGCAGCTCGAGGGGCTCTCCGCGCTGCTCGCCGACCCGCGCCTCGAGGGCCGCGCCGTCCTGGTGGTGGTGCACCACGCGCCGCTCACCCGCCTGCAGCGCGCCGACCGCGCCCACCATGGGCTCGTGGACGCCTCCGCCCTGCTCGCCCTGCTGCAGGGCCCCCGCTTCGCCGTGCTCCACGGCCACATCCACCAGCGCTACCACCACCCGGCCACGGCCACCCGCCCCCACCTCTTCGGCGCCGGCTCCTCCACCCAGGCGGGCCACCAGGGCTACTGGGTCATCGAGACGCAGCGCGGCATGGTCCTGGGCGGCAAGTCCGAGGCTCCCGTTCACTAGCACGCAAGGACGAGGACCAGGCGAGCGAGGCCATTTCACGCGGTGTGTACCTTGGCACGCGGGCCCGGTGACCCAAACCTCTCCTCACCGAAACAACCAACCACGCGGGGGACGCAGGGCCGGACCCGCGGACGAGGACCGACAACTATGAAGGCACGCAAGGTGGGAACCCTGGCTGTGGTCGCGGCAACGCTGGGGCTGGCGGGGACCGCGGCGGCGCAGACGACCACGGGCGAGGGCTCGCAGACGACCACGCAGACCACGACCACGACCCAGGGCAGCGACGCCACCACGTACGACACCACGAACCACGCGGGCCCGGACCGCTCCGGCGTCTACGTGCTGCTGGGCGGCGGCATCCAGGGCTACACGGGTGACCTCGGCGATGCGATCTCCGTCGGCCCCGAGGCCGGCGTGTACCTCGGCCTGCAGCCCTTCCCGCTCATCGGCCTCGAGCTCGGCTACACGGGCGGCCTGCACAACTTCAAGACCAACCTGCGTGACGGCCCCGACTTCATCCGCCACGGCGCCCAGGCGGCCGTGACTCTCGGCGCGCCGCTGGGCGCCGTGAAGCCCTACGCGCTGGCCGGCATCGGCGTGGACTTCAGCACCATCCGCTCCACCGCGCTGACCAACAGCAACACCGACACCGGCGGCTTCGTCCCGCTGGGGGCGGGCCTCAACTTCGCCGTGGGCAACTTCGACATCGACGCGCGCTTCACCTACCACGTCCTCTTCGACAAGGCGTCCTTCAACGCCAACCAGGAGACGGGCGGCGGGCGCTACCAGGCGCAGCTGAGCCTGGGCTTCACGCTCTAGTCAGCGCCTGAGTCGAACTGGCCGTGGCGGCCGGCGCCCTGCGCAAAGCGCTGGGCGCCGGGCACCGCCTCGGCCTGCAGCACCTCGGTGCCGCGCACGAACTCCGCGCGCAGCGCCTCCTGCAGCGCGAGCCCCTCGCCCTCGTACGCCGAGAGGCGGTCCGCGCGCAGGCAGGCCTGGGGAAAGGCCGCGAGCTCGCGCGCCAGCTGCTCGGCCGCGCTGCGCCCCTCGCCCCGCGCCACCACCCGGTTCACCAGCCCCATCGCGAGCGCCTCGGGGGCCCCCACGGGCCGCCCGGTGAGGATGAGGTCCAGCGCGCGCGAGAGCCCGATGAGCCGGGGCAGGCGCACCGTGCCCCCGTCGATGAGCGGCACGCCCCAGCGCCGGCAGAACACCCCCAGCACCGCGTCCTCCTCCGCCACCCGCAGGTCGCACCAGAGCGCGAGCTCCAGGCCCCCGGCCACCGCGTGCCCCGAGAGCGCCGCCACCACCGGCTTGCTCAAGAGCATGCGGGAGGGCCCCATGGGGCCGTCGCCCTCGGGAGCGAGGTGCGGCATGCGCCCCCCGGCCACCGCCTTGAGGTCCGCCCCGGCGCAGAAGGTGCCGCCCTCGCCCCAGAGCACGCCCACGCGCGCGTCCGGGTCCGCGTCGAAGGCGCGGAAGGCCTCCGCCAGCGCCTCGGCGGTCGCGCGGTCCACGGCGTTGCGCACCCCGGGCCGCTGCAGGATGACGGTGGTGACGGGGCCGCTCTTCTCGACGCGCACGCTCATCGGAGGCTCCAGGGAGGAGGCCGCAGCCTCGCACAGCGCTCAGCCCAGCGGGGGAAGCCGCGCGAGCAGCGCCCCGAGGTCCGGCTCCAGCAGGTCCGGCTCCGCCGTGCGCAAGAGCTCCTTCGGGTGGGTGCCCCAGGTGAGCGCGTAGGTGCGCAGGCCCGCCGCGCGCCCCGCCCCCATGTCCAGCGTGGTGTCCCCCACCATCCACAAGCCCTGCGTGCCGAGCGCCGCGAGCGCGCGCAGGACGACATCCGGCGCCGGCTTGTGCGCGAAGCCGTCCGTGCCCTGCACGTGGTGCAGCAGGGGCGAGAGCCCCATCGCCTCCACGAAGCGGCGCGCCATGTCGGTGCGCTTCGTGGTGGCCACGGCGAGCAGGTAGCCGCGCTCGCGCAGCGTCGTGAGCGCCTCCACCACGCCGGGGAAGGGGCGCGAGTGGTCCGTGAAGTGGCGCGGGTAGTACTCGCGGTAGTGCGCGCACAGCGCCGCCACGTGCTCCCCGGGCGCGAGCTCGGCGTACATCGCCTCGAGCGGCTCGCCGATGAGCGCGCGCACCTGCTCGGCGCCCGGCGAGGGCAACCCCAGCGCCTCGAAGCCGTGCAGGAAGCTGGAGATGATGTCCGGCAGCGAGTCCACCAGCGTGCCGTCGAGGTCGAAGACGATGCCGCGGGCGGCGCGAGAGGGGAGGGAGGAGTCGGGGCTCAAGGTGCGCGAGACATAACCCGCATCCCGGGCGCCGCGCGCGCTCACAGCCGCCCACCCTGACAAGCTGCGCGCAACGGCGCTACAACCTGAGGGCATGGACGCCGAGCCCTCCGCCGAGCCTTCCCTGGAAGAGCTGCGCCTGCTGCGCACCCTGCACCGCACGGTGGACGACCTGCTCGAGGAGAGCCTCAAGGCGCGCGAGACGCTGGCGCAGACCTTCCGCCGCCTCTTTCCCCCGCTGCTGCAGCTGCTCGGCGCGCGCGCCGTCGCCGTGAGCACCCGCAACGAGGAGCTGAGCGAGCAGACCTTCCACGCGGGCGACTGGGGCGGCCAGCACCCGGGCGCGCTGCTGCTCGCCGCGCCCGGCGCGCGGCGCCACGGGCCCGACACCCTCTACACGCAGGCGCTGGACGTGGTGGGCACCGCGGTGGGCAGCATCGGCGTGCTCTTCCCCGGAGACCACGAGGCCCCGCTCGCCGCCGCGCGCCTCGCGCGCGCCGTGGACACGGTGGCCGAGCAGCTGGACACCGTGCTGTGCCTCGTGCACACCGCGAGCGAGAAGCACCAGCTCATCCTCGAGTGCAACGCGCACCTGGGAAACCCCGTGTTCGAGGCGGGCATGGACCAGGCGGTGCTCGCCCTCAGCCAGCGCGTGAACCTGCCCGGCTTCCTCTTGCTCTACCGCGACGCGGTGCGCCCGGGGCTCCTGCACTACCGCACGTACCGCCGCGGCCACCTCGAGCACGAGAGCGGCGAGCGCCCCTCGCAGGCCCTCGAGCGCGCCATCGCCGCGCGAGGGCCCGAGCTCATCGGGCGCGCGGCGTCCGCGGGCAGCGGCCTGCGCGAGGTGCTGGGCCCGGTGCGCACCACCGAGGCGGTGCTCATCTCGGGCGCGGCGAACGCGAGCTACGACCCCCTGGGCAAGATCGTGGTCTGGAGCGACGAGGGCTTCAGCGCTTACACCCTGGACCTCATCCGCGTGCTGGCCTCCACGCTGAGCCAGCGCCTGCTGGACTACAACCGCGAGCGCATCCACCTCTCGCAGTTCTTCAGCGCGGGCGTCATCGACCAGCTGCTCGCCGACCCCGACTACGCCCAGCTCCTGCGCGCGCAGGACCAGGAGGTGGGCATCCTCTTCGCGGACATCAACGGCTTCACCCGCATGTGCGAGCAGGGCTTCGAGAGCCCCAAGAGCATCGGGCGCTTCGTGGACGAGTGGAGCGCGCGCGCGGTGGACTGCATCTGGGCCCACGGCGGCGTGTTCGACAAGATGGTGGGCGACTGCGTCATCGGGCTCTTCGGCCCGCCCTTCTTCAAGGGCAGCCGGCTCGAGCGCGCGGAGGGCGCGGTGCGCGCGGCGCAGGACATCGCCCGCTATACGGAGACCCTCAGCGCCCGCGAGGAGGTGGCGCGCATCTGCCGCGGCGTGGGGCTGCCGGGGCTCGGCGTGGCCATCGGGGTGAACCTCGCGCACGCGCACTGCGGCCTCTACGGCCCCAACCAGCAGTACACCGCCTTCAGCAGCGGGATGAACCAGACCGCGCGCCTGCAGAGCCTCGGCGGCTTTCGCGAGACGCTGCTGATGGCGAGCGTGAGGGAGGTGCTCGCGGGCTCCGAGGACCCCGCGCTGCGCGCGCTGCGCTTCGGCCCGCTCACCGAGACGCCGGTGAAGAACGTGGCGCAGCCGCTGCGCCACTACCGGCTGCTCTAGGGCTGGGAAACGCTAGCCCTGCAGCGCGCCGCCCACGTAGGGGCGCATGAAGTGGATCCACTTGCGCGAGTCCACCTCCACCTGCCACTCGGTGTTGGGCACCAGGCGCAGGCGCTCCCTCAGGAAGGTCTCCAGGTGATCCGCCGCGGCCACCGGAGTGAGGCCGGGCGCGCGAAAGCCCACCCGCAGCAGCACCTCGAGCGAGGTGGGGGAGACGTCCACGGAGGCGCAGATCCGCAAGGGCCCCACGCGCCGCTGGTAGGCCGCGTCGTCCACCGGGCGCAGGGTCGAGTCCTCCTCGCCCTCGGGCTCCTCGAGCGGTATCCAGTTGTGCGGCGCGAGGACGAAATCGAGCAGGTCCGCGCTGGCCTCTTCGACGGTCGCGTTCTCGTGGACGGAGAGCATCTGCACCTCCTTCACTTCGGGCCGTGTCTCCAGAATGTGCCCACGGCCTCGGGCGGCGCAAGGGGCCCCCCCACCCACCCTGTGCGCGCGCTCGGGGCAGGTGCCCCTAGCGCTCGCGCTTGCCGATGAACAGGGTGTGGCGCGGCCCCTTGGTGGCGCCCGCGCGCGCCGGCGGGCTCGTCACCTGCGCCGCGAAGCCCGCCTGGCCCATGCGCTTGAGGAAGGCCGGGTCCGGCGCCGCGCTCCACACGCCCAGCAGCCCCCCGGGCCGCAGCGCGCCGTACGCCATGGCGAGCCCGGTGAGGCTGTAGAGCCCGAAGTTGTCGTCCTGCGTCAGGGCGCGCGGGCCGTTGTCCACGTCCAGCAGGATGGCGTCGAAGGTGCCCGCGTGGCGGCCCATGAGGCTGCTCACGTCCCCCTCCACCACGGTCACGCGCGGGTCCTCGAGCGGGCGCCCCGCGAGCTCCGCGAGCAGGGTGCGGTTCCACGCCACCACCGCCGGCATCAGCTCCGCCACGGTGACGCGCGCATCGCGCGCGAGGTGCGCGAGCGCCGCGCGCACCGTGTAGCCGAAGCCCAGGCCCCCCACGAGCACGCGCGCCTTGGGGCGCCCCTCCAGGGGCGCGCAGGTGGCGTGCGCGAGCGCCTCCTCGCTGCCGTGCACGCGGCTGCTCATGAGCAGGTGCCCGCCCACGCGCAGCACGTACTCGTCCCCGCGCCGCGCGAGCACCAGCTCGGCTCCTTCCGGGGTGTGGGCCTTCTCCAGCGTCTCCCAGGGCTTCATGGGTTGAGCATCTCGGTGTGCCAGGGGCTACCCACGCCGTCTCGCGCGTAGACGAGGCGCTCGTGCAGGCGGCTCGCGCGCGCGTGCCAGAACTCGATGCGCCGGGGCACCACGCGAAAGCCCGACCAGTGGGGCGGGCGCGGGATGGGCTTGCCCTCGTACTGGCGGGTGAGCGCCTCCACGCGCTGCTCGAGCTCCTCGCGCGACTTGAGCGGCCGGCTCTGGGCGCTCGCCCACGCGCCCACCTGGCTGCCGCGCGGGCGGCTCTGGAAGTACGCGTCCGCCTCCTCGGGGCTCACCGGCTCCACGCCCCCCTCGATGCGCACCTGCCGCTCGAGCGGGGCCCAGTGCAGCACCAGCGCCGCCTTCGGGTGCGCGAGCAGCTCCTCGCCCTTGCGGCTCTCGTAGTTCGTGTAGAAGACGAAGCCGCGCGCGTCGAACTCCTTGAGCAGCACCACGCGCGCCGAGGGCTGTCCGTCCGGGCCCACCGTGGCGACCACCATCGCGTTGGGGTCCACGGGGATGGCCGCCCGGGCCTGGGCGTACAGGGCAGCGAAGCGCTCGAAGGGATCGTGCGGGAGGTCCACGCCGCATAGATAGCAGCCGCCCCCGCCCGTGCCATTCCCAATTGACTTGCGGGGCCCGGGCGCCCAAGGGTGCGCACCCCATGAAGGTCCTCTTCCTCTCCTCCGAGGTCCACCCCTTCTCCAAGACCGGAGGGCTCGCGGACGTGGCGGGCGCGCTGCCGGCGGCGCTGGCTGCCCTCGGCCACGACGTGAAGGTGGTCACCCCGCGCTACCTGGAGGTGCGCGACCCGCGCCTCCAGCCCACCGGGCACGTGCTGCAGCTGCGCTTTCCCTTCGGGCCGCTCGGCGGCCCGCTGCTCTCGGTGAAGCTCTCGGCGCGCCACGAGGTGCTCTTCCTGGACTGCCCCGCGCTCTACGGGCGCCCCGGGCTCTACGGCGACGGGCACAGCGAGTTCGCGGACAACGCGCGCCGCTTCGCCTACCTGTGCGCGGGCGCGCTGCAGGCCGCGCAGCGCGTGGGCTTCGCGCCGGACATCGTGCACCTCAACGACTGGCAGACGGGGCTCGCCGCGGTGGCGCTGCGCACCGGCTTCCGGCAGGGGGCGCTGGCCCGCGCGTGCACCGTGTTCACGGTGCACAACCTCGCCTACCAGGGGCACTTCCCCAAGGGCGTGATGGACGAGCTGGGGCTGCCCTGGAGCCTCTTTCGCGCGGAGGGCGGGCTCGAGTTCTACGACGGCATCAACCTGCTCAAGGCGGGGCTCGTCTTCTCCGACGCGCTCACCACCGTGTCGCCCACGTACGCGAAGGAGATCCAGACCCCCGAGCAGGGCTACGGGCTGGACGGGCTCCTGCGCGAGCGCGCGGAGGACCTGCACGGCATCGTCAACGGCATCGACGTGGGGGAGTGGGACCCGCGCACGGACCCGCACCTGCCCCAGCGCTTCGGCCCCGGAGACCTCGCGGGCAAGGCCGCCTGCAAGCGCGCGCTGCTCGAGCGCTTCGAGCTGCCCGCGCAGGGCGCCGCGGGCGAGGCCCCGCTCTTCGCCACCATCACCCGGCTCGCGCACCAGAAGGGCGTGGACCTGCTGCTCGCGGCGCTGCCGGACCTGCTCGCGCGGGGGGCGCGCTTCGTGGCCCTGGGCAACGGGGACCCGCGCTACGAGGCTGCGCTGCGGGAGCTCGCCCACGCGTGGCCGCGCCAGGTGGGCGTGCACATCGGCTTCGACGTGGCGCTGAGCCACCTCATCGAGGCCGGCGCGGACTTCTTCCTCATGCCCAGCCGCTACGAGCCCTGCGGCCTCAACCAGATGTACTCGCAGGCCTACGCCACGCTGCCCGTGGTGCGCGCCACCGGAGGCCTCGCGGACACGGTGGACGCGGGGCCCGAGGGGACCGGCATCGCCTTCGGCCCCTTCGAGCCCGAGGCGCTGCAGGGCGCGCTCGACCAGGCGCTCGCGCTCTACGCGGACGCGCCCCGCCTCGCGCGCTTTCGCGAGCGCGCGCTCGCCCGCGACTTCTCCTGGGCCGCGAGCGCGCGCCAGTACGAGGCGCTCTACCGCACGCTGCTCGCCGCGCCGTCCGGCGCACGCTAGGCTCGCTGCCCCGTGGCGCAGAGAGACCAGAGCACGCGAGGGCAGGGGAGGCGCGGCGCGGCGCGGGCCACGGCGCTCGCGCTGCTGCTGCTGCTGCTCCCCGGCTGCCGCTGGCTCACGCTCCGCACCGGGGACATGTCCGGCGCGGTGAAGGTGCAGGACCTCACGCTGCGCTTTCCCAGCCAGACCCAGGGCGAGCTCGCGCTGCAGCTCGTGGTGCAGAACCCCACGGGCGTCCCGGCCGAGCTGCGCGCCGCGCGCTTCGACCTCTCCTTCGAGGGCCAGCACTTCGCCACCGGCATCACCCAGCTGCAGGGCCCGCTCGCCCCCGGCGAGACGCGCTCGCTCGGGGTGCGCTTCCCGCTGGTGCTGCGCGCACCGGGCGAGGGCCGCGCGGGCGTGGGCCAGGTGCGCGCGGCGGTGCTCGGCTCGGTGCGCGTGTCCTTCGACGGCGTGGAGCGCGAGCTGCCCTTCGGGCGGGTGAAGCCGGTGCCGCGCGCGAGCGTGCCGCTGCCCCCGCTCGCGGGCGAGCAGTAGCGGACGCTCAGGCCTTCGCGGCCGGGGCCGGGTCCGTGCGGCCGGCTTCCTTCGCGCCGCCGCCCGAGCCTGCGCCCGAACCGCCCGACGTCCCGTCCCGAGGGGGCTGCGGCTTCGCGCGGGCCACGCGCACGCGGTCGATGCGGGCGCCCTCCTTCGAGTGCACGGTGAAGTGCCAGCCGTTGAAGGAGAAGCGCTCGCCCACGTCCGGGATGCTGCCGGCGAAGGAGGAGATGAAGCCGCCCAGCGTGTCGAAGTCGCCGTCGGGCAGCGGGAAGCCGAAGCTGCGGGTGAACTCCTCGGTCTCCAGCGCCGCGTCCACGAGGAAGCTGCCGTCGGCCATCTTCTCGACGTGCTTCTCCTCCACCTCGAACTCGTCGCCGATGTCGCCGACGATCTCGCGCAGGATGTCCTCGAGCGTGACGATCCCCATGAAGCCGCCGAACTCGTCGACGACCATGGCCATGTGGATCTTCTTCTTCTGCATCTCGCGCAGCAGGTCCCCGATGGGCTTCATCCAGGGCACGAAGTTCGCCGGGCGGATGACGTCCGGCAGCACGATGAGCTCGGGGTGTTGCAGGAGCGGGATGAGGTCGCGCGCGTGCAGCACCCCCACGATGTGGTCCACGTCGTCGCGGTACACCGGGATGCGGCTGTGGTTCTCCTCGGCCAGCACGCGCAGGATCTCCGTGTTGGGCGAGGTGATCTCCACCGTCACCACCTCGGTGCGCGGCACCATCACGTCGCGGCAGCGCTTGTCACTGAGCTCGAAGATGGAGCGGATGAGCTGCGGCGCGCTCTTGTCCACGTCCGGGTCGTTCGCCGCCTGCGCCGCGAGCAGCTTCTCCAGCTCCTCGAGCGGCGGCGGCGGCGGCTCGAAGCGCAGGCGCCGCCCCAGCGGCCGCGCCACCAGGTTGAGCGCGCCGAGCAGCAGCCGCATCGGCGGGTAGAAGAGCAGCACCAGCAGGGACACCAGCCAGCTGAGGCGCAGCGCCCAGCCCTCGGGGTTCTCCGCCGCGATGCCGCGAAAGCCCACCTCGATGAGCGTGGCGAGCACGCCCACGAAGAGCGAGCCCGCCAGCGCGCTCACCACCGCGAGCCAGGGCGCCTGGCCCAGGCGGGTGAAGTCCAGCAGCTGCGGCGGCACGAAGGCGCCGATGGCCGCCGCGAGGAAGCCGGAGAGCACCATGCCCAGCCGCAGCGCGGTCGCGCTCGCCTCCCGGTGCGTCTTGAGCCGCAGCACCCGCCCGCCCGCGCGCGGGTGCGCGAGCGAGAGCTCCTTGGCGCGCAGGTCCGACACGCCGAACAGCGAGGAGTCCGCTGCCGCCACGAGCGCACGCGCAAAGATGAGGGCGAGACAGGCGGCCCACAGGGCCCAGGTAGGCATGGGCGGGGTATTTACCCCGTGCTAAGCCCCCGTGCACCCCTTCCTGAGCGAGCCCCGTCCCGGATGAACCCCTCCTGTGCGCTGCGTGTCGGCCTCGCGCTGCTCCTGCTCCTCCTCCCGGGCGCGGCAGCCGCCTGGCCCGTGGACCTCTCCGTGGACGTGGAGGCGGGGCGCGAGCGCTTCCACAAGCTCACCGTGGTGGACTGGGTACAGGTGGAGGACCCCACCGTCGCGAGCGCCGAGCTGCTGCCGGGCAGCAACGAGCTGCTGCTGAGCGGCAAGCGCGCCGGGGACACGCGGGTCCTGCTCTACGCCCAGGGCACCTTCGCCGTGTGGCGTCTCCACGTCCGCCCCCCCGCGGGGCAGGCCGCCACGCCCGAGCCGGACCCCGCGCCGCTGCTCGCCGCCGGCCGGCGCGCCTGTCCGGGCCTGGAGGCAGGGCAGGGGAGCGAGCCCTTCCTGCGCGCCACCGTGCGCGAGGGCGCCTGCCGCGAGGCGCTGCTCGCGCTGCTGCGCACCGACGCCTTCCACGCGCGCGACCTGGAGCTCACCCTGGACCTGCCCGTGCTGCAGGCGCAGCTCGCGCAGCTCTCCCCGGGGCTCGCCGCGCTGGGGATGCGCGCGAGCTACCGCGGCGCCGGCGTGGTGCTCGAGGGGCGCGCCGCGAGCCCCGCCGCCCACGCGCGCGCGCTGTGGCTGCTGTTCCAGGGCTCGCTCGGGCGCGTCGCGCTCGAGGACCGCGTCACCGTGGAGGGGGACGGCGAGGGGGGCGACGCGGGCACGCCGCCGCCCGCAGCGGAGGCGGCGCCCGGCCGCGACGCGGGCACCGTCGGCCCGGGCTCGCTCGACGCGGGCTCCGTCGGCCCGGCCTCGCTCGATGCGGGCTCGCTCGATGCGGGCTTCATCGAGGTGGTGCCGCCCCCGGCGCCCGCGAAGCGCCGCCGCGCACACTGAAGACGCCGGAAGCTCCGGAAAGTGTGTGCGGGCCCCGTCCGCGCTAGGCTGCCCGCCGGGACTCTCCGGCGCCGTCCGCGGCCGCAGAGCGGGGGACATGCATGGCGCAGCAGCGACTGATGTTTTCGCACGCCTTCGAGGCACTCTTCGCGCGCGCCTTTCGCGGCGAGGTCAGCGAGCGCTGCCGCGCGCGGCTGCACCAGGCGGGGCTGGACCTGGAGCGCCCGCTGCTGCCGGCCTACCCCATCGAGGTGTGGGTGGCGGCGCTCGAGATCACCGTCAGCGAGGTGTTCCCCGAGCTGCCGCGCCCGGAGGGCTACCGGCGCGTGGGCGAGCGCCTCCTGCGCGGCTACGTGCAGACCTTCATCGGGCGCGCGAACTTCAGCCTCCTGCGGCTGCTCGGCCCCGTGCGCGCGCTCGAGCGCCTCTCGGCGCACCTGCGCGCGAACAACAACTTCCAGGAGACGCGCCTCACGCCGCTCGCGCCCGGGCAGTGGCAGCTGTGGATCAACACCGCGGTGAGCGAGCCCGCCTACTACGAGGGGCTCCTGCAGGCGGCGCTCGAGGAGGTGGGCGCGCCCACGCCCCGCGTGCACTCCGGGGTGCGCACTGATGACGGGTGCACGTACCGCATCACCTGGGGCCCGCAGCCCCTTGAAAGCCCTTCCCCCGCTTCCGCTAGTCTCTCGCTCGGACAGCCCGGGGGGGGCCGATGACGACGGAGCAGGTGCTGTTCTCCACGGCCGTGGAGAGTCTCTACCGACAGGCGCTCAAGGGGCGCCTGTCCGAAGTGCTGAAGCTGCGCCTGCGCCACGCGGGCCTGGATCTCACCCGGCCGCTCTTGCCGGCCTACCCGCGCCGCGTCTGGGTGCGCAGCCTGGAGCTCACCGCGGAGGAGCTCTACCCGGGGCTCGAGCGCGAGGAGGCGCTCGCGCACCTGGGCAGCGCCTTCATCGAGGGCTACGCGCACACGCTGGTGGGCGGCGCGGTGATGTCCATGTCCCGGCTGCTCGGGCCCGGGCGCACGCTCGCGCGCCTCACGCGAAGCCTTCGCACCTCGAACAACTACTCGGAGGCGCGCCTCACCGCGCACGCCGCCAACCGCTACGCGCTGTGGGTGAACGAGCCCGCGGACACCGAGGGCTTCATGGAGGGCGCGCTGCGCACCTCCCTGCGCATGGCGGGCGCGCGCGAGCCCCACGTGCAGCGCGTGCGCGCGGGGCCCGAGGCCTGCGAGTACGTGCTCAGCTGGGCGCTCGCCGAGGCGGCCTGAGCCGCTAGGCCTCTTGCGTCCACGCGCCGCGGCGCGTGGGCGCGGCCGCGAGCGCTGCCCCGAGCGCCTGCAGGAAGCGCCGGCGCGGCCAGTCCTCCGCGCCGAAGCGCGCCAGGTGCTCCGTCTCCACCTGGCAGTCCACGAAGTGGAAGCCCCAGCCCGCGAAGCGCTGCACCGCCGTGGCGAAGGCCACCTTCGAGGCGTCCGGGGCGTGGGCGAACATGCTCTCGCCGAAGAAGGCCGCGCCGAGCGACACGCCGTAGAAGCCGCCCACGAGCCTCCCCTCCTCCCACGCCTCGCACGAGTGCGCAAAGCCCAGCCGGTGCAGCGTCACGTAGGCCGCGCGCATCTCGGGCGTGATCCACGTGCCGCTCTGACCGGGGCGCGGCGCCTCGGCGCACGCGTCGATGACGCGCTCGAAGGCCGTGTCCCAGCGCAGCTGGTACGGGGCGCGCTTGAGCGTCTTCTTCAGGCTCTTGCCCACGTGCAGCCGCGCAGGCTCCAGCACGAAGCGCGGGTCGGGCGAGTGCCAGAGCAGCGGCTGGCCCTCGCTGTACCAGGGGAAGATGCCCCGCGTGTACGCGGCGAGCAGCCGCTCGGGGCGCAGGTCCCCGCCCACCGCGAGCAGGCCGCTGCGGTCGGCGCGCTCGGGCGGCGGGAAGTCCTCGGGGTCTTCGTTGAGCAGGTAGATGGGCACGTGCTGCCGCGAGAGCCTAGCGCGAGCCGCCGAGCTTGACCTCGCCCGCGAGCGCGTAGGGGACCTGGAAGCCCTCGCCCGAGAGCGTGCCCTTCAGTGCATAGGGCAGCGCGCCCTTGCGCGTGAGGGGGCGCACGTCCGCGCCGTAGGTCTCCTTCGTGAGGCTCGCCTCCACGTCGTAGACGCCCGTGGAGGCGGCGGCCACCGTGTCGTGCTGCAGGGCGTTGCCGTCCGCGAGCCCCTTGCCCGCCACCCCCAGCGCCCAGGTGAGCCCGCTGAGGCGCAGCGGGAAGGGGTTGGGGTTGTCCACGCCCAGGCCCACCGTGAGCGTCACCTCCTCGGGGCCGTAGCGCGCGGCGTCCAGGCGCTCCACGCGCACCGTGGGCAGGCGCGGGGTGCGCACCGCGCGGCTCGCCGCGAAGGGCAGGGGCTGCACGCTGCCGGCACTGCGCACCTGCAGCGTGCCGCGCAGCGCGAGCAGCAGCTGGCCGCTCTTCTGCGAGAGCGCCTGCAGGGCCTCGGGGCCCTGCACGTAGGTGCGCTCCACGGGGAGCGAGAACCTCGTCGCGGCGCCCGGCTTCAGCGCCACGTCCAGCTTCGTCTCGCCGCGCTGCACCACCTGGCCGTCGCTCACCAGCTCCCAGGTGGCGCTCTCCAGCACCGCCTCGCCCGGGTGCTGCACCTCGCCCTCGAGGCGCAGGGCCACCTGCGTCAGGTCCTGGCGGGCCACCTGCAGCGCCTGGCTCAGGAGCGCGGGGCTTCCCGCGGGCTTCGGCTTCGCGCCTGCACAGGCGAGGAGGGCCAGCACCGGGGCGAGCAGGAGAAGGGGAGCGCGCATGGGTGGGCATTGTGGCGAAGAGCGCCGAGGGCGCGAAAGCGCTTTTCCGCTACAGTGCTCACTACTGCCGTGACGAAGCGACGCCCCAACTTCAACCTCGCCGTGCGTGCGCTCGTGCGCGACATCGCCGCGTCCATGGAGGAGTTCGGCCACGTGCGCGCCGGGCGCATCCTCGTCGTCGCGGGGGAGGCGCGCCGCGCGAGCCGCGGCACCGTGAAGCCCCTGGCCTTCCGGGGCGGCAAGAGCGTGGACGCGAACGGGCGGCGCAAGCCCATCGTGCGGGTGAAGGGGCGGCGGATGCTCTACTGCATCACCCTGCGCCCCCTCTTCTTCCGCCTCTCGACGCCGCAGGCGCGCATCGAGACGCTGATGCACGAACTCTTCCACGTCTCGCGCCGCTTCGACGGCACGCTGCACGCGGGCCGCCGCCACGCGGCGCTGGGCAAGGACTTCTCGCGGCGGCTGCGCCCGCTCGTGCGCCGCTACTTGAAGCAGTGCCCCGCGCACCTGCGCGCCCCCTTCGCCCACCACGGCGAGGTGCGGGTGCTGCAGTGGCTCGAGCGCCCGGGCCCCGCGTACGTGCCGGGCGGCACCCGGGTGCGGCGCGTGTACAGCGAGGACCAGCTCTTCTACGGGGTGGTGCGCATGGTCACCCCGAAGACGCGCAAGGCCGCGAAGGCGGCCAAGCTCGCCAGGGCAGGGGCGAAGCCCGCCGTGAAGCCTCCGGTCGTTCCGTAGGGCAGCCGGGCAGGCGAGCCCCCGCTCGCCGCTCGCACCCACACGCGGCGGGCTGCTGTCCTCCCGCTCCCCGTGTCCAAGCTCCCTCTCCCCCTGGGAGAGGGTCGAGGTGAGGGAAGTGGCCTCCTCACCGTGACCCTCGTTGCCCTGCTTCTCAGCCTGTGCGCCTGCAGCAGCGGCGCGGACCCCTGCGCGCGCACCTGCGAGGGCGTGGACTGCGCTCCGGTGCCCAGCACCTGCGTGCTCGCGCTCGCGGGCACCCCGCCCGAGGCGCCGTGCGAGGGCGTGCCGGCGCAGGGCACCTGCGCCTCCGCGCTCTCGCTGCTGCGCTGCGTGGACGGACAGCGCGTGGAGGAGGCCTGCGCCGAGGGCAGCAGCTGCGGCGAGAGCGGCGGGCTCGCCGGCTGCCGCGCGCCCTCGTGCACGGAAGGGGTGCTGCGCTGCGGGGCCTCGGGCGGCCTCGAGCGCTGCGGCGCGGGCGCGTGGACGGCCGCGCCCTGCACCGCGGGCTGCCAGGGCGACGCGGTGCTGGGCACCTGCGGGGAAGCGCCCGCGCGGCTCGAGGGCACGGTGCGCTTCGCGCGGCGCCTGCCCGCGGCGGACTACAGCGGGTGGGGCCCGGCGGAGCTCGTGCCCGGGCAGGGGCTGCTCGTCGCCTCCTACCGCGGCACGCGCCTGGTGGACCTGCGCGAGACGGACGCCGACGGGCACTTCAGCCTCCAGGTGGCCTCCCCCCTGCCGCTCACCGACGAGGACCAGGTGGTGGTGTACGCGGCGGGGCGCAGCGCGAGCGGTGCCGTGGCCTACGCGGTGGCGGACCCGGGGCTCGCGCCGGACGCGAAGGAGCGCGCGCCCGGGGTGCTGGGCGAAGGTCCCCGCGTGTGGAGCTGGTCGCGCTCGGCGCGTGCCCTCGCGAGCGGCGCGGCCTTCACGCTCGGCGAGCGCGAGGGCGCGGGCGCCGCGCGCCTCTTCGACTCGCTGCGCCTCGCGTGGCGCGAGGGGAAGCGGCGCTACGCGGGCCGCGAGGGGCTGCCGCTCGTCGCCTGGCTCGGCTACGGCACGCGCTGGAGCTGCGGGGCCTGCTTCGCGGGCTGGAGCGTCACGGCCGCCGGGCGGCGCTGGGAGGCGCAGGCCTGGTTCAGCGCGGACGCGGACGAGGGCTACTGGTCGGACGCGGTGAGCCTGCACGAGCTGGGGCACTGGCTCATGGCGAGCTACGGCACGGTGCCGGACGAGGGCGGCCCGCACACGCTCGGGGTGCCCACCTTCCCGGGCCAGGCCTGGAGCGAGGGCTGGGCCACCTTCTTCAGCGCGGACCTGCGCGCGAGCTCCCGCTACTACGACAAGCAGGACGGCACCATGTTCTACGTGGACCTCGCCGAGGAGGGCGCCGTCACCAGCCCCCGGCCCGACGCAGGGCTGCTGCAGCGCCTGGACGAGGCCGCGGTGAGCGCGCTGCTGCTGCGCGCTGCCCGCGCCGCGGGCGCGAGCGCCCCGCTCTACAGCGCGCTCTCCGCGCCGCAGATGAAGAAGAGCCCCTGGGGCCGCGGCTACCGCCAGCACACCTGGCGCATGGACCCGGGCGGCGCCTACGTGGACGTGGTGCAGACGGACGTGCCCGCGCCCGCGCTGCCCGACTTCCTGGATGCGCTCGCGTGCGCGGGCTTCTCGCGCACGGCGCTGGACGCCGCGACCCAGCCCACGCGCGCCTACCCCTACCCGAGCGACAAGCCCCTGTGCCCCTGACCCGCCGCCTCCTGCCGCCCCTGCTCGCGCTGCTCGCCACGGCCTGCGCCCCCGAGCAGCGCCCGCAGCCCACGCACCGCGTGGGCGCGCCGCTCGCGCTCTCCTTCGCCGCGGGGGACGCCGCGCCCGTGGGCGAGCTGCGCCTCGTGCTGCGGGTGGAGGCGCGCGCGCCGCTCCCGGCGCCCGCGCAGGTGGCGCTGCAGCTACCGCGCGGCGTGCGGCTGCTCGAGGGCCCGGGCACGCTCACCAGCACGGTGCGCGCGCCGGGAGAGGTGCAGGCGCTTCCCCTCCACCTCGCGCTCGACGCGGCCCCCGCCTCGGACCTCGTCGCCGAGGCGAAGGTCGCGGCCCCCGGCTTCGGCGCGCGGGCGCGGGCTCTCTGGCGCTTCGGCGCCGCCGCGCCGCTCGAGGTGCAGCCGCGCCCCCGCGGCCCCGAGCTGCCCGCGCTCGCGATGGACGGCGCGCTGCCCTGAGTGCTCCCTCTCCCCCTGGGAGAGGGCGGGGGTGAGGGATGTCCGCCCCGCCGCCCCGGCACGCAGCAGGGCAGGCCGCACGGGCCCGCTCACCCCAGCTTCACCCCATGAACCCGCAGCCGCGAGAGGAGCCCGTCATGGCAGAGAGCCTCGGCTGGGTCTGGGTGCTGACGCTGGCGCTGCTCATCTTCGGCGCGCGCGTCTCACGCCACCCCCACCTGCTGCACTGAAGAGGGCGTGCTAGGAAGCAGGGGGCCATGCGCTTCCTGCCCCTGCTCGCCCTCGTCTCCTGCGCGACCGCCTCGCAGGTCTCTCCCCACCCCGAGTCCCAGGCGGACACGGCCCCTGCCTCCGCGCCCGCGCGCACCTGGCGCCAGCCGAAGGCGGTCGTCATCCGCCACGCCACGGTGATGCCGGCGACGGGCCCGGCCATCGCGGACGGCGCGGTGTCCTTCGCGGACGGCAAGCTGGTCGCGGTGGGGCGCAACGCGGACGTGCCCACGCCGCCGGGCGCCGAGGAGCTGGACGGACACGGCCTCTACGTGACGCCGGGCATCATCGACGCGCACAGCCACCTGGGCGTGTACGCCTCGCCGCAGAGCTTCAGCAACGACGACGGCAACGAGACGAGCGCGCCGGTGACGGCGGAGATCTCCGCCGAGCACTCCTTCTGGCCACAGGACCCGGGGCTGCGGCGCGCGGCGGCGGGCGGCGTGACGAGCCTGCTCGTGCTTCCCGGCAGCGCGAACCTCATCGGCGGGCGCGGCTTCCCGGCGAAGCTGCACTTCGGGCGCTCGGCGGCGGAGGTGCGCTTCCCGGGCGCGAAGGACTCCCTGAAGATGGCCTGCGGCGAGAACCCGCGGCGCGTGTACGGCGAGGGCAAGGGCACGGCGCCCACCACCCGCATGGCGAACGTGGCGGGCTACCGCACCGCTTTCATCCAGGCGCGCGACTACCTCGCGAAGCTCGAGGACTACGAGAAGAAGCGCGCGAAGAAGGGCGGCAAGGAGGCGAAGGACGACTCCGAGCTCGGCCCGCCGCCCTTGCGCGACCTGAAGCTCGAGACGCTGGGCGAGGTGCTCAAGGGCAACATCCTCGTGCAGAACCACTGCTACCGCGCGGACGAGATGGAGGTGATGCTGCGGGTGGCGGACGAGTTCGGCTTCTCCGTGCGCGCCTTCCACCACGCGCTCGAGGCCTACAAGCTGCGCGAGCGCATCGCGCAGAAGGGGACCGCCGTCGCCACCTGGTCGGACTGGTGGGGCTTCAAGCTCGAGGCCTGGGACGGCATCCCCGAGAACGCGGGCCTGCTCTCGCAGGCGGGCGTGCGCACCGTCATCCACTCGGACTCGCCCCTGGGCATCCAGCGCCTCAACCAGGAGGCGGCCAAGGCGATGTGGCGCGCGCGCGAGTCCGGCATCCCCGTCTCCGAGGAGGAGGCGCTGCGCTGGGTGACGCTGAATCCCGCGTGGGTGATGGGCGTGGACGCGCAGACCGGCTCGCTGACGCCCGGGAAGATGGCGGACGTGGTGCTATGGGATGGCCACCCTCTCTCCGTCTACGCGCGCGCCTCGCGCGTCTGGGTGGACGGCGTGGTGACCTACGACGCGCGCACCGGCCCCGCCGAGCCCAGCGACTTCGAGGTGGACGGGCGCGAGGCGGCGCAGCTGGTGGCGAAGCCCGCGCCGCGCCCCGAAGGCCTTCCGGCCGCGTGCGACGCGGCGAAGGAGCCCGCGTGCTCCGCGCCGCTGCCCGTGAGCCGCGACGCCTGCGTCGTCCTGCGCGACGTGACGCTGCTCGAGGCAGGCCGGCTCACCGCGCACCAGCAGGTGCGGGTGCAGGACGGCAAGGTGGCCGAGGTGGGCGCGCTCGCGGCCGCTCCCGCGGGCTGCCGCACGGTGGAGGGGCAGGGGCGGCTCTTGAGCGCGGGCTTCGTGGACCCGCTCACGGGGCTGGGGCTCGCGGACGTGCTCTCGGAGGAGGCGAGCAACGATCTCTCGCCGCGCGGTGACGCCGCGAAGCAGCCGGTCCACGCTGCCCTGCGCGCGGTGGACAGCTTCAACCCGGCCTCCGCCACGCTCGAGGTGGCGCGCCTCGGCGGCGTGACGGCCGCGGGCGCCGCGCCCCAGGGCGGGCTCGTCCCCGGACAGAGCACCTTCGTGGCGCTGGACGGGCGCGTGCGGCGCGACGCGCTCGCGATGCACGTGGTGCTGGGCAATGGCGGCCGCAGCGCGCTCTCCTCCACGCGCAGCGCCACGCTCGAGCGGCTGCGCGAGCTGCTCACGGACGCGCGCGAGTACGGGCGGCGGCGCGCCGAGTTCGAGCGCAACCAGATGCGCGACGTGGCGGCGAGCCGCCTGGATCTCGAGGCCCTGCAGCCGGTGCTCGCGGGAACGCTGCCCGTGGTCGTCACCGCGGACCGCGCCACGGACCTGCGCGCCGCGCTCGCGCTCGCGCGCGAGTTCCGCCTGCGGCTCGTGGTGGCGGGGGCAGGGGAGGGGTGGATGGTCGCGGACGAGCTCGCGGCCGCGCACGTGCCGGTCATCCTGCAGCCGACGCAGAACCTGCCGGCCACCTTCGACAGCCTCAACAGCCGCCTGGACAACGCGGCGCTGCTCGCGAAGGCGGGCGTGCGGGTGATGATCTCCACGCTGGGAGAGCCCCACCAGGTGCGCACGCTCGCGCAGGAGGCGGGCAATGCGGTGGCGTGGGGGCTGCCCTGGGACGAGGCGCTGCGCGCGCTCACGGTGAACGTGGCCGAGACCTTCGGGCTGCCGGGAGGCCACGTCGCCGCGGGGAGCCCCGCGGACCTGGTGCTCTGGAGCGGAGACCCGCTCGAGGCGAGCAGCCGCCCCGTGGGCATGTGGATCGCCGGCGCGCAGGTGCCCTTGCGCTCGCGCCAGGCGGCGCTCTTCGAGAAGTACCGCGCGGGCGTGCAGCCCTAGCGGCCCGCCCGCTTCAGCGCCTCCTCGAACTCGTCGCGGCTGCCGTAGGTGTGCACGCGGCCGCCGATGGCGACCCCGATGATGCCGATGCCGATGGCGACGAGGCGCGAGCGGAAGAGGATGTGGCAGCTGGCGATGGCCGAGCGGTGCGCGCGAAACCACGCCACCCACCGCTCGCGCAGCGCAGGCTCGTAGCCCTCGATGTTCTCGAGGTCCGCGAACACGTGCAGCGCGCGCTCGTGGCCCAGCTGCAGGGCCATGGCCTGCGTCACCGGCCCGTAGAGCGGCTCCTCGGGGGTGCCCGTGTAGCGCCCCACCACCACGCTGGGGCGCACGAAGCCGTACTCCACGCTCCCGCGCGCCGTGGAGGCGCGAGTCATCCCGCCCGGCAGGGGCTCGAGCTGCAGCAGCGCATCGGTCGTGACGGCAGGGCTCGCGTACATGTGGGCGACGGTACGGAGCCCCGCCCGGTCCGGATGCCCTGCCCTCCCGTGCATGTGTGCACTGCCGAACGCACGACGGCCGCCCTCCCGGAGGAGAGCGGCCGCGTCCGGGCCTGCGCTGAGGCGCCCCCGCGCTACGGGCCGGTGTAGATGCCCAGCGCGCCGGCCTTGCCGCCGGACTTGTCCTGCAGCGCGCCGAAGGCCGCCAGCACCCGGCGCCCACCGCCGGTGCGGTCCACGCGGAGGCGGTACACGGGGTGGCCACCGAGCGCACCCAGGGACTGGAAGAGGTGGGTGGCGCCGCTGCCGTTGCCGCTCATGCGGCTGATGCCGCCGCCCCACCAGTAGCCCACCCACAGCGTGTCGCCGCTCGAGTCGTACGCCATCGCGGTGAGGTAGGGATTGAGCAGCTTGTCGGTGAGGTCGCCCGCGAGGTTGCCGCTCGCATTGAGCACGCGCAGGCCGTGGTTGAAGGAGCTCACGTACGCGCCGCCGTCGGGGGTCAGCGCCATGGCGGAGACGTTGTCGTCATCGCGCATCTTCGGCGTGTAGTAGGTGGGCTCGCCGTTGGGCTGAACCTCGTAGAAGGGGTCCGGCCAGATGTCGAGCCGGTTGGCCGCGTACGGGAAGTCCTCCGTCTCGCTCGCCGCCTTCCAGTAGTTGCGGTTGCGCGAGCCGTAGAGGAACTTCACCGAGCGGTTCGCGCCGCCGAACCACACGTCCCCGTTGCCGGTGGGCGCGATGCCGAAGTAGCGGTCGGTCACGGGGCCGGGGCTCTCGCCGTTGCAGTTGCCGTTGTGGTCGCTGTCGCTGCAGCCGGCGATCGCGGGGTGGGTGTGCTCTTCGCCGCCCCAGCAGCTCATCTGGCCGTTGCAGGTGGGGTTGCCGGGGTAGTGCCCATCCCCGCGCGCGAAGCCATGGTTGGCGCCGAACCAGATGGTGTCGGTGGCCGGATCGTAGGCGAGCCGGTAGATGTTGCAGATGCGCTCGCGGCCCTGCGGCTCGCGCGCCACCACGCCGGGGCCCGAGAAGATGTCGTAGTGCACCACCTGCAGTCCGCTCGACGTGAGCGTCACGCGGTCCGCGTCTCCGCTCTTGTAGATGCTCGGATCCGGGTTGGGGCCGTCCCAGTTGTTCTCGCAGTCGTAGGCGCCGGCCGGCGGGGGCTTGCCCTGGTAGCCCACGAACACGGTGGCGCTGCCCGGACCTCCCTCCACCGAGATGACCTTGAGGTACTTGGTGCCCGGCGGGGCGCTGCCGTCCGGCATGTAGCCGTAGGGGCGCAGGCCGTCTGCCATGGTGAAGCGCTCGAAGCGCTCCGCGTAGCCGCTCGCCGTCTTGCGCAGCAGGAAGAGGCCGTCCTCACCGCCGGCGACCCAGAGGTTGCCGCTGCCGTCCGTCGCCACGTCCAGCATCTCGCTCGGGCCCCCGGCCTCGGGCCCGACGAAGCGCCAGCCCTCCAGCGTGGGGTAGGCCTCCGCCGGCAGCGGCTGCGGGCCTGCATCCGGAATCCCCGAGTCAGGCGTGCCCGAATCCGGCGTCCCCGAGTCCGGCCGCCCCGCATCCGGCTGCCCCGCATCCGGCACGCTCGCGTCCGGGGTGCCCGAGTCCGGCACCACCACCGGCCGCTCGTCTGGCTCGACGTTCGCGCCCTCGCTCCCGCCGCACCCCGCCACCGCCACCGCGCCCGCCAGTGCGAGCACCACGCCCCACGTCCCAGCCCGCCGCATCGCCGCCTCGCTCCCGCGTTGTGTCTTCGCGCGCACTCCCGGACCCCTGCACTCCAGGGACCCCACGCGCCGGGGCGGGTGCAGGGCAAGCGGGGTGCCAGCGCCCCTCACGCCCTGGGGGCCGGGCCTTCCGTCCACCAGTACACGCCCGGGTGGGAAGGGTTTTTCCCACTCAGGGCAGCGCGCTGCCCAGGCAGGGCACGCGCACGGCCCGCGCACGGGGGAGCCGGCCGTGATAGGCGGGGAGGCCTCATGGCTGGCAACGACGCACGCGGCGGCCGCACGCCGCTCTCCCTGGTGGGACCCGAGGCGGACCTCGCCTTCTACGCGCGGCTCGCGGCCGAGCGCGCCGCGGGCGGGCCCGTGCTCGTGCTGGGCAGCGCCACGGGCCGCGTGGCGTGGGACCTGGCCGAGCGCGGCCTGAGCGTCGTGGGCGTGGACCCCAGCGAGCGCATGGTGCAGGGCGCCGAGGAGCGCCGCGCGAACGTGGGCGCCGAGGCCTCCGCGCGCGCGCGCTTCCTCGCCGCGGACGTGCGCGGCCTGCGCCTGGGGGAGCGCTTCCCGCTGGTGCTCGCCCCGCAGAATGCCCTGGGGCTGATGGCCACGCTGGAGGACCTCGAGGCCTTCCTCACCACGGTGCGCCTGCACCTGGCCCCGGGCGGCACCTTCGCCTTCGACGTGCTCAACCCCCCGCGGCCCCCCGAGCCGGACGACGACGCGGAGCCCACCGCGGGGCTCGAGCCGCAGCGCCTGCCCTTCGCCTTCCACCTGCGCGAGCGCACCCGCGCGGGCCAGGCCGGCGGCATCCGGCGCCTGCGCCTGCAGCACTTCAGCCCCGAGGAGCTGGACCGCGCGCTCGCCGCCTGCGGCCTCACCGCCCGCGAGCGCTACGGCCGCTTCGACGGCAAGCCCTTCGACGCGGACGACCCGCGCCACATCGGCGTTGCCGGTCTCTGAAACACGGCCTCTAGCTGATGACGTCCAGCTTGAACTTGTAGGGCTTGCTGTGGCTCTCGCCGGGCCCCTCGCTCTCGATGCCCAGCGCGAGCTCGAGCAGGTCCAAGAGCTGCGCCTTGGCCTCCTCGCCGTCGGGCGCGAGCATGATCAGCTCCACGGGCAGGCGGTCCTCGGGCGGCACGGGCTCCGGGTCGATCGCCTTGCCCTCGGCGTCGAGCTCCTCGACGAGCAGGTCCCCGTCCCGGTGGATGGTGTAGCGGCGGTGCATGGTGTGTCTCTCCTGGCTCTCTCTTCCCGAGCCTCGAGGGGTATCAGCGATCGAAGCGGTAGCCCAGGCCCCGCACGGTGAGGAAGTGGCGCGGCGCCTCGGGGTCCGGCTCGAACTTGAGCCGCAGCTGGCGCATGAAGTTGTCCACGGTGCGCGCGCTGCCCTCGTAGTCGTAGCCCCACGCCGCCGCGAGGAGCTCGTCGCGGCTGAAGGTGCGCCCCGGGTGGGCGAGGAAGTGGGCGAGCAGCTTGAACTCCTGCGCGGTGAGCTCCACCGGGGCGCCGGCGCGCGTGACGGTCTTCGCCGCGAGGTCCACCTCCGCGTCCCCGAAGGTGAGCGGCGCGGGGCCCCCTTGCATGGGGAAGCGGCGGCGCAGCACGGCCTTGATGCGCGCGAGCAGCTCCTGCAGCCCGAAGGGCTTCACCACGTAGTCGTCCGCGCCCAGGTTCAGGCCGAGGATCTTGTCGCGCTCCATCCCCTTCGCCGTGAGCATCACCACCGCGGTGTCCCGGCCGCGCTCGCGCAGCTCGCGCAGCACCTCGTAGCCGTTGAGCTGCGGCAGCATCACGTCCAGCACCACCAGGTCCGGGGCCTCGTCCAGCGCGCGCGCGAGGCCCGTGCGCCCGTCCTGCGCCTGCAGCACCTCGTAGCCCTCGAACTTCAGGTTCATCGACAGCCCGGTGAGGATGGACAGGTCGTCCTCGACCACCAGGATGCGCCGCGCGCTCTCGCTGCTGCTGGTGCTCATGCCTTGCCTGCCGGTAGCTGGATGGTGAAGCGGCTGCCCTCGCCCACGACACTGTGCACGGAGATCTTGCCACCGTGCGCCTCCACGATGCGCTTGGCGATGGCGAGCCCCAGTCCGCTGCCCTCCGTCTTGCGGGTGAGCAGGTTGTCCACCCGATAGAAGCGGTCGAAGATGCGCCGCCGGTCGCGCGGGCTGATGCCCGCCCCGTGGTCCTGCACGCTGAAGGACACCCAGCGCCCCTCGCCCTTCACCTCCAGCTCGATGCGCTTGGGGTCCGCGTCCCCGCCGTACTTGAAGGCGTTCTGCAGCAGGTTGAGCAGGGCGCCGGCCAGCGCGTCCCGGTCCACGTTCACCGGGGGGAGCACCGGGGGCACGTCCAGCCGGAGGTCCACCTCGCGGTCGAAGCGCTGCGCGCGGAAGGCCTCCACCGCCGCGTCCACCAGCGCCCCCACCGGCACCACCTCGCGCTGGTACGCCTTGCGCCCGCTCTCGATGCGCGCCCAGTCCAGCACCCGCTCGATGAGCGCGCTCAGCCGCTCCGTCTCGCGCGTCAGCAGCCCCAGCACCTCCTGCGTCTGCCGCTCGTCCTTCACCCGGCCCAGCGCCAGCATCTCGATGAACATCCGGATGCTGGTGAGCGGCGTGCGCAGCTCGTGGCTCACCAGCGAGACGAAGTCCGTCTTGAGGCGGCTGAGCTTCGCCTGGCGGTAGAGCGTGCGCGCCGTGTAGACCACGCCGAAGGTGAGCGTGAGGTAGAAGAGCCCCAGCAGCACGCCGTAGATGATGCGGTTGCGGAAGCTGTCGCGCGCCACCGGGTCCTCGCCCGTGGGCTGCACCACGAGCCGGAAGTCCTGCAGGGGAGGGGACAGCACGCGCTCGGCGAGCGGCGTGCCCACCAGGGCGCTCTCGCGCGCTTGGGCCACCTCGTTCACGAGCTTGCCCACCAGCCCCTCGCTTCCCTCCGGGTGCCGCAGGGGCTGCAGCACGAAGCGCACCGGCTCCGACGAGGCCACGTAGCGGCTGGCGAGGTCCGCGAGCAGCTCCTCCACCGCCTGCCGGCTGAGGCGCACCCCGCGCACCCTGCCGTCCGGCCCGCGCTCGGTGGCGAGCAGCAGCGGCCCCGCGGGCGTCTGCGCCGAGAACACCGCGAGCCGCCCCTGCGGCAGCGCGCCCACCGCCGGCACCAGCGCGCTCAGCGCCCCGGCCAGCGCCGGGTCGTCCGACCTCACGGCGCCGCCATCCCAGCTGAAGTCCGACTCGGAGAGCACCTGGCCGCCCGGACTCGCCAGCGCGAGGTGGCTGCCCACCTGCACGAAGTGCGCGGCGCGCAGCGCCTCGGGCAGGGTCTCGCTCAGGCCCTCGAGCGTGCCCGTCCACGCCGTCTCGAGCCGCTTCTCCACCGCGGCGCGCTCGTTGATGATCGCGACCACGCCGAAGCCCGAGAGCCCCGCGCTGGGCACGACGACGAGCAGCAGCAGCAGCGCGAAGGTACGGCGGAAGCTGTTGATGGTGGGAGTGCGGGCCACGGCAGTCTCCCTTCTACCGCCCGGCGCGCCCCCGCGCTCGTCTCACGTGCAGCCAAAGGGGCGAGGCGCTCCCGGAGCCGCTGCGGCGGAGGCCTGGCAGTGCAGGAGCACCCGGCGTCGGGTGAGGCAGCGGGGGTGGGAAGCGGGCGCCGCCAGCGGAGCCGCCGCGAGGAGTGCCCCCGCCTGGCACGGTCCAGGCTCAGGCGCCGGCGTCTGCAGAGCCTGCAGGCGAGCTGCTCGCGCCGGGCGGAGCAGGGCGGGGCGCGGCCGCCGCGGTGCCGCCGGCATCGGGCGCGACCTGGGGCGCCGCCGCGGGCGCGCCGTTCGCCGGAGGCGCGGCCGCCCCGTCCACGGCCCGCGGCGCAGCGGGGGTACCCGGGGCGGGCAGCGCCGCACCGCCCTGCGCCTCTCCCGTGCCGCCATCGAGCGCGGTGGGAGGCCGCGGCCGCGGCCTCGGGCGCAGCGCGCCAGCATCGGGCAGGGCCGCTGGCAGCGGGGGCGCGCCTGCATCCGGCGAGGGCTCCGCGCCCGCATCTGCCGAACCGGAGTCACCCCCGTCGGGCGTGCCCGCGTCGTCCTGCAGGAACAGCAGGGGAGGCGGCGGTGCGATGCCGCGAACGCTGTCGGGGGTCGCGGCGTGCAGCGCCGCGCGCGCGAGCTCCAGGGCGCGCTCGGGCGAGGCGCCCAGCCAGGTGGTCACCAGGCTGCAGGGCGTGTCGTCGTCGAAGGTGACCACCTGCAGCACGCCGGGGGCAGGAGAGGCGCGCGCCGCGGCGCGGCCGAGCACCGGCACCTCCTCGCCCCCTGCGCGCAGCGTGGGCTCCAGGAGCTTCAGGTAGTCCGTCTCGGTGCGCGGCTCGCAGTCGTAGGCCACCGAGGCGAGCGTCTCGGGCGGGCCCGACACGCGCAGCGTGCACACCGGCCCGCAGGTGGGGCAGGGACTGTCCTGGGTGAGCCGGGCGCCGGGCAGCAGCTGCTCGCGCAGCTCGGAGGGCAGCAGCAGCTCACACTTGAGGCCGCTCACCGGCACCTCGAGCGGCTTCGGCCCCGAGGGCTCCGAACGGCAGCCCCCCAGCGCGAGCAGCGCTCCCACGGCGATCGGACCTGCAGCCCGCTTCATCGCGCGCACACTAGACGAAGCGCGCTCGGGGGCAAGGGCGAGCGTGGGCGAGCGCCCGCTCCAACGTGCGCGACCGCACGCAAGCGGCCGTGCGAGCGGGCCGGGGGCTGAACTACAGTGGCCTGAGTGCCCGCCGCTGCGGCACCAGGGAGACTCCCATGCGCGCCACCGTCATCGGCTCCGGTTCCTTCGGCACGGCCCTCGCCAACGTGCTCGCCACCAACTGCAGCCAGGTGCAGATGTGGGCGCGCGAGCCCGAGCTCGTCCAGGCCATCAACACCCGCCACGAGAACCCCACCTATCTTCCCGGCATCCCCATCGCCTCCAACGTGCGCGCCTCGCACTCGCTGCAGGAGGCGCTCGCGGGGGCGGACCTCGTGGTGGCCGCCACCCCCAGCCACGCCACCCGCGACGTGATGGGCCAGGCGCTGCCCCACCTGCCGCAGGGGGTTCCCATCATCACGGTGGCCAAGGGCATCGAGAACGACACCCTGCTCACCATGACGGAGGTGCTCGAGGACTGCCTGCCGGACGCCTACCACCCGTACATCGCGGTGCTCTCCGGGCCCTCGTTCGCCAAGGAGCTCGCGCAGCGGCTGCCCACGGTGGTCACCATCGCGAGCCACTGGGACAAGGTGGCGCAGCGCTGCCAGCGCGCCTTCCAGACGGAGACCTTCCGCTCCTACACCTCGAGCGACGTGGTCGGCGTCCAGTACGGCGGCGCGCTCAAGAACGTCATCGCGATCGCCGCGGGCATCGCGGACGGCATCGGCATGGGTCACAACGCGCGCTCGGCGCTCATCACCCGCGGGCTCGCCGAGATCGCCCGCATCGCAGTGAGCCGCGGCGCAAACCCCCTCACGCTCTCGGGCCTCAGCGGCATGGGGGACCTGGTGCTCACCTGCACCGGCGAGCTCAGCCGCAACCGCAAGGTGGGCATGGAGCTGGGCCGCGGGCGCCCCCTCGCCGAGGTGCTCGGGGACATGAACCAGGTCGCCGAGGGCGTGAAGACCGCCAAGAGCGCCCGCGACCTCTCGGTGCGGACCGGCGTGGAGCTGCCCATCTGCAACCAGGTCTACGCCATCGCGTACGAGGGCAAGAGCCCCAAGGCGGCGGTGGTCGAGCTGATGACCCGCCAGCCCAAGAGCGAGCTGTAGTCGCGCAGGCGAGGCGCGGCGCCAGCGTCCCTCGGACCTGCGCCTCGCGCCGCGGGCCGCACTCCGGGGCTGCGCCCGCGCGGCCACGGGCAGTGCCTCCGCGCGGCAGCGCATGACCGCCGCGGGCTCCGCGCCTGCCGTGGGCGGCGGCGCTGCGAGGCCGCGCAGGGCCGCTGCGGGCTCCGCGCCTGCCGTGGCCGGTGGCGCTGCGAGGCAGCGCAGGGCCGCTGCGGGCTCCGCGCCTGCCGTGGGCGGCGCGCTCGGCGCGGGCGAAGCGTCCTTCGAGCCACCGGACGGCCCCGCAGGCCCCGCCGCGGAGGACGTTGCCTTCGGCCCTCCAGACGGCCCCGCTGGCCCCGGCGCCGCAGGGGCCTCGCAGCGCAGGGACTCCCAGACCGCAGCGGCGACCCGCGCCAGGTCGGCATCCATGCGTGAGAGAGCGTCGCCTTCGGGCGGGGCCGACGCTGGACTGTCGTCCGAGGGGACATCGTCCTCGGGTGACGGGGACTCATCTTCGGGCCGAGCCGACTTCGGGCTGTCGTCCGAGGGGGCATCGTCCTCTGCTTCCGAAGCGCGAAACTGGGTTGCGAGGACCTCGCGCACGAGAGCGACGAGCGGCCCCCACGTGAGCGCGCGGAGGATAACCAGCGGGGCGCGCCTCACCGCTCCCTCGTCGATGCCTCGGCGCAACACGCGCTCGAGCCACACACGGGGCACTTCGATCTCTTCCAGGCCGTGTTCCCTGCGCACCCACGGATCGGTGGGAAGCCTGCGCTCGCCCACCCGCCGCGAGGCCTGCGCCTGCCGCGCCCGGCCCGTCATCGGAGTCAGGTAGGTGAAGCCGAAGAACTCCGGGTCGAGGATGGCCCACCGAGCCATGGCCTGCCACATCTCGAGGAAGGCCTCGCGATACGCGGCGCCATCCTCGAGCGCCCATTCGAACGCGCGCAGCGCGCACTGCTGCAGGGCCGCATGGGTCTCCCACCGCATCGATTCGGCGAGGCCACCCTTGCTCCCGTGCCAGCGGTACAGCGACCCCAGCGACACCCGCATCGCACGGGCAATCTCCTCTGCGCGCACGTGCTCGTAGCCGTGCTCCACGAACAGGACCGCCGCCCGCCGACGCCCGTCCCGCCAGTGCTCCTCGACGTCCCACATGCCCGCCCCCCTCCCGCCCCAAGGTCTCGCGTGAAAGCAACGTTGCTTCTACGAGGCACCCTCGTCGTAGCAGGGGTGGCTGACGTCGCAGGCGCGGTGCCCCGGAGGGCGAGGAGCGCGCCAATGCGAGGCGCTGCGACCTGCGCTCGATGGGCGCTCGGCGGGTGGTGCGCCGGGCTGCGGGCATCTGCTTCCACCCGTGCTCGGGCGCAGCTTCGAGCACACGGGAGCGGGCTTCGACGAACAGGATGCTGCGCTCGCCCTCTCCGCGCGGCCCCGGACTTCGGCGGGCGTGCCGCACGAACGGCATGGTGAGATCCAATGCATCGCGGCCTCTGCCTTCGGGCGCAGCCTTGGGCGTCCGCAGGGCGTGCCTGCACGAGCGGCATGCTGCGCTCTCTCCACCGTGCTGCCCTCGCCTTCGAACGCAGCGTCGGTCGCGCGTGGGGGCGTGCTTGCCCAGACGGCATTCTGCGCTCTCCACTGCCCGGCTTCCCCGCCTTGGGGTGCATCGGAAATCCCGCAGGTAGGCGTGCCCGGAGGAGCGGAATGCTGCGTCCCACGACACCGCGCGGCCTCGCGTGAGACCGCGCGGGTGAACGTGCGGAGCGAGCAGCGCGCGCGTGATGCCTCTCAGTGCTCCGCGTCCGTGAGCCGCTCGAGCACGCGCTCGAGGCCGCGCACGACGGTGGCAAGCCTCGCGAAGTCGAGCTGCTCCACGCGCTCGTCCGCGCGCCAGGTGCTCATCGGGAAGACCTCCGTGACGCGCACTGCCGGCAGTCCCTGCCGCCAGAAGGCACCGGGGTCCGAGGCGCCCACGCCAGGCAGCGTGCCGGGGACGAACGCCGCACGGCCTCTCACGTCGCCCTGCCCGAGCGCCCACGTCACCGTGCGCGCGAGCCTGCGGGAGGCGAGGTTGCTCACCACCATCAGCGGCTCCGTGCGGGCGCCGCGCGCGCTGCGCCCCAGGGCCTCGAGACAGAGCACGCCGCGCACGCGCGTGCCGTGCTCTCGCAGGTGCGCTGCGTACACGCGGGATGCGGGCAGCGGCGTGAGCGGTCCCGAGGGCAGTGCCACGAAGCGCACCGTCAATGCGGCGGTGCGGTCGGCAGAGGCCCAGCGCTCCGCGAGCGCGAGCAGGGCGGCCACGCCCGTCGCATTGTCGTTCACGCCGGCGCTGCCCGCCGGGGAGTCGTAGCGCGCCGCCACCACCACCACGTCGTCGGCAGCGCGGGCGCCGGGCAGCTCCGCCTCGAGGGTTCGCACGCCCTGCGCGCCCACCCGGAACGAGCGCCGGGTCGGGCGCAGGCCCCGCGCGGCCAGGGAGGCGCCCAGCGCGTGCTCGATGCGCGTCGCAGCGCGCTCGAGGTGGAAGAAGCGGGGCGCGTCGCGCACGTTGCGCTCCCCGAGCTGCTCCGCGAGCGCGCGCACCTCGCGCTCCAGTCTTGCGCCGAGGAGGTCCGCGGACCGTTGCTCGGCAGCGCCGTCCCGCTGCGCGCCGAGAGGCTCTGCGAATGGCTGCTCTGCGTTTCGCTCGCTCTGCGCGCCGGGAGGCTCTGCGAATGCCTGCTCTGTGTTTCGCTCTCTCTGCGCGCGGGCCCCGCGCTCGTCACGCTGCTGAGGAGAGTCCAGGGCCCGTCCCCGGGGGCCGCGGGCGTCGCGCTCCAGCGGTGCGCTGCGAGCCGCTCCGGACAGAGCAGCCTCACGCGCGCGCGTGGGCTCCGGTGAGGGGGCACTGCCGATGGAGGGCTCCTGGCCGGGCTGCGGCGCTGCTCGCTCTGCCATGGGGGCAGGATGCGCACGCTGCCCCGCGGCCTGCACGAGGGCTGGCCGTGGGGCAGGGGAGCGAGGGACCTTCTGCGGCTACATGCCCACCATGGCAGCGCTGGCGCCCTCGGCGAACAGCGTCGTGTCCGCCTTGGCCAGCAGCGTGGCGAGCCCCTCGCGGGTCTGCGCGCTGATCGCCACGCCGCCGTGCGTGCGCAGCAGGGCCTCCACCTCGTCCGGAGGGAGCAGGTCCGCCTTGTTCCAGACCATCAGGCGCGGCTTGTCCGTCAGCTCGAGGCTCTCGAGGATGCCCTCCACGGCCTCCACCTGCTCGTCGCGCGCGGGGTCTGCCGCGTCCACCACGTGCAGGAGCAGGCTCGCGTCCGCGAGCTCCTCGAGCGTGGCGCGGAACGCGTTGACCAGGTCCTTGGGCAGGTCGCGGATGAAGCCCACCGTGTCGGTGATGATCACCTCGCGCTCCTGCGGGAAGCGCAGGCGGCGGCTGGTGGGGTCCAGCGTGGCGAAGAGCTTGTTCTCCGCGAGCACCTCGGCGTTGGTGATGGCGTTGAGCAGCGTGCTCTTGCCCGCGTTGGTGTAGCCCACGATGGAGATGACCGGCAGGTCGCGCCGGTTGCGCTGCGCGCGGCGCACCTGGCGCTCGCGGGACAGCCCCTCGATTCGCTTCTCCAGGTGGTTGATGCGGTCGCGCACGCGGCGGCGGTCGATCTCGAGCTTCGTCTCACCGGGGCCTCGCCCGCCGATGCCGCCGGCGAGCCGGCTCAGGCCCTCGTCCGCCTGGGAGAGGCGCGGCAGCCGGTACTTCAGCTGCGCGAGCTCCACCTGCAGCTTGCCGTCCGCGCTCTGCGCGCGCTGGGCGAAGATGTCCAGGATGAGCTGGGTGCGGTCGAGCACCTTGAGGCTGGTGTCCTCGGCGATGTGCCGCCCCTGCGAGGGGGTGAGGTCCTTGTCGAAGACGAGCACGTCCGCCATGGCCTGCATGCTGCGCAGGTTGAGCTCCTCGAGCTTGCCGCGCCCGATGAGGTAGCGCGGGTCCGGCTCGCGGCGCATCTGCAGCACGCGGTCGATGACCTCCACCCCCGCGGTGCGCGAGAGCTCCTCGAGCTCGGCGAGGCTGGCCTCGGCGCGCGCGCGGTTGCCGTCCAGGCACACGGCGACGAGGATGGCGCGCTCGCGCCCGCTCACCTTGCGCGCGGCCGCCGTGCGGTTGAGCTCGGCCTCCAGCGCGGTGAGGGTGGCCTGCACGTCGGGCTGATCGCCGTGCACGGAGGGCAGGGACTCGGTGCGCCACAGCGCCGCGCTGCTGTCGTCCGCGGGCACCAGGTGCGCCCAGTGCAGCACGCCAGGCAGCCCCTCGGGCCCCACGCCGATGGCGGCCACCAGGTCCAGGCGCAGCAGCGCGAGGTCGGTGAGGTCGTCCTTGGTCAGCGGCTCGCTCTTGAGGTGCGTGTGCACCAGGCGCAGGCCGCGCAGACGCACCTGGCCCGCGCGGGCGCGGCCGATGTCCGGCAGCTCCAGCTGGTGCGCGTCGCCCACCAGGACGTGCTCGATCTCGCCCTTGCGGTTGATGAGCACTCCCACCTGGCGGTGGGTCTCGCGCGACAGCTCGGTGAGGTGGCGAGCGAGCTCCGGGGAGACGATCTCCTGGGGGGAGATGCGGCGCCGGTAGGTGTTCTGCAGCTTCTGCTGCTCGCTGGACTTCAAACCTGAGGTGTTGCCGAAGATCTCTCTCAAATCCGTGTCGTCTCTTTCCGTG
Organism: Aggregicoccus sp. 17bor-14; assembly: GCF_009659535.1. Classification (NCBI taxonomy): domain Bacteria; kingdom Pseudomonadati; phylum Myxococcota; class Myxococcia; order Myxococcales; family Myxococcaceae; genus Aggregicoccus; species Aggregicoccus sp. 17bor-14. The sequence continues at coordinate 34,395 of NZ_VJZZ01000007.1, forward strand.
AGGGGTGCTCCAGCCCAGTTATAGGGGCTGCCCAGCGGGGATTCACGCCCGGCGGAGGCCGGGGTTGCGCGCGGCCGGACTGGTGAGAACACTGCTCCGGCCCCGGCGCTTCCTGTCCCAGACGCGGGAATACGCGCCCCGGATCCGGGACGCCTCCGCGCTGCACTGACTGCAGGAAAGTGGGATGCGCGGGCTGCTCAGATGTTGCAGCTGCGGCAGGCCTCGCGCGCGGCGGCGTCCTTGGCGCCCAGGTCCATCAGGGCCTTGAACTCGGGCGAGTCCACCTTCATCACCAGGAGCGACACCTCGAGCTCCCCCGGCACGCGCCCCAGCTGCAGCTTGCGCTGCTCGCCGTGCAGCAGGGACAGCTCGCCGTGGCCCTGCTGCCCCTCGGGCAGCGCCACGTCCAGCTCCACCTGGAAGCTCTCCTTGCCCCCGGCGGACGGGGTGAGCACCAGCCGGTAGTCCGGCTGGGCCGCCCCGGGCTGGCGCCGCTCGGCGCGCACCGTGCGGCCCGTCTCGCCCAGGAGCTTGGGCTGGGCCACGAGCCTTCCGGCGCGCCGCACCTCGAGCGCGAAGTAGAGCGGCTCGGCGTGGGCCTTCGCGGGCGCGAGGGCGAGCGCCGTCCCCGAGAGCATCGTGCCGACCAGGAACATCCGGATGATGAAGGAGCGGGCCATGGTCAGTCCTCGGTAGCAACCCTTGCGCCAGGGAACGCTGGCGCCCCCTGCGACATACCGGGCCGGGCCGGCTCCCCGCCATGGGCCCCCTCCACCGGGGGCCCTGCGCTGGACACAACGTCCCGGGGCGGGGGCGATTGCGGCCATTGTGACACGGGGCTCGCGGCGGCCCAAACCCCGCCCCCGTGGCCGGCTGGACACCCCGGCGCAGGCCCGCAAAACGGGGCAGATATGCATTGACGGGGCGGGCGTTGGCCGCGTGTCACCTGCCACAGGAGCTCCCGATGCCCGTCGCCCTCCTCGTTGCGCTCGCCGTGCTCTCCCCCTCGCCGGACGCCCGCCCCGCTCCCGAGGGCTTGCTGCCCCCCACCCGGCGCGCCACCGCGCTGCTCGCCGGCACGCCCGTGACCGAGGAGCGGGCGGTGCGCCCGCTGTGGAAAGGGCTCGAGGGCGAGCGTGGCCTCCGGGCCTACCGGCTCGTGAGGGAGTGCGAGTCCCGGTCCCCCAGCCCTTGCGCGGTCATGGCGGGCAAGTACGTGAGGGGTGCCGGCGTGGCGAAGGACGAGTGGATCGCCGCGGCCCTGCTGGAGAGCGCGTGCAAGGTGAAGGAGAACGAGGGCAGGGACTACAAGGCCTGCTCGGCGCTGGGGATCCTGCTGGCCACCGGGGCCGGAGGGCTGCCGCGCGATCTCACCTGGGCGCTCGAGCTGCAGCGCTGGGCCTGCTCGAGCTCGGAGACCATCGGGTGCGCGGCGCTCGGCGACCTGCTGCTGCCCGCGCAGCCCGAGCCCACGAAGGACGCGGAGGTGGTGGCGCTCTACCGCCGCGGCTGTGACGCGGACTACAGCGCGGCCTGCAACAACCTCGGCTGGATGCTCGAGCGCGGGCGGGGCGCCGCGCGAGACCTCGCCCAGGCGCGCGCGCTCTACGAGCGCAGCTGCAAGGCGAAGCTCGCCGTCGGGTGCAAGAACCTGGGCGTGGTGTACGCGGCGAGCACCCGCCCGGAGGAGCTCGCCGAGGCGGCGCGCTACCTCGAGCCCTTCTGCAGCGCGGCGGAGCCGGCCACCTGCAGCGTGCTGGGCAGCGTGGAGGAGCGCCGCGGCGAGCGCCAGCGCGCGCTCGCCGCCTACGGGCGCGGCTGCAGCGCGGGCCACCTGCGCAGCTGCAACAACCAGGGCTTCCTGCTCGGGCTCAGCCACACCCCCGAGGACGAGGCGCGCGCACTCTCCCTCTTCGAGCGGGCTTGCGACGCGGGCGTGGGCCTCGCCTGCGCGAACGCGGCCACGCTGGTGGCCCCGGACCGGGCCCGCACCTTCAATGCGCGCGCCTGTGCACTGGGCGTGCAGGGCATCTGCGAGCCGCAGTAGAAGGACACGCGCGCTGGAAAAAGCGGCGGGAGCTGCGTGTTCTCTCCTGAATTCCCCGCGCGCGCGCCTTGACCCTCGCGGGGGCTTTGCACATTGTCCCCGCCCGCGCTTCCTTCAGCGCGCGAGCCCGGGCCCCTGCCGCCATGGAACGCACCGAACGCCTCCTCGATCTCGTCGCCCTCCTGCTCGACGCGCGCGAGCCCGTTTCCTGGGCGGAGCTGCGCGAGCACTTCCCGGCCGACTACGGCGCCATCTCGGACGACGCCGCGGAGCGCAAGTTCGAGCGCGACAAGGCGGAGCTGCTCGAGCTGGGCCTGCCGCTCACGTACATCCAGGGCGACGACGAGCGCAAAGACGGCTACGTCGTCGAGCGCGACGCGTACTACCTGCCCGAGGTGGGCCTGACGAAGGAGGAGCTCGCGGTGCTCTACGCCGCGGGGAGCGCCGCGCTCGCCTCCGAGGCCTTCCCCGGCCGCCAGGATCTCGCGCACGCGATGCGCAAGATGGGCTTCTTCGCCGGCGAGCAGCTTCCCACCCCGCGCGTGCGCATGGAGCTGGGCGCGGTGCAGGCGGACCAGGACCTGGGCGAGCGGCTGGAGACGCTCTGGGAGGCCTGCGCCGCGCGCAAGTGGGTGCAGATGACCTACCAGTCCCCCAAGTACGCGGAGCTCATCGAGCGGCGCGTGGACCCCTACGGGCTCGCGCTGCGGCGCGGGGTGTGGACGCTGGTGGGCTACTGCCACCTGCGCCAGGGGCTGCGCACCTTCCACGTGCACCGCATCCGCAGCCTGAAGATGAACAGCGCGAAGCCGCGTACCCCGGACTTCGAGGTGCCCGCGGACTTCTCACTCGACGCGCACGTGGCGCACTACCCGTGGCAGCACCGCTTCCACCCGCCGGTGGACGTGGAGCTGCAGCTCGGCGGAGAGCTCGCGCCCCGCGCCGAGAGCCTGCTGCCCGGCGCGCCCGTGACGCGCGGCGAGGACGGGGTCGCGCACGTGCGCGTGGCGGCCACCTTCATGGACGGGCTTTTGCGCTTCTGCCTCGCGCTGGGGCCCGAGTGCCGGGTGCTCGCGCCCGAGAGCGCCCGCGCCCGCGTGCGCGAGATGGCCGAGCGCGTGCTGCAGCGCCATGCCCCGCAGGACCCGCAGGCCCAGGAGGTGCGCCCGTGAGCGACGTGCACGAGCGGCTGCGCCGCCTGCTCTTCCTCGTCCCCTACGTGTCCAAGCACCCGGGCGTGAGCGTGGACGCGCTCGCGCAGGCGCTGGGCGTGGGGCGCGAGGACCTGCTCGAGGAGCTGGACCTGCTCGCGTGCGTGGGCCGGCCCCCCTTCAACCCGGACGACTACATCGACATCTACGTGGACAACGACCGCGTCTACGTGGACCTGGACCAGCGCCTGAGCGCCCCGCCGCGCCTCACCGCGGCGGAGGCCGCCGCCCTCAGCGCCGCCGCGGAGCTGCTGCGCCCGGCCGCGGGCGACGCGCTCGCCAGCGCGCTGCAGAAGCTCGAGCGCGTGCTGCCGCCGGCCGCGCGCAACCGCGCCCGGGAGATGGGCCGCAAGATCGACGCGACGCTCGATGCCCCCGAGGCGCTCGCGCCCCTCACCCGCGCCATCCTCGAGCGGCGCGAGGTGACCTTCCTCTACGCGAGCCCCGGCCACGCGCCCGAGACGCGAAGGGTGCGCCCCTTCGAGCTGCTCAGCCACCGCGGCCAGTGGTACCTGCAGGGCTACGATCACGTGCGCGCCGCGGACCGCCTCTTCCGCGTGGACCGCATGGACTCGCTCGCGCTCACGGACGCGACCTTCGAGCCGCCCGCGGACGCGCACGCGCGCGTGCCCAATCCCGCGCGCGGCCGCACCGACGTGCGCGTGCGCTTCAGCCGCACCGCGGCCCCCTACGTGCGCGAGCGCTTCGGCGAGGATGCGCGCCTGCTCGCGGACGGCGGCGTGGAGGTGCGGGTCGCGGGGGACAGCGAGCGCTGGCTCACGCAGTGGGTGCTCTCGTTCGGAGGCGAGGCCGAGGTGCTCGAGCCCGCCTGGGCCCGGGAGGCGGTTGCCCGCGCGGCCCGCGCCTCGCTAGAACTGTAGCCCGCATGGGCTTCCAGCTGACGATCGCCGAGGGGCAGGACGCAGGCCGGGAGCTGCACTTCGACCAGGACGAGGTCCTGCTCGGCCGCGCGGACACCTGCGACGTGGTGCTGCACGACGCGGGCGTGAGCCGGCGCCACTGCCGCATCGCGCGCGAGCCGGGCGCGGGGCACTGGTCCGTCGAGGACCTGGGCAGCGCCAACGGCACCCTGCTCAACGGCGAGCCGGTGCAGGGCAGGCGCGCGCTCACCGCCGGCGACGAGCTCGCGCTCGGAGACGCCGCCTTCCTCTTCGCGCCGCAGCCGGCGTCCGCTGCGCCCAGCGCCCCGGCCGAGCCGCCCGCCGACCCGGACAGCACCCGCATCGTCGCCCCGCCGCCCGCAGCGTCGCGCCGCGCGAGCCCCGCCGCGCGCGTCGAGCCCTCCTCCGCTGCAGCTCCCGCGCGCAGCGCCGTCCCGCTCGCCTCGGCTGCCTCGCCGGGCAGCGCGAGTCCCCGGAGTGCCAGCGCGCCGCCGCGGGCGGCCGGCGCGGGTCCTTCCGCTCCCGGGGCCTCCGCGGCGAAGGCGCACGCCGCGGGGCCGTCTGCCGCTGCGGGCCGTCCCGCCGCGGCCGGCGCGCTCGCTTCCCCCTCGCGCGGGCCCGCGCGCCCGGCCACCGCGCGTGCCGCGCTGCCCGAGCGGAGCGAGGACGCGGCGCCCGGCGCCGCGCTCGCCGCCGTGAGCGAGGAGGCGCCGGCCGCGCTCGCCGTGCCCCCGCCGCGCCCCGCCCCCCGGGCACGCCCCGCCCCCGGCCAGCGCCTCACCGCGGCCGAGCGCGCGCGCCTGCGCCGCACGCTGCCCCCGCTCCTCGCCCGCGCGCGCCTCTTCTGGGCCGAGGCGCGGCCCCCCGTGCGCCGCGGGCTCCTCGCGGGGGCGGGTGCCCTGGGCGCGGGCCTCGTCGCGCTGCTCTTCTGGGCGGTGCTGGGGTCGAGCGCGAGCGGGGAGCGCGGCGCGGAGCCCGCGGTGCTCTCGGCGCGCCCGCTCGCGGACTCCTTCGGCCTGGGCGAGGGCGTGACGTGGGAGCGCCCGGACATGAAGGTCTTCACCTGGGAGTACACCGCGGCCACGCGCGCCGTCGTCCTGCTGCACCTGCAGGCGCAGGGCCTGAGTCAGGGCGAGGTGATGGTCACGGTGAACGGTGCGGACGTGGGCGCGCTGCCCGCGGACCGGCTCAACAGCCAGGAGCGGGCGCTCGAGGTGCGCGTGCCGCCGGAGCTGCTCAAGAAGGGGCAGCCCAACCGCATCACCTTCGACAACACCCACAACCCGCCGGGCGAGGACCCCTGGCGCATCTGGAACCTCTGGGTGGAGACGGCGCTCCTGCCGGAGATGCCCTCCGAGCAGCTGGTGGCCGCGGCGCGCGAGGCGTACGCGCGCGGCGAGAAGAACCTGCAGGCGAAGGACATCGGCGCGGGCAACCGCTACGCCGCGTGGCGCGCCTTCCGCGAGGCGTGGCTGCTGCTCGAGGCCCACCCCGAGCCCCGCCCCGCGCTGCACCTCGAGGCGCGCGACCGGGTGCGGGAGGCCCAGGCGGAGCTGGACCGCACCTGCTCGCGGCTGCTGCTCGAGGTGGAGGGGGACGCGAACCGCCGCGACTGGAAGGCGGTGGCGGCGGGGTTGGATCAGTTCAAGGAGTACTTCCCCGCCTCCGATCAGCCCTGCCGCGCCCGCGCCGAGCGCAAGCGCGCGGGCTACGGGCTCTAGAGCGCCCCCGGCGCCTTCTGGCCAAGCCTGCCTGGCCGCCCTGCCTGCGCGGACCTCCACACTGCAACCCCGCGAGGCCTCTCGGCCGCTTGCCCAACCGGCCTCCCATCCGCACCGTTGGGGGGTGAATCACGAGGCGGAGGCACGCGAGGAAGGCCGCAAGAGCGGGGGACTGCAGGGGCGCGAGGAGCGTGGCTCGGGAGATCGCGGCTCGGGAACCCGCGTCCCACCGGAGCACGCGCCCGCCTGGGGGCCGGGCGTGTCCAACGCGCGGCTCGCGCGCCACTACCTGCCCGCGCGCCACCCCGTGCTGGACGGCAACGCCGCCCGGCTCCTGCGCGACGGGGTGGAGGCCTACCCCGAGATGCTGCAGGCGATCCGCTCCGCGCGCCGCTACGTGCACCTGGAGACGTACATGTTCCTCACCGATGCGGTGGGGGAGCTGTTCGGCGAGGCGCTGGCGGAGGCGGCCGAGCGCGGCGTGCGGGTGAAGGTGCTCTACGACGCGGTGGGCAGCTGGACGGCCCGGCGCAGCTTCTTCACGGGCCTGCGCGCGCGCGGCGTGGACATCCGCCCCTTCAAGCCCTTCAGCCTCAGCCGCGGCCTGCAGCACCTGCTCAAGCGCGACCACCGCAAGATCCTCGTCGTGGACGGCGCGGTGGCCTTCACCGGCGGGGTGAACATCGCGGCGCACTGGGCGCCCGAGGGGCAGGGGGCCAACTGGCGCGACGACGTGCTGCGCATCGAGGGCCCCGCGGTGCACGCGCTCGAGCGGCGCTTCGTGGCCACCTGGCGCATGGCGTTTCGCCACCGCTTCCGCACCTGGGCCGCCCAGCTGCGCCACCGCCAGGCGGTGCGCGCGCGCTCGCGCGGCAACGTGAGCCTCGCGGTGCTCAGCAGCCGGCGCGGCATCCACAAGGCCTACCTGCACGCCATCGGGCGCGCCCGCACCAGCGTGCTGGTGGCCGCGAGCTACTTCATCCCGGACCGCAAGATGGTGGCCGCCCTGCGCGACGCCGCCCGGCGCGGCGTGGAGGTCAGCCTCATCCTCAACGGCCGCTCGGACCACCCCTTCCTCGAGTACTGCACCCGCGCCTTCTACGAGCGGCTGCTGGGGGCAGGCGTGCGCATCTTCGAGTGGCAGCGCGGGGTGCTGCACGCCAAGACGGCCGTGGTGGACGGGGTCTGGGGGACGGTGGGCTCCTTCAACCTCGAGCGCCTCAGCCTGGGCATGAACCACGAGGTGAACGCGGTCTTCGCCGACCCGGGCCTGGGCCGCGCCCTCGAGGAGAGCTTCCGCACCGACTGCGGCAGCTGCCACGAGGTGAAGCTGGAGGCCTTCCGCCGCCGCCCCACCTGGCAGAAGCTGCTCGAACGGCTGCTCTTCCTATTCCGAAAAGTGCTCTGAACGAACCCTTTGCATGCCCGCCCCGAGCGCCCTAGAAGACCCGGGCGCACGCAGCGGAAGAAAGCACGCGAAGGGACACGCACATGACGGACAGCTTCAAGGCGAAGAGCCAGCTCAAGGTGGGCTCGGCCACCCATGACATCTACAGCCTCGCGACGGTGGCCAAGGCCCACCCGGCGGTCAATCGCCTGCCGTTCTCGCTGAAGGTGCTGCTCGAGAACCTCCTGCGCCACGAGGACGGCCGGGTGGTGAAGAAGGAGCACGTGGACAAGATGCTCGCCTGGGATCCCAAGGCGACGCCGGACACCGAGATCTCCTTCCACCCCGCGCGCGTGCTGCTGCAGGACTTCACCGGCGTTCCGGCCGTGGTGGACCTCGCCGCCATGCGCGAGGCGCTCGCCGCGATGGGCGGCGACCCCGCGAAGATCAACCCGCGCAACCCCGCGGACCTGGTCATCGACCACTCCTTCCAGGTGGACAGCTTCGGCACCAGCGCCGCGCTGCAGGAGAACGCGGAGCTCGAGTTCGAGCGCAACCAGGAGCGCTACGCGTTCCTGCGCTGGGGCCAGGACGCGTTCAAGAACTTCAGCGTGGTGCCGCCGGACACCGGCATCTGCCACCAGGTGAACCTCGAGTTCCTCGCGCGCGTCGTGTTCAAGCAGGACGGCGTGGTGTTCCCGGACACCCTGGTGGGCACCGACAGCCACACCACCATGATCAACGGCCTGGGCGTGGTGGGCTGGGGCGTGGGCGGCATCGAGGCGGAGGCCGTGCTGCTCGGCCAGCCCATCACGATGCTCATTCCCCAGGTGGTGGGCTTCAAGCTCAAGGGCAGCCTGCCCGCGGGCGCGACCGCGACCGACCTGGTGCTGACCATCACCCAGATGCTGCGCAAGAAGGGCGTGGTGGGGAAGTTCGTCGAGTACTACGGCCCGGGCCTCGCCTCCCTCAGCCTGCCGGACCGCGCCACCATCGCGAACATGGCGCCCGAGTACGGCGCCACCGTGGGCTTCTTCCCGGTGGACGACGAGGCGCTCGCGTACATGCGCTTCAGCGGCCGCTCCGAGGAGCAGGTGGCCCTCACCGAGGCCTACTGCAAGGCGCAGGGCCTCTTCCACACCAAGGACGCGGCAGACCCCGTCTTCAGCGACACGCTGGAGCTGGACCTCTCCACCGTGGTGCCCAGCCTCGCCGGCCCCAAGCGCCCGCAGGACCGCGTGCCGCTCAGCGACATGAAGCCCGCCTACCAGAAGGCGCTGGTGGAGATGCTCGCGGCCGGCAAGAGCAAGGGTGAGGACGAGGAGGGCGGCGGCAAGGGCGCGAAGGCGGCTCCGGCCGAGGTCCCGGCCGAGCGCCTCAACCAGACCGTCACGGTGAAGCAGGGCAACCAGAGCTACCAGCTGGGCCACGGCGCGGTGGTCATCGCCTCCATCACCTCGTGCACCAACACGAGCAACCCGGCGGTGCTCATCGGCGCGGGCCTGCTGGCCAAGCGCGCGGTGGAGAAGGGCCTCGTCGCGAAGCCCTGGGTGAAGACCAGCCTCGCGCCGGGCAGCAAGGTCGTGACCGAGTACCTGCGCGACGCGGGCCTGCAGCCCTATCTCGATGCGCTGGGCTTCCACACCGTGGGCTACGGCTGCGCCACCTGCATCGGCAACTCGGGCCCCCTGCCCGAGCAGGTCTCCAACGCGGTCGTGGACGGCGACCTCGTGGTGGCCGCGGTGCTCAGCGGCAACCGCAACTTCGAGGGCCGCATCAACCCGCACGTGCGCATGAACTACCTGGCGAGCCCCCCGCTCGTCGTCGCCTACGCGCTGGTGGGCGAGGTGGGCCGCGACCTCGACAAGGAGCCGCTGGGCCTGGACCGCAACGGCAAGCCCGTCTTCCTCAAGGACATCTGGCCCACCACCGAGGAGATCCAGGCGGTCATCCGCTCCGCGGTGAAGCCGAGCCAGTTCCGCGACCAGTACGCGCACGCGATGGAGGGCGACAAGCTGTGGCAGGGGCTGAAGGTACCCAAGAGCAGCACCTTCAAGTGGGACCCGAAGAGCACCTACGTGCGCAACCCGCCCTTCTTCCAGAACATCCCGAAGGAGCCGGCGGCCCTCAAGGACATCTCGGGCGCGCGCGTGCTCGCGCTGCTGGGTGACTCCGTGACCACGGACCACATCAGCCCCGCGGGCAACATCGCGAAGACGAGCCCCGCGGCGAAGTACCTCATGGAGCAGGGCGTGGAGCCGAAGGACTTCAACTCCTACGGCGCGCGCCGCGGCAACCACGAGGTGATGATGCGCGGCACCTTCGCGAACATCCGCCTCAAGAACCTGCTCGTCCCCGGCGTCGAGGGCGGCGTCACCGTGCACATCCCCACCCGCGAGCGGATGAGCATCTACGACGCCTCCATGAAGTACCAGGCCGAGGGCACCCCGCTCGTGGTCCTCGCGGGCGCCGAGTACGGCACGGGCTCGAGCCGCGACTGGGCGGCGAAGGGCACCATGCTGCTGGGCGTGAAGGCGGTCATCGCCAAGAGCTTCGAGCGCATCCACCGCTCGAACCTCGTGGGCATGGGCGTGCTCCCGCTGCAGTTCCAGGAGGGCGAGGACGCGCAGAGCCTCGGCCTCAGCGGCCAGGAGACCTTCGAGGTGAAGGGGGTCGCGGAGGGCCTCAGCCCGATGAAGAAGCTCACCGTGAAGGCCACGGGCGAGAAGGGCACGAAGGAGTTCACCGTCACCGCCCGCATCGACACGCCGAACGAGCTCGACTACTACCGCCACGGCGGCATCCTCACCTACGTGCTGCGCAGCCTCGCGAAGGCCTGAGCCGCTTCCGCAGCGCCGCAGCCCCACGCCGGCCCGGGGTGCCCCACGGCACGCCGGGCCGCTGTGCTTTCGGGGAGGCGGGCTCCACGCTCCGGGTCCGCGCCTTGCCACGCCCCCCTCCTGCGTTACCGGTAGGGGATGGCACAGACGACGACGATGACGACCCCGCGGGACTTCACCCTGCCCGAGGGCTGCGTGGTGTGCGGGGCAGACCTGCCCGTGCGGGTGAGTGACGCGGGGGCGCGAGCCGCCTGCGTGCGCTGCGGCTGGATGGGCCGGCCGCAGGTGGAGGTGACGCACCGGGGCCTCCGCATCCGCACCCCGGGGGCGAGCGCCTGACCCTGGCGCCTCGCGGCCTACATCGGCCCCGGGCTAGAAGCGGGGCCATGAACCGTCCCACCTCCCTCCTGGCAGTACTTGGCCTCACCACCTTCCTCGCCGCCGGCGTGCTCGGCTGCGGCAGCGACAACGTGAGCTCGGACGAGCAGGCGGAGCTCGCCTACCTCGGGCTGGATCAGGCCGTGGAGAAGTCGCTCGCGCTCGGCTTCGCCGGCTTCAACACCGCGAGCAGCGCGAACATCTCCGCGCAGAACGGCACCGGCGCCGCCACCGGCGCGCTCATCGTCACCGGCCAGGTGGATCAGGGCAGCTCGAGCAACAAGGGCATGCGCCTGCGCGTCGGCATGACCGACTACTCGGACGGCCCCGTGCGCCTGCCCGAGGATGGCGACAAGAGCACGCCCTACTCCATCTCCTACGCCACGAGCACGGACACCACCGCGCAGCCGGAGCTCACGCTGAGCCTGCGCAACTTCCCCACCGGTACCTTCACCGGCACGCTCATCGGCGCCTTCCACATGCAGGGCGAGCTCGAGGGCGACGTGGCCCTCGACCTCACGATGTCCGGCGAGCTCGAGAGCGACGGCAGCGGCGGCACCCGCCGCAAGGCCGGCACCACGCACGTGACCGGCACCGCCGTCTCGGGCGAGGGCGAGTACCACGTGGACGTGACGATCTAGCCGCACCCCGGGCCTGCCGGGGCGCGCGCGTGCTGCGCGCTCCGCGGGCTCGGCTTCACCAGAAGGTCTTCTTGGAGCGCATGGCCTTCTTCTCGCCGGTGCGCTTCTTCCCCTCGATGCGCCGCTTCTGACTGCCCTTGGTGGGCTTGGTCGCGCGGCGTACCTTGGGCACGAAGGTGAGGGCCTTCAGCCCCTCGCGCAGCCGCTCCAGCGCCACGCCCTTGTTCTGCACCTGGCTGCGGCGCTCGGTGGCCGTGACGGAGAGCTCGGTGGGCGGGTGCGTGAGGCGCACGCCGCTCGCGGTGGTGTTGCGGTGCTGGCCGCCGGGGCCCGAGGCGATGAAGAACTCCACCTCGCACGCCTTGAGCAGCGCCTCGTCGTCGAGGGCGAGGGCGGCGTGGGCGGCCTGGCGGCGGGCAGGGGAGGCGGTCATGGCGGGAACAACCTAGATCAGCCCCGCGGCGCTAGGGACCCTCCGTGTCGCGCCGGCCGTCCGCACGCCGACAGGAGCGCTCAGCCGTAGCGCTCGCGCGCCACCTCGTAGGTGCCTACGTGCGCCTCGAGCGTGGCGTCGAGGGGCTTCGCGTAGCCGCCGCCCAGCGTGAGCACTACGGGCAGCCCGCGGTGCCACGCGGCCTCGAGCACGCTCCGGTCGCGCTCGCGCAGGCCCGCGTGGCTGAGCGAGAGGCGGCCCAGCGCGTCCTCGGCGAGCGCGTCCACGCCCGCCTGGTAGAAGAGGAGCTCCGCTCCGGCTGCCTCGAGCACCTCGGGCAGGTGGCGCGCGAGTGCCTCGAGGTAGTCCGCATCCCCGGTGCCGTCCGGCAGGCCCACGTCGCGGCTGGAGCGCTGCTTGCGGAAGGGGAAGTTGTGCTCCCCGTGCATGCTGAAGGTGAAGACGCGCGCGTCGCCCTCGAACACGGCCGCCGTCCCGTTGCCCTGGTGCACGTCCAGGTCCACCACCACGGCGCGCTCGAGCGCGCCCTCGGCCTGCAGCGCGCGGATGGCCACCGCGATGTCGTTGAAGACGCAGTAGCCCTCGCCGTGGCCCGGGAAGGCGTGGTGGGTGCCGCCCGCGAGGTTTCCCGCCACGCCCTCCTGCAGCGCGGCGCGCGCCGCCGCGAGCGTGCCGCCCACGCTCGCGCGCGAGCGCAGGAGCAGCGCCTCGGACCAGGGAAAGCCGAGCCGGCGCAGCTCCGCCTCGCTCAAGCGGCCTTCGAAGAGCGCGTCGAGGTAGCCCGGCGTGTGCACGCGCGCGAGCACCTCGCGCGCCACGGGCTCGGACGGGTGCAGCTCCCCGGGCCGCAGCACGCCGCGCGCGAGCAGCCGCTCGCGCAGCAGGCGGTACTTGCCCATGGGGAAGCGGTGCCCCTCGGGCAGCGGCACCTCGTACCCGTCGCAGGAGAAGACGTGCATGCCCCCGAGCCACTAGGCCAGGGCCGCCCCGGGAGCAACCCTCGCGCAGCGCGAGGCCGGTATGGCGGGCGGGGGGCGGGCGTTCAGCCCACGTTCCCGGGAGGCCACATGCAGCGCATGCGTCGGGTGCAGGCAGCGGTGGGGATCGCGGTGGCAGCAGGGCTCCTCTGCGCGTGCGCCGGCGCGCCCCCTCCCGCACGCGCTCCGGCCGCGGGAGAGCTCGCCGCACCCCCTGCGCTCCCGGACCCGCAGGGGCTGCGGGCGCAGCTGCAGGGCCGCGCCCCCGGGGGCGTGCTCTCGGAGCTGCCACCCGAGCGCGCCGAGCAGGCGCGCCTCGAGCGCGACGCCTGCGCCGGGACGAAGAGCGTCCGGGGGCGCTCTGCCTGCGCGCTGCGCGCGGAGCAGTACGCGCGGGGCGAGGGCGCGGTGGCCGTGGACGAGGGGCTCGCGGCCGCGCTCCACGAGCAGGCCTGTGCCCTGGGGCACTGGCAGTCCTGCGCGCAGCTGGGGCTCACCTACGCCGAGGGCACGGGCGTGCGCGCGAGCCCCGAGCGCAGCGCGCAGCTGTACTGGCTCGCCTGCGCGAACGGCCCCATCCCGGCCGCCTGCCTCAACCTGGGCCTGCAGTACGCAGAGGGACAGGGCGTGGCGCAGAGCGACGCGGTGGCCGAGGCCTACTACGCGCGCGCCTGCGAGGAGCACCTGCCGCAGGGCTGCCGCAACCTCGAGGCACTGCGCGAGGCGCGGCGCGAGGCGGCGCTCGCCCCGGAGCGCGCCGCCCAGGTGCCCAACGCCTCCTTCCGCGCGCTGCCGCCGGACAAGGCCGCGCGCGTGCGCCCCGAGCTGCTCAAGTGCTTCGACACCTTCTCGCGCACGCACTGCAACGACCTCGGCGTGGACTACGCGCGGGGGCTGGAGGTCGCGCGCGACGAGGCCATCGCCGCCGCCTTCTTCGAGCAGGCCTGTCACCTGGGCGAGAGCGCCGCCTGCACCAACCTCACCAGCGCGGCGCTCGCGGCCCGGGCGCACGCGCGGCCGCTCGCGAGCGCCGAGCGCGTGCTCTCCGAGGCCTGTGACGCGGGGCAGGCCGTGGCCTGCAGCGAGCTGGGCGCCCAGGCGCTGGTCTCCGCGCGCGCCGCCGAGCTGCTGCAGGGCACGGATGCGCACTACGACGCGGTGCACGTGCGGGCGCTCTTCGGGCGCGCGTGCACCCTGGGGCTCAGCTCGGCCTGTGCGCAGCAGCAGGCCCGCTGAGGGCGCCCCCGCTGCGTCTGCTCAGTGCATGAGCGAGGCTTCGGGCATGCCGACGATCTGCTGCACCGTGGCGCGCACCTTGTCCAGGTCCACCGGCTTGGAGATGTAGCCCGCCGCGCCCACCAGCTCCGCCTCCCACTCGAAGCCGTAGCCCGAGATGATGATGATCGGCAGGCCGCGCGCGCGCGGCATCTTCTTGAGCGCATCGAGCAGGCCCCAGCCGCTCATCACGGGCATGCGCAGGTCGAGCAGCACGGCGCTGGGGAGCTCGCCTTCGAGCAGGTCCAGCGCCTCGCGGCCGTTGGCCGCCTGGGTGGTGCGGTAGCCCATCTCCTCGAGGGCGTCGCAGATGAGCGTGCGGTGGCTCGCGTCATCGTCCACAACCAGAATGTGAGACATGGGAAAGGCCTCGGAAAGTGCCGTGGGGCGTCAAAACCGCTTCGGAGCCGAAGATGGGAACGGATCCGGGAATGGGGAAGGGGGCGACCTCATAATGGACATTCCGGTGCCCGCTCAGGGTAGCCCTGGACCCAGGGCCCCGGGGCGCTTCAGGGCTCCCGTCAGGACCCCAGGCCCCGCGAGCTCGGGCGCATAGAGGCGCAGCGCGTTCTGCCCGAGCACCCCGGCGAGGCTCTCCTCGTCCAGGCCCAGGCGGGTGAGCACCCGGATTTCCCGGTCCCAGGCGTAGGGGAGGTTGGGGAAGTCGGTGCCGTAGAGCACCCGCTCCGGCCGCGTCCGCAGCGCGCGCAGGGGGCGGGGGATGGGGAAGTAGTCGGCGAGCGCCATGGTGGTGTCGAGCCACAGCGTGTCGTAGCGCTCCAGCAGGCGCGCGTACCCGTCGAACTCGTCCGCGCCCAGGTGCGGCACGCACAGCTTCAGCGTGGGGTGCGCCTGCAGCACCCGCTCCACCCGGTCCACGGCGCACAGCGCGTGGGTGTCGCACTTGTAGTGGGGGCTGGAGGGCTCGCGCCCCGCGTGCATGACGATGGGCTTTCCCGCCCGCGCGCACGCCGCGTACACCTCGTGCAGCTCCGGGGCGTCCGGCGCGAAGCACTGCACGTGGCAGTGCAGCTTCACGCCCCGCAGGCCCTGCGCGAAGGCCTCCTCCAGGATGCTCACCGCCCCGGGCTCTCCGGGCAGCACCGTGGCGAGCGCGAGCACCCGCGGCTCCTCGCGCTGCACCGCGGCCGCGTACGCGTTCAGCATGCGCGCCATGCCCGGCTTGTGCGCGTAGTGCAGCGCCACCACGTGGCCCACCCCGCGCGAGAAGAGGAACTGGAGCACCTGGGGGGTGTGGAGCGGGTAGCGGATGGGCCAGCCGTACTGCTCGAACCAGCGCCACACCGCCTCGAACACCCGGTCCGGGAACACGTGCACGTGCGCGTCCACCACCGGCGGCAGGCCCTCGGGCAGGCGCGCCCCTTCCGCGTCCTGCAGCCCGGGCCGCGGCAGGCTCATCCCGCTCGCCCAGGGCCCTGCGGCCATGCCGAGGCAGGCGGGCACGGCGTCCGGCGCCGGCAAGTCTCCGGCGCCCGTGCTCACCGGGCCTTCTTCCCCGCGCCCTCTCCCTCGGCGCTGCCCGCGGGCGGCCGTGGGGTGTCCAGGCGGCGCAGCAGCACGTTCTGGCTCTCGTAGCCGGCGCGCTGCAGGCGCTGCGCCTCGATGAGGTCCGCCACCTTGGAGGCGGTCTGGCTCAGCAGGCGCAGCGACTCGGCGAGGAGCTTCTCGACCTGGTCCTGGGCGTCCGCGGCCTTGATGACGCCGCGGTCGCGGCGGAAGAGCAGTGGCAACTTCATCCGCGTCAATCTAAGGGAAGCCCTCGCCAGGTGCCACCGGGCAGGCGGGCAGGCGGCACGCACACACCAAAGGAGCCTTCACAGTGAGCACGAGCGCAGGACGCAGCGTCGGATTCCTCGGGATGGGCCTCATGGGCAGCCGCATGGCGCTCACCCTCGCGCGCAAGGGCTTCAGCGTCACGGTGTGGAACCGCACGCCTGCGCGCGCCGAGGAGGTGGTCCGCCAAGCCGCGGCCCAGCCGGGCGGCGCGCCCATCCGCGCGGCCGCGAGCCCCGCCGAGGTCGCCCGCAGCGTGGACGTGGTGTGCAGTTGCGTGGCGGACCCGGGGGCGCTGCACCAGGTGTACGCGGGGAAGGACGGGGCGCTCGCGGGCGCGCGCAAGGGCCAGCTCTTCATCGACTTCTCCACCGTGGCCCCCGAGGACACGCTCGCGCTGGAGGCGGCCTGCCGCGCGGCCGGGGTGGACTTCGTGGAGAGCCCCGTCACCGGCAGCCGCGCGGGCGCGGAGAAGGGCACGCTGCTGCTCATGGTGGGGGCGAGCGAGGCCGCGCTCGCGCGCGCCCAGCCCGTGCTCGGCGCGGTGGGCGAGCGCCAGGTGCACTGCGGCCCGGTGGGCGCGGGCTCCCAGGTGAAGCTCGCGGGCAACGCCCTGCTCGCCATGATGCTCGAGGGGCTCAGCGAGGCGATGCTCGTCACCCAGCGCGCCGGCATCGACCCGCGCGTCTTCCTCGAGGTGGTGCAGGCCAGCGGCTACCGCTCGCCCTACTACGACTTCAAGGGCAAGGCCCTGCTCGCCCGCGACTGGGACACCCACTTCGCCGTGGACCTGATGTTCAAGGACCTCTCGCTCTTCCAGGCGAGCGCCGCGCGCCTCAAGACCCCCACCCCCGCGGTGGGCGCCGTGCGCGAGGTCTACGCGCTCGCGCGCGCCCAGGGGCAGGGCGACAAGGACATCACCGCCGTGGTCACCGCCCTGGAGGGCACGGGGAAGGGCATCGGCCAGTCCTGATCCAGGGCCCACCCCCCGCGCCGGCCTCCCCCGGCGCAACGCGCGGCGCGTCATTCCGCCCGCGCTGGACTGACGCGGGGCGGCACCTACGGTAAACCACTTCACCGCCTTGTGAATTTACAGGTGCAACCCCGTCCCGCCGTACAAGATCTGTTGAGCGGTGTATGCATGCCCGCAAACGCCCGCCAGCCAACAGGTTTCACGAATTTTCAGGGAGGGGGATGACGCGCGGTTAATTTGATGCTTTATCTCGCCGCATCTTTCTTTGACGCGGGGGGCCCATGGCCTACGACGGCGAGCTGGTGAAGATGCAGAATGGTCGTTGGGCGCGCTTCCAGCGCTGCCAGGTGTACCGCCCGGGTGTCGAGGACGCCGGCGAGACGATGCTCCTGATCGCAGTGGAGCTCGAGGAGCGCTACCAGCGGCTGCTGGACGAGGCCTCCGACTCGCTCGCGCGCTTCCGCCACCAGGGCATCGCGGTCCAGGCCGAGCTCGGCCAGGACGCGCAGGGCCAGGAGCGCCTCACGCTCCAGCCCGAGGCCGCCCAGCTGCACTGACGGCGCCTGCAGTCCCCACGCGGGCCCGCCTGTCGGAGCGACTCCGGCTGAGCGGGCCCGTCGTGTTTCCAGCGCCGGGACGCCGCTCAGCGCGGGCGGTAGAAGCGCTCGGCGTTCTCGCTCGCCACGCGCCGCACGATGGGCAGGCTGAGGCGCGCCTTGGCGAGCAGGTTCGCCAGGCGCGCGAGCCCCAGGATGTCACCTGCGCCGTCGCCGGCGTCCGAGTTGAGCACGAGCCGCTCGCTGCCGAGCCGGCGCACCAGCGCGACCGCGCGCTCGGCCGCGAGCTGCTCGGGGTGCAGGGTGAGCCCCGCCCAGTGGCCGCACCCGAGGATGGGGCGCACCGTCTTGCTGCTCGCGTGGTCCACCAGCACGCGCGCGGGCGCCACGCCCGAGGCCTGCAGGAGCGTGAGGATGCGCCGCGTGTGGCGCTCCTTGTCCTGCCCCGGGGTGTGCACCACCACGCGCAGCTTGAGGCGGCGCGCGAGCGCGAGCTGCTCCCCGAAGGCCTCCTCCTCCAGCTCGCCGCCCTCGTGCAGCCCCGTCTCCCCCAGCGCCACCACCCGCCCGCCGCCGAAGTAGTCCGGCAGGGAGGCGATGACCTCGGAGAGGCCGCGGCGCGGGATGCAGCGCGGGTGCACCCCGAGCGCCGCCCAGGCCCGGATGCCGAAGCGCTCGAGCCGCGGCAGCTCGCGCGCCACCAGCCGGTCGAAGTGCTGGCGCAGCGTCTTCGCGGTAGGCGAGGGGAAGTGGTGCGCCACCACCAGCGCCCGCGTCACCCCGAAGAAGCGCATGGACTCGAGGTCCTGATCGCTCAGCGCCTCCGCGTGCAGGTGCGCGTCGAACAGCTCGGGCAGCTCTCGCGCCTCGCCGGCCATGCCGCTAGTCCGCCCCCAGCCCGGCGCCCTCGTTGCGCGGGTCGCTCGCGGCGTAGAAGAGGCCGTTCTTCGGGTCCCAGAGCACCGCCTCCGCGTCGCCCCAGGCCTCGCGGCGCACCACCTTGTGGCCGCGCGCCTCGAGCGCCGCCACCGTCGCGGGCTCGAGCCCCCAGCGGTCCACCCACAGCTCGTCCGGCAGGTACTGGTGGTGCACGCGCCCCGCGCCCACCGCGCGCGTCACGTCCATCCCTGCGTCCACCACGTTGCTGATGACCTGGATGACGGTGGTGGGGATGGTGGAGCCGCCGGGGCTGCCCACCGCGAGCATGACGCGCTTGGGGTCCTCCTTCGAGAACACCAGCGTGGGGCTCATGGAGGAGAGCGGCACCTTGCCCGGCGCGATGGCGTTGGGCTCGCCCGTCACGAGCCCGTACGCGTTGGGCACGCCCGGCATCGCCGCGAAGTCGTCCATCTCGTCGTTGAGCAGCACGCCCGTCCCCTTCGCCACGAGGCAGGAGCCGAAGCCGTAGTTCACCGTGGTGGTCATCACCACCGCGTTGCCCTTCGCGTCGATGACGGAGATGTGCGTGGTGTTCTTCTTCTCCGTCTTCTCGACTGGAGCCTGCCCCTTCCCGGAGGGCAGGGTGCTCTGCGGCGCGCCCTCGCGCGCGGGCAGCAGGCTCACGCTGGGGGTCGCGCGCTGCGGGTCGATGGTGGAGGCGAGCTGGGCGATGTACGCGTCCGAGCGGAAGCGCTCGAGCGGGATGTCCACGAAGGCGGGGTCCCCGAGGAACTTCGCGCGGTCCACGTAGGCGCGGCGCACGGCCTCCGCGTACAGGTGCACCGCGAGCGGGTCGCGCCAGCTCATCTTCGGCTGCAGGCGCTCGAGCATGCCCAGCACCTGCACCACCGCGAGCCCGCCCGCGCTGGGCGGGGGCATGGTGAGCAGGCGGTGGCCGCGGTAGTGCCCCTCGAGCGGCGCGTGGGGCCTCGTCTTGAAGCCGCTCAGGTCCTCCTGCGTGAGCAGGCCGCCGCCCGCCCTCACCGCCGCCACCAGCTGCCCGGCGATGCGCCCCGCGTAGAAGGCCTTCTCGCCCCTCGCGGCGATCGCCTCCAGCGTGGCGGCGAGCTCCGGCTGGCGCAGCAAATAGCCCACCTCCGGCACCGCGGGCGCGCCGTCCGGCCCCTTCACGAGGAAGAGGCGGGTGGCCTCGGGGTCCTTCGCGAGGCACTCCAGGCGCCCCTCGGCCATCTGCTGGTACTTGGGCGTGACGTAGAAGCCCTCGCGCGCCGCCTTGATCGCCGGCGCGAGCACCACGCGCCGCGGGAGGCTCCCGTGGCGCTCGAGCAGCTCGAGGTAGCCCTTCACCGCGCCGGGCACCGCCACGCTCAGCGCGCCGTCCGTGGAGAGCCCGGGCACCACCCGGCCCTCCTTCACGTACATGTCCCGGGTGGCGCCCCGCGGCGCCACCTCGCGGAAGTCCAGCGCCTGCGTCTCGCCCGTCTTCGCGTCGTGGGTGAGCGCGAAGCCGCCGCCGCCCAGGCCCGAGTGGTAGGGGCCCACCACCGCGAGCGTGAAGGCGGCCGCCACCGCCGCGTCCGTGGCGTTGCCCCCGCGCCGCAGCATCTGCAGCGCGGCCTCGCTCGCCAGCGGGTGCGCGCTCGCCACCGCGCCGCGGCGGAAGGGGCGCGCCGCGTGCGCGGGCAGCGCGAGCGCGAGCAGCAGCAGCACGACGAGGCCAGGTGTGGCCTGGAGGACGCTTCGGCGACGGATGTCCACGGCGGGGGGCTCTCCTGAAGAGGGGGCGCGGGAGCCCCGAAGGTAGCGGGGAGCGGCGCCGGGGGCCCGCCAAAGTGATCGTCTGGCACAGGGCCCCCGTCGACCAACGCACGGTTGACGATCCGGCCCCTGGTCCCTAAATCCTGGCCCCATGTCAGCTCCGATCGCGGCCGTGGTGTTGTGCGCAGGCAAGGGCACCCGGATGAAGTCCAAGAAGCCCAAGGTGCTCCACACCATCCTGGGCAAGCCCCTGTGCGCCTATCCGCTGATGCGCGCCCGGGACCTGGGCGCGAGCCCCCTGGTCCCCGTGGTGGGCCACGGCGCCGAGCAGGTGCAGCGCACGCTCGAGGCGCTCTTCCCCACCGAGAACCTGCGCTTCGCGCTGCAGAAGGAGCAGCGCGGCACCGCGGACGCGGTGAAGGCCGCGGCGGACGCGCTCAAGGACTTCCAGGGCCGCGTGCTCATCCTCTCCGGGGACGTGCCCCTGCTGCGCAAGGAGACCCTGCAGCGCCTGCTCGAGGCGCACGAGCAGGGCAAGGCGCTGCTCAGCCTCGTCTCCATGAGCCCCGCGGACCCCACGGGCTACGGGCGCGTGGTGCGGGAGAACGGCAAGGTTGCGCGCATCGTGGAGCACAAGGACGCGACGCCCGAGCAGCGCACTGTCCGCGAGTGCAACGCGGGCATCTACGTGGTGGAGAGCCGCTTCCTCTGGCCCGCGCTCGGCCGCATCCGCACCCAGAACGCCCAGGGCGAGTACTACCTCACGGACCTCGTGGAGATGGCGGCCGCCGAGGGCGGGGTGGTGGCCGTGGATACGGACTTCGACGAGACGGCCGGCGTGAACGACCGCGTGGAGCTCGCGGCGCGCGCCCGCGCGATGCAGGAGCGCATCAACACCGGGCACATGCGCGCCGGCGTGAGCCTGCAGGACCCCGCGACCACCTACATCGAAGAGGAGGTCGTCATCGGCGCGGACACGGAGCTCGCCCCCGGGGTGAGCCTCCAGGGTCGTACCGTGGTCGGACAGGACGTCTTCATCGGGCAGGGCAGTGTCCTGGTGGCCTCGAGCGTGGCCGACGGGACGCACATCAAGCCCTACTCCGTGCTCGAGGAGGCCCAGGTGGGCGAGCGCTGCCACATCGGTCCCTTCAGCAGGTTGCGCCCGGGTACAGAGTTGGCCGAAGACGTGCATCTGGGCAACTTCGTGGAGACGAAGAAGGCCCGCATCGGGGCCGGGACCAAGGCCGGACACCTCAGTTATCTGGGGGATGCGCGCATCGGGCGCGGCGTGAACGTGGGCGCGGGCACGATCACCTGTAATTACGACGGGGTGAACAAGCACCTGACCGAGCTGGGGGACGGCGTCTTCATCGGCTCGGACACGCAGCTGGTGGCTCCCGTGAAGCTGGGGGACGGCGCCTATGTCGGCGCCGGCACCACGGTGACGAAGGACGTTCCCGCGGGGGCGCTCGCCGTGTCGCGCACCCCGCAGGACAACAAGGAGGGCTGGGTCGCGCGCAAGCAGGCGCGCCAGTCCTCCAAGAAGAAGACCCAGGCGGGGTAGGGGCAGAGTGGAGTGGGGGGGCTTGCTGGCTGCCCGGCCGGTGAGCATCCAGGGAATCGGGCCCGCGGATTTGATCCAGCGGGTTGGGGCGTGAGAGAGGATCGCGGCATGTGCGGAATCGTTGGTTACGTCGGTGACAAGCAGTCTGCTCCCATCCTGGTGTCGGGCCTGAAGAAGCTCGAGTACCGGGGCTACGACTCGGCGGGCGTGGCGGTGGTGAGCAGCGGGGCGCTCAACGTGGTGCGCGCCACCGGCAAGCTGCGCAACCTGGAGTCCCGCATCGGCACCGAGTCGCCGCTGGGCAACATCGGCATCGGGCACACCCGGTGGGCGACCCACGGGCGGCCCTCGGACGAGAACGCCCACCCGCACTCCTACGAGGGCGTGGCGGTGGTGCACAACGGCATCATCGAGAACCACCTCGCGCTCAAGGCCGAGCTCAAGAGCCGCGGCCACAAGTTCAGCAGCGAGACCGACTCCGAGGTCTTCGCCCACCTCATCTGGCAGGAGCTGCAGAGCGGGCTCACGCTGCCCCAGGCGGTGCGCGCTGCCGTGGCGCGCGTGAAGGGCACCTACGCGCTCGCGGTCGTCACCGCGCAGGACCCCAACACCATCGTCGTCACCAAGGAGGCCAGCCCCATGGTGGTCGGCCTCGGTGAGGGCCAGAACTTCATCGCGAGCGACGTGCCCGCGCTGCTCGAGCACACGCGCGACTTCGTCTACATGGAGGACGGCGACCTCGCGGTCCTCACCGCGGCGAAGGTGGACATCTTCAACCGCGCCGGTCAGCTCGCCAACCGCCCCACGCGCCGCATCGACTGGACGCCGATGATGGCGGAGAAGGGCGGCCACAAGCACTTCATGCACAAGGAGATCCACGAGCAGCCCCGGGCCATCGCGGACACCATCCGCGGCCGCCTGCTGCTCTCCGAGGGCGACGTGGCCTTCGAGGGCTGGAACCTCTCCGACGAGAAGGTGAAGGCGCTCACCAAGGTGACCATCCTCGCCTGCGGCACCTCGTGGCACTCGGGCATCAGCGGCAAGACGATGATCGAGGCGCTCGCGCGCCTGCCGGTCGAGGTGGAGCTCGCGAGCGAGTTCCGCTACCGCGACCCCATCGTGGAGCCGAGCCACCTGGTCATCGCGATCAGCCAGTCCGGCGAGACCGCGGACACGCTCGCGGCCTTCAAGGAGGCCAAGGCGCGCGGCGCGACCCCCATGGCCATCTGCAACGTGATGGGCAGCGCGATGACCCGCGAGGCGGAGTTCAGCGTGCTGACCAACGCGGGCCCCGAGATCGGCGTGGCCAGCACCAAGGCCTTCACCACGCAGCTCGTCTCGCTCTACATGCTCGCGGTGCGCCTCGGGCGCGTGCGCGGCACGCTGAGCAAGGAGCAGGCGCAGGAGCACCTCACGCACCTGACCGAGGTCCCCAAGCTCATCGAGGAGACGCTCAAGTGCGAGCCCCAGGTGAAGCGCGTGGCGCGCGACTACATGCACGCGCGTGACTTCCTCTTCCTCGGCCGCGGCCCCATGCACCCGGTGGCGCTCGAGGGCGCGCTGAAGCTCAAGGAGATCTCGTACATCCACGCCGAGGGCTACGCGGGCGGCGAGATGAAGCACGGCCCCATCGCGCTCATCGACGAGAACATGCCGGTGCTCGTCATCGCCCCGAAGCAGCCGCACGTGGCGTACGAGAAGATCATGGGCAACATCGAGGAGGCTCGCGCGCGCGGCGGCAAGGTGATCGCCGTCATCGACGAGGACGACACCCACGTCGCCTCCGTCGCCGACCACGTCATCCGCATCCCCGCCGCCTGCGCGCAGCTCGCGCCGGTGGTGGCCACCATCCCGCTGCAGCTGCTCGCCTACCACGTGGCCGAGATGCGCGGGAACGACGTGGACCAGCCGCGCAACCTCGCCAAGAGCGTGACGGTCGAGTAGTGCTGCGTCCTCCCTCTCCCTCTGGGTGAGGGAAGTGCCTTACCCACCGAGGCCCGGTGTCTCCCCAAAGGAGACCCGGGCTTCGTCATTTTCGGCGTCCGCTGAAGGCGCGTGGGTGCCACCATGCAGCCGCATGGAGAACGTGACGCAGCGGATGATGAAGTACCGGGAGGCCGCCCGGCATCTCTGGAACACGTTCCTCCGCGAGGAGCAGACCTTCTCGCCGCAGCGTCTGCCGTCCGACGAGGTGCTCGATGACTGGGAGGCGCTGCAGCCCCTGCTGTTCAGGGCGCTGGTGCTGCGCCACACCGGGAATGAAGCACACGCGGCGGCGCGACTCTCGAGCGGGCGGCGCAGCGAGCCGCTTCCCTTCCTCCGCGTCGTCCCCACGAGCGACCGTGTCCCGGCAATGGTGAGCAGAGGCAAGCCCGCGAAGACCTACTGGGACCATCCCGTGAACCGCCTCGGTCCAGAAGACGATCTCCGGTTCATCGACTTCTTCGACTGGGACAGCAGCCGCTTCCTGGACTTCGCGTACTACCGCGTCGAGATCCGCGCCTGCGCGCGTGAGCCGGGGCTCGTGGGCCACGAGGCTTTGCTCGAGGTGCAATACGCGGACGTCTTCGTCGATGGGGCTGCCCGATGAGCCGCGCAAGTACACCCCGCGCCGTGCTCTTCGACCTCGACGGCGTGCTCGCGCACAGCGAGGAGGCGTGGTTCCGCACGCTGGAGGCCGCAGGGCTGCGCTTTCGCGGCCGCGCCGTCACCCGCGGGGAGTTCGCGCCCACCTTCGGGCAGAGCTCGGCGGAGAACTGCCGCGTGTTCGGCTTCGGCTGCAGTCCCGCGGAGCTGGACGCCTTCTTCGTCGAGACCTTCCCGCGCTTCGCCTCCGAAGCGCGCACGGAGCCCGCAGCGCCGGCCGTGCTCGATGCGCTCGGCGCGCGCGGCGTGCTGCGCGCCGTGGTGACCAACGCCATGCGCCCCATCGCCGAGGCGGCACTCGCGGCCGGAGGGCTCACGCCCCGGCTCGAGTACGTGGCCTGCGCGGGCGGCGCTCTTCGCGCCAAGCCTTCGCCGGACCTGCTCGTGCACGCGCTCGAAGCGCTCGGGGTGCCGGCCGCGTCCGCGTGGATGGTGGGCGACAGCCGCTTCGACCGCGAGGCGGCCGCAGCGGCCGGTGTGTACTTCGTGGGGCTGCGCATGCCGGGAGACGTGCGGCTCGAGCGCCTCCAGGCGCTCCCCGCGCTGCTCGGCTGAGGCGCGGAGTTCACTGCCCGGCACTGCAACCGCGGGGGAGACTTCCTCGTCCGGCCCCACGTCCCCAATTCGCAGGGGATGGCCTCCTGGCTCACCCACCTGCAGTTGCTCCTGCGCAGAGGCGCGCTCCTCTGCACTGCGGGCCTCCTCGCGTGCGCGGGCGGGCAGGGGACTCCGCTGCCCCCGCCGCAGCCTGCGCCCGGGGCGGACGCGGGCGTGCCGGATGCGGGCAGCCCGGACACGGCGGATGCCGTGCACCCGGGGCCGGGCTACCCCGGCCCGGTCATCGAGGGCTGCGCGGTGTTCCCGCTCGACAACGCGTGGAACCAGGACGTGTCGCGCTTGCCCGTGCACCCGGACTCCGAGCGCTTCATCGAGGCGATGGGCGCTGACGGCGAGCTCGTCGCGGCCTGGGGCCAGCTCGCCGAGCAGTACGGCGTGCCCATCACGGTGGTGCGCGGCACGCAGCCGCGCGTGCCGGTGGAATTCCGCTACGAGGCGCACAGCGACCCCGGGCCCTATCCCATCCCGGACGACGTGCTGCGCGAGGCCGACAAGGACCCGGATGCGGACCACCACGCCATCGTGCTCGACCGCGACCGCTGCTGGGCCTACGAGCTCTACGACCTGCGCCGCAAGGCGGACGGCGGCTGGTTCGCGCAGTCCGGCGCGCTCTGGCACCTGGGGGTGAACTGGACGCGGCCCGAGGGCTACACCTCCGCGGACGCCGCGGGCCTGCCCATCCTCCCCGGGCTCGTGCGCTACGAGGAGACGGAGGGCGAGCTGCGCCACGCCATCCGCATCACCTCTCACGCCACGCAGGCGGGCTACATCGCGCCCGCGAGCCACTTCTCCGCCACCTCGAGCAGCCCCTTCGCTCCGCCCATGGGGCTGCGGCTGCGGCTCAAGGCGAGCGTGGACCTCTCCGGCTATGCGCCGCGCATGCGGGTGCTGCTGCGCGCGCTGCAGCGCTACGGCGCCATCGTGGCGGACAACGGCAACAGCTGGCGCATCGGCGGCACCTCGGATCCGCGCTGGAGCATCCCCGAGCTGCACTCGCTCGCGGGCATCCACGGCTCGGACTTCGAGGTGGTGCAGACCGGGCCCATCCAGCGCTGAAGCGGGCTCAGGGCACGCGGTGGACGCGGTCGAGCGGCGGGGGCACGAGCGGGTTGTGCGCGTGCAGGTAGGCCTGCAGCGCGTCCAGGTCCAGCACGCCGCCCACGCGCTCGCCCGCCGCGGGCAGGACGCTGAAGCCGTCGCCGCCGGCCGCGATGAAGCTGTTCACGGTGACGCGGTAGCGCTTCGCGGGATCCACGGGCACGCCGTCCAGCCGCATCGAGGCGGGGTCCACCTTCGAGCCCTCGGGCGCCGAGGTGCTCCAGGTGAACGTGAAGTTGCGCGAAGGCGAGAGGATGCGCACGCGGCTGCCGAGCCACTGCTGCTCGAGCAGCTGGTGCAGCTCGCGGCCGGTGAGCGTGAGCGTCACCATCGTGTTGCCGAAGGGATGCACCGTGAAGATCTCGCCGTAGGTCACCTCGCCGGCGTCGATGTCGGCGCGGATTCCTCCCGGGTTCATGAACGAGAGCTGCGCGCCCTGGGCCCGCGTGGCCTCCAGCTGTGCGTCCGCGATCACGTCGCCGATGCTGCTCTCGCCCGTATCGGTGGGACCCAGCACCCCGGGCGCCTGGCGCAGGGGGGCCTGGAGGAAGCCCACCGGGCGCTTCTCGAGCGGCGCGCTCAGCGCCTTGTAGTGCGCGACGAGCGCCTGCTCCTCGGGCACGGGCGGCACGTCGCGCGTGACCACCTCCTGGCGGGCCTTCACCTCGAGCACCTTGCCGCTCGCGCGGTCCAGCGAGAGGTCCAGCACCGTGAGCAGGCGGCCCACGTTCGCGGCGCTGGTCACCCGCTTGCCGGAGAGCACACAGTTGTACGCCTGATGCGTGTGCGCGCTGTGGATGACGCTCACCGCGGGGGACATCCCGCGCGCGATGTCCACGATGGGCCCGGTGAGGCGGGTGCACCCGTCGTAGCGGCTGCCGGGCGCCTGCTCGCCGCCCTCGTGCAGCAGGACGACGATGGCCTGCACGCCCTCGGCCTGGAGCTTGGGCACCAGCGCGTTCACGGTCTCCACCTCGTCGGTGAAGTGCAGCCCCGCGATGCCCGTGGGGGTGACGAGCGTGGCCATGCCCTCCAGCGTCATCCCGATGAAGCCCACCTTCACGCCCTCGAAGCTGCGCACCTCGTAGGCGGGGAACAGCGTGTGGCCGCTCGCGTCCTTCACGTTGGCCGCGAGGTAGTGGAAGCGCGCGCCCGGGAAGGGCGTGCCGTCCTGGCAGCCGTCCTCGGGGTGGCAGCCGCCGCGCTGCATGCGCAGCAGCTCGGTGCTGCCCTCGTCGAACTCGTGGTTGCCCACGGCGGCGAGGTCCAGGCCCAGCAGGTTCATCGCCTCGATGGTGGGCTCGTCGTGGAAGAGCGCGGAGACGAGCGGGCTCGCGCCGATGAGGTCTCCCGAGGAGACGACGAGCGTGTTCGGGTTCTGTGCGCGCAGCTGCGCCACGTGGCGCGCGAAGAAGGCGACGCCGCCCGCGTCCACGCGCTCGGGCTTGCCGCTCGCGTCCGGGCCGAGCGTGAAGGGCGTTGCAGGCGGCTCCAGCTGCCCGTGGAAGTCGTTGAACGCGATCAGCTGCACGTGCACGGGCGTGGCCTGCGCGGCCGCGCGCGGAGCGGGGGCCGCGGTGCGGCACGAGGCGAGGAGCGTCGCCGCACAGAGAAGCGCGGCGCGGAGGACGGGGGCAGGGCGCGAGGAGGACATGCGCGCCCGGTCTTAGCGGCTCGGGGCCGCGCTGGCCAGAAGCGCGAGGGCTACTCGGGGTCGCGGCTGAGCTCGAGCATCAGCTCCAGGTCCTCGGCGCTCTGCACCTCGTCCAGGTGCTCGAGCAGCTCGAGGTTCTCCACCACCTCGCGGTCCTCGTCCTTCGCCTCCTGCGCCGCCCCGGCGTCCTTGGGTTCCCCGGACGAGGGCTGGGGCGCAGGCTTCTTTTCCTTCGCCCCGCGCGGCGCGGGCGCAGGCTGCGCGGCGGGCTTCTGCGGGGGCTGGGCGGGGGCCGCTGCGAGCGCGGCGAGCAGCAGCAGCGCCGTCACTGCCCGCGCCTCTCGCGCAGACGCTGGCGCAGCTGCTGGCGCTCCTCCGGAGTCATCTGCCGCCAGCGGCGCAGGTTCTCCATCATCTCCTCGCGCCGCTCGGGGTGGGCGCGCAGGTAGGCGCGCATGCGCTGGCGCAGCTCGGCGCGCCGCTCGGCCTTGAGGCCGCGGAACTCCCGGAAGTGCTCGCGCAGCGCGCGCCGCTCCTCGGGCGGGAGGCGCTTGAAGTCGGCCAGGTTCTGGCGCAGCCGCTGCTTCTCCTCGGGGGGCAGGGCGCGGAAGCGGCGCAGGTTCTCGCGCACGCGCGCCCGCTCCTCCGGCGGCAGCGCCTTGAACTCGCGCAGCCGCTCGCGCAGCCGCTCCTTCTCCTCGGGGCTCATCTTCTCGAAGCGCTCGAGCGCCGCGCGCCGGTCAGCATCGGAGGCGGCCCCGGCGGCCGGGCTCGCGGCCTCCGGCGGCGGCGCGGGCTGGGGCGCCGTCTGCGCGAGCGCCGGCAGCGACAGCGCCAGCACGAGCGCCGCGAGGCGGGGAAGGGGAAAGCGCATCATCGCTGCCGCTCCAGGGTGTGGAGGTTCGCGATGACCTCCAGGTCTTCGGGGCTGTCGAGCCCCACCACGTCGTAGTCCTCGGCGAGCTCCATGTTGCTCGCCACCTCGAACGCCACGGGGTCCGCCGTCTCGGGCAGCAGCAGCGACCCGACGCTCGGCTCCTGCTGCGCCTGCAGCAGCACCACGGCGAGCGCCACCGCGGCGAGCCCCGGCACGAGCAGCACCGGGCGCAGCAGCGGCTTGAAGGCAGCACCCAGGCGCTCGGACAGGGGCCGCGGAAGGGCCTCCACGCGCGCGAGCACCGCGCGGCGCGTGTGCGGAGAGAGCGCGGGCTCGGGCAGCTCGGGGAGGCGCGCGAGCGTGTGGCGCAGGAGCCCCTCCGTGCGCCGGCACGCGGCGCAGCCCGCCAGGTGCGCCTGCACCTCGCGCGCGCGCGGCGCCTCCAGCTCTCCATCGATGTAGGCGGTCAGCTCTTCCTCGTACGTGCAGCTCATGCCCGACTCCTCGCGGGCGGCAGCGCGCCGCCGCCCGACTGCAGCTCCTCCACCGCCCGCGCCACCGCGAGGGTGGCGCGGTGGATGAGGCTCTTCACCGCGGCCTCGCTCGCCTCCAGCGCCTCGGCGATGTCGCGGTACGCCATGCCCTCGAAGCGGCACATGGTGAAGGCCGCCCGCTCGCGCTCGCTCATCCCGGCGAGCGCGCGCGACACCGCCCGCTCCAGCTCCCGCCCCGCCAGCGCCTGCTCCGGGCCCTCGGACGCCGGTCCCGCCATCTCCACTCCCGCCTCCTCTTCCACCGTGTGCTCCACCTGGTACTCGCCGCGGCGCACCTCGTTGAGGCAGTGGTTCGTCGCCACCCGGAAGAGGAAGGTCTTGAAGCGCGCGCTCGGGCGGTAGGCCTTCGCGTGCCGGTACAGCTTCACGAAGATGTCCTGCGTCAGCTCCTCGGCGCGGGCCCGGTCCCCCACGAAGCGCAGCGCGAAGCGCGCGACGCTCGGGTGGTAGCGGTCGAACAGCTGCGCGAACGCCTGCCGGTCGCCCGCCGCCACCCTCAGCATTGCCTGTGCGTCCGGGTCGAGGTCTGCCGTCACGGGAAGGTTGAACCCAGGGGTGGGGGAAAAGTTGCGGGAGGCCCGGAGAGCCTAGCGCCCGGCAGAGCGGGGAGGGCGTAAGGTCCCACGCCGTGGCCCCGCCCTCCACCCCGCCCTCGCTCGACGCGCTGCTCCCCCGGGTCGCCCGGGCCCGGGGCGCCCGCGAGCGCCGGCGCCTCGCCCGGGCGCTGCTGGAGGCCCTTGGCGAAGGCGGAGCCGGGGGCCCGCCTCCCGCGGCCCTGCACCGCCTGCTCGCCGAGCCCGGCCTGCACGGCCTGCGCGATGCCCTGGGCCGGAGCGTGCGGGCGGCCGCCGTGCGCCGGCTCCTCGCGCTCGGGCTTCCCCACGCCCTGGAGGTCTCTCCGGAGGACCTCGCCCACGCGCGCGCGGAGGCCCGGGGCCGGGGGCGCCGGCCGGCGCTCGCGCTCGCCGGGGGGGCGCTGCTGCTCGCCCTCTTCCTCCTGCTCTCCGGGGGGCCCGCAGCCGCCGTGCTGGCCAGCGGCCTGGCAGGCGTGGCGCTGGTCCTCGGAGCCCTCGCATGGGCCGGTCCCGGGCGTTATCTCCCCGCCCCCGCTGCCAAGGCCACCGCCGAGGCACGGGGGGCGCTGCCGGGGTCCCTGCCGCATCCACCCCGCGACGAAGGCGATGTCAGACCCGTGGACTAGAACCCATCCATCGCGATACTAAACGCGAGTTCAGGTGGGGCGGGGTGCCTCACCCTATCGACAGGAGCAGACAGAATGGCCGTCAATACTGAGAAGGAAAAGGCAATCGAGTTGGCGATGTCCGCCGTCGAGCGCCAGTTCGGCAAGGGCTCGATCATGCGGCTCGGCAACGACGAGCCGATGATCCGCGATGTGCAGGCCATCTCCACGGGCTCCGTGTCGCTGGACATCGCCCTGGGCGTGGGTGGCGTGCCCAAGGGCCGCATCATCGAGATCTTCGGACCGGAGTCCTCCGGTAAGACGACCCTCTGCCTCCACATCGTCGCCGAGGCCCAGAAGAAGGGCGGCGTGTGCGGCTACATCGACGCCGAGCACGCGATGGACATCGGCTACGCGCGCAAGCTGGGCGTGCGCACGGACGACCTCCTGCTGAGCCAGCCGGACACCGGTGAGCAGGCGCTGGAGATCGCCGAGATGCTGGTGCGCTCGGGCGCCATCGACGTGCTGGTGGTGGACTCCGTGGCGGCGCTCGTGCCGAAGGCGGAGCTCGAGGGTGAGATGGGCGATGCGCACATGGGCGTGCAGGCGCGCCTCATGAGCCAGGCGCTGCGCAAGCTCACCGGCACCATCTCCAAGAGCCAGACCTGCGTCATCTTCATCAACCAGATCCGCATGAAGATCGGCGTGATGTTCGGCAACCCGGAGACGACCACGGGCGGCAACGCGCTCAAGTTCTACGCGTCGCAGCGCATGGACATCCGCCGCATCGGCGCCATCAAGAACGGCGAGCAGGTGGTGGGCAGCCGCACCCGCGTGAAGGTGGTGAAGAACAAGGTCGCGCCTCCCTTCAAGGAGGTCGAGTTCGACATCATGTACGGCACCGGCATCAGCCGCGAGGGCGACCTGCTCGACATGGCGTCCAACGACGGCATCGTCGAGAAGAGCGGCTCGTGGTTCGCCTTCAAGGGCGAGCGCATCGGCCAGGGCCGTGAGAACGCGAAGGAGTACCTGCGCGAGCACCCCGAGGTCTACAAGGCCATCGAGACGCTGACGCTGGAGAAGTACGGCGTGGGCAAGCCGCAGCTCGCGGCGGTGCCGGCGCCTGCGGCCGAGGACGGGGACGCCCCCGCCGAGGAGAAGCGCGCCCGCAAGGCGAAGTAGTCGCGGCGTCCGGCCAGGCGCCGGGCACTCAGCGACAGGGGCTGCTCACCGCACGGTGGGCAGCCCCTTCGTCTTTGCGGGCCTCAGCGCGCGGCGGCGGCCGTGGCCGGGGCAGAGGGCTCGCGCAGCGCCGCCTCGAGCGCCTGGCCCAGCGCATCCAGCTCGCGCTGCAGCTCCGGCGGGGCCTCGGCCTGAGGTGCGCAGGGGCGCGCGTCGCGTGGCGAGCGCGCGTCCTCCCGGGCGCAGCGCTCCACCTCCACCCAGAGCGTGCAGGCCCAGAGCGCCGGGGCCGCGCCCGGCGCGCTCGGCACCGGCTCGAGCGCCAGCGCGTAGCTGCGCGCGAGCACGGCCGGGCGGGCGCTCACGGTGCCGTAGGACAGTCCCCCGTCGCGCCGCACCGTGCGCAGGGGGCCTGCGTCGAGCTGCGGCTGCAGTGAGAAGCCCTGCGCGCGCAGCACCGCGACGGCGCGGCCGAGCAGCGCCTCGCGCTCGCCCGCGGCGCGGAAGTGCACGGGGTGTGGCGCCTGGCGCTGCTCGCGGTAGCTGCTCGTCTCCTGCACCGCGCCCACCGCGGACCTCACCTCGGAGTCGGGGATCCACCAGGGGCCGCCCCGCGTGCCGCGCGAGGGACCGAGGTCCGGCCCCGCGCAGCCCAGCGCGAGCCCGCCCGCGCCGAGCGCCAGCGCGAGCGCCGTGGCGCGGAGCAGGCGAAGCTCAGGGGTGGGGAGGTCCGGCGAGAGGGGAGGGCGCATGCGCACGAGTCTAGCCCCTCTGGCGAAGCGCTGCTTCACCCCGGCCCTGCGGTCGCCCGGGCGCGCGCGCGGGCCCGCCAGTGGCTCGGCGACTCGCCGGTGAGCCGGCGGAACAGGCCGCTGAAGTGCTGCAGCGAGGCGCAGCCCACCTCGAGCGCGATCGCCGTGAGCTTCAGGTCGCTGTCGCGCAGCAGCGCCTGGGCGCAGCGCACCTGGGCGCGGTGCAGCTCCGCCTGGAAGGTGGTGCCTGCGAGCTGCAGCCGCCGCTGCAGGGTGCGCTCGGACAGGCCCAGCGCGCGCGCCGCCCGGGCGAGGCTCGCCTGCGCGAGGTCCGCGCGCAGCGCCTCGCCCAGCGCGCGCACCGTCGCGGACTCCCCGGCCTCGCCCGTCCACAGCGCATCCAGCTGCCGGGCGAGCGCGGGCGCGTCCGTGCAGCCCAGCCACGCGAGCGCCTCCTCGGGCGCTTCGAAGACGCGCACCGGGTAGGCGGGGGCCCGCAGCGCGTAGAAGCCGGCGACGAGCGCCCCCACCAGCCCCTGCGGGCGCACCAGCGCCTGGCGCTGCACGCTCGCGCCGAAGCCCGCGGCCCGCGCGCCCATGTAGTGCGCGAAGCGGGCGAAGACGCCCGGGTCCACGCCCTCCAGGCGGCGCGCGTCCACGAGCGAGGCGTGGGGTGGGGCGGGCGGCAGCTCCACGTCCAGCACGCGGGTGATGCGCTGCAGCTGCGCCTCGTCCGGCCGGCCCCAGAGGATGAGGCCGCACAGCGCCGGGCCCCGCGTCCAGTGCAGGTGGCCCTCGCCGCCTAGGTAGCGCCCGACGGGGGCGCGGGCGTAGTCCTCGAGTCCGCCGGCGGCTTGCACGCCCGCGCATCATAGCCGCGCACCACCCGCGCCGCCCAGGCGGGGTGCAGGGGGCTGAGCCCGGTGGTGAGGTGAACGGGCAGGCGCCCCTCGCGCTCGAGCTCGCGCGTGAGCGCCTCGAGCGCGCGCCACGGCAGCTGCGGCCGCAGGTGGTGCGCCTGGTGCAGCCCCGCGTTGAAGAACCAGCGGTTGTAGAAGCGCGAGCGCGAGGTGTTGGCCAGCTGCGTGCGCTCGCGCGCGTCCGTGCCGTGGTGCGCCGCGAGGTTGAGGTAGTGGATGCAGCCCTGTGTCACCACCAGCCCGGCGAGGTAGCCCGCGCCCAGGGCCGGGCGCCACACGAGCAGCGCGACGACGGTGCCGTCCACCACGGCGAAGTCCAGCAGCAGCTCGAGGCGCTGGGCCCGCCCGCGCGCCGCCCCCCACACCTTGCCCAGCGCGACCCAGGGCCAGAGCCAGGGCGTGAGCGCCCAGCGCGCGCAGTAGTGCAGCGCGGCCTCGCCTGGGCGCAGGCGACCCCAGTCCCCCTCGCCGTTGTCGAAGCGGTGGTGGTTGAGGTGGTGCAGGTGGTAGCCGCGGTAGGGAAAGCCGCAGGCGAGCCCCAGGGTGCGGTGCAGCACGAAGCGCAGGGGCCGTGAGCGCGCGAGCGGCACGTGCATGTGGTTGTGCAGCGCCGCGTAGCTCCAGAACTGCAGCGCCACGCCCGCGAGCAGCAGCGCCGCGCGCGTGGGGACCGGGGCCGCGTCCCACGCGCGCAGCAGCACCCCGAACCATCCGGCCCACAGCGCGTGCACGCCCAGGTTGGGCAGGTCCAGCGCCGGCGCGTCGGCGGGAAAGCGGGTGGCCATCGCGGAATTGGGCCCTCGGGTGGGGGAGGAGTGCTTCGCCGCGGGCGCCAAGCGGTTGCGCCCGGGCGCAACCCGGGTACAAGGCGCCCATGCACGCCTACGCACAGGAGCTCGCCCGCGAGCTGGGGCTCACGCCCTCCCAGGTGGACCGCACGCTCGCGCTCGCCGACGAGGGGGCCACGGTGCCCTTCATCGCGCGCTACCGCAAGGAGGCGACCGGCGGGCTGGACGAGGTGCAGATCCAGGCGGTACTGGACCGGGCCGCCGAGCGCGCCGAGCTCGACGGGCGCCGCGACGCCATCCGCCACTCGCTCGAGGAGCAGGGGAAGCTCACCCCGGAGCTGCTGCGCGCGCTGCTCGCGGCGCGCACGCGCACCGAGCTCGAGGACCTCTACCTGCCCTACCGCCCCAAGCGCCGCACGCGCGCGGCGATGGCGCGCGAGCGCGGCCTCGAGCCGCTCGCGGACCTGCTCTGGCGGCAGGAGGGCGCGCGCGGCGAGAGCGTGGACGCGCGCGTGCGCCCCTTCGTGCGCCCCGAGGCGGGCGTGGCGGATGCGGCGGCGGCGCTCGCCGGTGCGCGCGACATCTGCGCGGAGCGCGTGGCGGAGGACGCGGCCTTGCGAAGGCTCGCGCGCGAGGCCTGCGTGCGCGAGGGGCAGCTCGCCTCCGAGGTAGTGGCCGCGAAGCGCGCCGAGGCCGGGAAGTTCGAGGCCTACTTCTCGCACCGCGAGCCCCTGCGCACCGCGCCGAGCCACCGCGTGCTCGCGCTCCTGCGCGGCGAGGAGGAGGGGCTGCTCAAGGTGCGCCTCGACTTCCCGGACGCCGCCGTGAAGGCGCAGCTCGCCTCCCGCGTCGTCACCCGGCCGCAGGCGCTCTTTGCAACCCAGTTGCAAGAGGCGGTGGAGGACGGGTGGGAGCGGCTGATGGGGCCCTCGCTCGAGAGCGAGCTGCGCGGCGAGCTCAAGGAGCGCGCGGACCGCGAGGCGATCGCCGTGTTCGGCCAGAACCTGCGCCACCTGCTGCTCGCCCCGCCCGCGGGGGCAAAGCGGGTGCTCGCGCTGGACCCGGGCCTGCGCACCGGGGTGAAGGCGGCGATGCTGGGCGAGACGGGTGGGCTGCTGGAGACGGCCACGCTCTACAGCGAGCGCGGGGGCGAGGAGCGCGCGCGGGCGGCGCGCGTGCTCGAGGCCCTGGTGCGCAAGCACGCGCCTGCGCTGGTGGCGGTGGGCAACGGGACGGGCAGCCGCGAGGCGGAGGCCTTCGTGCGCGAGGCGCTCGCGGCCCTTCCCGAGAAGCCCACGCTGGTGAGCGTGAGCGAGCAGGGCGCGAGCATCTACTCGGCCTCGGCGGTGGCGCGCGAGGAGTTCCCCGAGCTGGACGTGTCGCTGCGCGGCGCGGTCTCCATCGGGCGCCGGCTGCAGGACCCGCTCGCGGAGCTGGTGAAGCTGGACCCCAAGAGCATCGGGGTGGGGCAGTACCAGCACGACGTGGACGCAGGGCTGCTCAAGAAGAAGCTGGGCGAGGTGGTGGACAGCTGCGTCAACGCGGTGGGCGTGGACGTGAACACCGCGAGCCCGCAGCTGCTCGAGCACGTGTCCGGCGTGGGGCCCACGCTCGCGAAGAAGCTCGTGGCGCACCGGGCGCAGAAGGGGCCCTTCAAGAGCCGCAAGGCGCTACTCAAGGTGAGCGGCCTGGGCCCCAAGACCTTCGAGCAGGCAGCGGGCTTCCTGCGCGTGCGCGGCGAGGAGCCGCTCGACGCCTCCGCGGTGCACCCCGAGCGCTACGAGGTGGTGGAGCGGATGGCGAAGGACCTGGGCGTCCCTCTGCCGCAGCTGGTGGGCAAGCCCGAGCTCGTGCGCCGCGTGCCGCTGCAGCGCTACGTCACCCAGGAGGTGGGCGAGCTCACGCTGAAGGACATCCTCGCGGAGCTGGAGAAGCCGGCGAGAGACCCGCGCGGCGACTTCACCCCGCCTGCGCATCGCGAGGACCTGACCCGGCTCGAGGACGTGAAGGAGGGGATGTTGCTGCAGGGCGTGGTGACCAACGTGACGGCCTTCGGCGCCTTCGTGGACGTGGGCGTGCACCAGGACGGGCTCGTGCACGTGTCCCAGCTCGCGCAGCGCTTCGTGAAGGACCCGGCCGAGGTGGTGAAGGTGGGCGACCGGCTCACGGTGCGCGTGCTCAGCGTGGACCTCGCGCGCAAGCGCCTCGGCCTGAGCGTGCGCGCGGTGACGGAGGGTGCGCCACCGGCCGCGCCCGGCCCGCGCGCGCCCGCCCCCGCGAAGCCCCCGCAGCGCCCCGCACCCGCCGCCCCCTTCAACAACCCCTTCGGCAAGCTCAAGCGCTAGGGCGCGGCTGCCCTGGTTGCCCTGGCCTCGACACGGGCGAGGCTTGAAGGCGTCGCCTTTCGGGGCTGACGCGGATGTCAGGTGGCGCAGGGCTGCTACTGCGGGCCCACCTGCACCCCGGCCTGCTAGTTGTCCAGCGGCCGCTTCGGCGCGGGCTCGAGCGGGAAGGAGCGCGCGTGCGCCTTCTTCGCGAGGGCGCGCCCGAGCAGCTCCGCGTAGCGCGCGTTGCCGTTGCGCGCGTCGAAGCGGCGGGCAATCTCCTGCGCCTCGCCCTCGGCCCACTTCTGCAGGCGCACGGTGGCGTAGAGGCAGTCCGCCTGGTGCAGCGGGAAGCCGTAGGGCAGCCGCAGCGTGAGCACCTCGTGGCCCTCCGCGCGCAGCAGCTCGAAGAGGAGCGCCGCGGCGCAGAGGAAGGCGAAGCGGTCCACGCGGCTCGCGTGCGCGAGCGCCCAGTCCAGGTGCCGCTCGAGCAGCACCAGCGCGCGCGCGAAGTTGTGGGTGAGCGCGAGGAACTCGAGGTGCTCGCCCACCGTGACGAGGAAGTCGCGGTTGCGCGCCACCGCCGGGTAGCCGTGCAGGTGCAGCTTCTGCGCCTCCTCCATGCGGCCGAGGCGCAGCAGCGGGTAGAGCACGCTGCCGTAGGTGCGCTGCGGGACCTCGGCGCAGCCCGTCCAGCCGCGCAGCAGCGGGAAGGCCTTCTGCATCACCTGTTCGTGCTCGCCCAGGTCCAGGTGCAGGTCCAGCTCGTCGTCCAGCTCGCAGGCCTCGCAGTCGGTGAGCGCGTCGCGCGGGGTGGCGAGCCACTGCCGCCAGTAGCCCGCGGCCGCCTCCTGGTCGCCCATGTCGCGCGCCGTCTGGTAGCGCAGCTTGAGCAGGGCGCGCTCGCCGGCGCCCGCGCGCGCGAAGGCCTGCGCGAGCTCCTCGAGCGCCGCGTGCACGCGCTCGCGGCTGATGTGGGGGAACTCGTGCAGCCGGCCCACCACCCACTTGGCCTTCCACAGCAGCTCGCCCACCTCGAAGCGCTCGGGCGCGCGCTGCTGCTGGGCGCGGCACCAGGCGAAGGCATCCAGCGCCTTGTCCGGGAAGCCCCCGAAGGTCGCCGCGTCGATGAGCTCGAGGCGCGCCTCGTACGAGAGCGCGAGGTCGCCGTGCGTCTCCGCGAGCCCCACCGCGGACTCGAGCAGCGCCACGCGCGCGTCCCCATGGGGCAGCGCCGCGGCCTCGTCCAAGAGCCCCTCCACCTCGCTGCGGTAGTCCTGCTCGCTCACCACACCTCCGGCGGAGGCGTGGGACGCGTGCGGCACGGGGGCGGAAGCGGGGGGCGCATGGGAGCGGAGCCGGAGGAGAACGGGGGGAGGTTAGCGCACTGGATCCAGGACGGAAGCGCGATGTGCGATGCGGGGCAGGGGATGGCGCTGGGCGAGCGGGCACCCGCGGCGCCGCGCGGGCAGGGCCTCCGGGCGGCCGCCCCCCTCGCGACGTCCGCTTCTCGGCGCCGCCAGCCGAGCTCCGCGCCGTGCCTCCACTGCCGCTGGCGGGCGGCGCGCCCCTGCGCTATTCGACCCGCGTCCCTGCTGCTCCCTCCCTCCTCCCTCTCCCCCTCTGCGGTGTCGCACGGCATGTACCTGGGCAAGGCCGGCTGGCTCTCCACGCTGCTCGACGAGGCGATCGCCGCCCATGCCCGCGCGCCCGAGCCCGCGGTGCCTCCGGGGCTGCCCGAGGGCAGCTCGGGCCGCGCCCGCGCCCGCGCCTACCTGCGGGCCATGCTGCGCGAGAGCGGGCTGCTCTACGGCACGCCCACGGGCGCCGCGGCCGAGGTAGCGGGCACCCCTGCCGCGCCGGAGGCCCCCGCGCCCGCCGCCGCCAGCCGCACCCATGCCCCCTCCCGCGCGCCCGAGGAGCAGCTCTTCCTCGCGGTGGTGCGCACGCTCGCGCGCATGGCGCTGGACGTGGCGGCGCTCACCGGGGCCCCGGAGGGCCCGCGGCGCGAGCAGCTGCTCCTGCTCTTCGCGGTGCTCACCGGGCTGCTGGACGAGGCGGACGCGCTGCACAAGCGCCTGCCGCAGCCGGTGCCCCGCAGGCTGTGGAGCCGGGTGGAGGCGGCGCTCGAGCGGCGCGCCATCAGCCTCGCCGGAGACCCGGTGTACGGGCTGGTGCTGCACAACGGCGCCCTCTACGCGGACGCGCAGATGCTGGTGCGCCAGGCCATCGACTACTTCAGCCGCGGCGCGCTGCCGCGCACCATGGCCCAGCGGCGCCTGGACTTCGCGGCGCGCCAGAAGGCGCTGCTGGTGGAGGTGCTCACCGCGCTCGCCTGCGTGGAGCGCCCGCCCAGCTTCGCGAGCCGGCGCGCCATCCTGCGCCAGGTGGAGGACCTGGGCCTCCCGGACGCGCTGGAGGGCGAGCTGAAGGCGGCGGTGCGCGGCGCCTTCGAGCGCAAGCGCCCGGTGCGCGCGGTGGTGGCGAGCGTGCGCAGCGCGGACCAGCGCCACTTCCTGCTCGAGCAGACGCTGCTCGCGAGCCTCGTGGACGGGCGGCGCAGCCGCGCCGAGCGCGCCTTCATCCAGGAGCTCGCGCAGGCGATGCAGGTGTCGCCCGAGGAGCTGCACCGGCTCGAGCTGCAGATGGCCGAGTTCTACGCGAAGAACCGCAGCGTGGTGGACGTGTTCACCGTGAGCGCCGCGGCGGGGCTCCTGGGCGAGGACCTCGTC
This sequence comes from Aggregicoccus sp. 17bor-14, assembly GCF_009659535.1. Taxonomy (NCBI): domain Bacteria; kingdom Pseudomonadati; phylum Myxococcota; class Myxococcia; order Myxococcales; family Myxococcaceae; genus Aggregicoccus; species Aggregicoccus sp. 17bor-14. Next base: position 73,099 of record NZ_VJZZ01000007.1, read on the forward strand.
TCCAGCATGCAGGACACGCTGGAGAAGAACTTCCACCGGCTGATGACCGAGGTGCGCGAGACGGGCGAGCTCAGCGTGCTGCTCACCAAGGCGGCGCGCCGCCAGCCCCTGAGCGCCGAGGAGCGCCAGCGCATGCGCGCCCAGCTCATCGACGTGGCCAAGGCCATCCCCGCGCTCGCCATCTTCGCCGCGCCCGGCGGGATGCTGCTGCTCATCGCGCTCGCCAAGGTGCTGCCCTTCAACCTGCTGCCCAGCGCCTTCCAGGACCCGCAGCCTCCCCCCGCGCTCGCGCCGGGGGAGGACACGCTGCCGCCCTCGGACCGCTGAGGGCTCCCGGACCGCCGAGGGCTCCCGGACCGCTAGGCCTCGGTGCGCTGCAGCCGCACCACGAGCCGGCGCAGGTCCTCGTTCACCTTCATGAACTCGGTGCGCCCGCGCTCCTGCTCCAGCTGCTGGTTCATGCGGGGCAGGGCGGCGCGCACCTTCGCGCCCGCGTCCTTGTTGCCCTCCACCATCCAGTCCAGCGCCTGGATGACGGTGGCGCGCGTCTCGGTGTCGCGCTCGTCCAGGCGGGCCACCAGCGCGTCCGCGTGCGCGGCGCTCGCGGCGCGCCCCAGCTCCAGGGCCGCGCGGCGCACCACGCCCGCGTCCGCCTTGGGGTCCTGCAGCCGCGCGCCCCAGCAGGCGGCGTCCTGGCCGCAGGCCTGCGCCGCCTGCAGGCGCTGCGAGAGCCGCGTGTACGCCGCGGCGCGCTCCTGGCCCAGCTTCGGCGCCTCGTCGCAGCCGTCGTAGTCCTGCTTCTGGCACTCGGCCTGGGTGGCCGCGGGCTCCGCCGCCGCGAGCTTCTGCAGCAGCGGCAGCTCGCGCGCATCGCCGAGCAGGGTGATGCCCTCCACGGCCGCCTCGCGCGCCCACCAGTTGCCCTGGGTGGCGGCCTTCTGCAGCGCAGGGATCGCGTCGCGCCCGCCCAGGTGCACGAGCGCGCGCACGTAGGCGGCGCGCACCACCGGGTCGGTCTCCACCAGCATCGCGGTGAGCGGCTTGATGGCGGCCTGCGTGCGCATGCGCCCCAGCGCGTCCGCCGCCTGCATGCGCACGATGGCCTGGATGCGCGGGTCGCTGTCGCTGAAGGCGAGCCGCTGCATCAGGGCCCCTTCCGCGCGCCGGTCGCGCAGGTCGCCGAGCACCTGCGCCGCCTTGGAGTAGTAGCTCGCCGGCAGGATGCGCCGGCCCTGTGCCCAGCTCGCGAGCTGCGCGTCCTTGCCCTCGAGCACCGGCAGCAGCGCGTCACCCGCCGGGCGCCCCAGCTGGAAGAGGGCGAAGGAGCTCTCCGGGTAGAAGGACACGTTGCGCCGCTCCTGGGTGAGCATCTTCACCAGCGCGGGCACCGCGCGCGCATCCCCGATGCGCCCCAGCGCCTCGATGGAGCGCTTGGCCACCTGCGCGTCCGTGTGGTCGTCCGTGGCCAGCTGCGCGAGCGGCTCCACCGCCTCCTTCGCGCGTATCGCGCCCAGGGCGTTGATCGCCTCCACGCGCGTGTAGTTGTCCGGCACCGCGAGCAGCTTCACCAGCGCGGGGATGGCGCGCGCGTCGCCGATCTGCGCGAGCGCCGCGGCGATGGCCCCGTTCGCCCCGTTGTCCCCGCCGCGCGGGTTGGCAGAGATGGCGCGCGTGAGCGGCTCCACGGAAGAGGGGTCCTTGATCGAGCCGAGCACCCGCGCGAGGGCGCTCTTGAGCTCGGGCGCGCGCGCCTCGCCGAGCCGCTCGTGCAGCATGGGCAGGAAGCGCTTGTCCACGTGGCCGGAGCCGCGCATCGCGTCCACCACCCGCACCTCGTCCGCCACGCGGCGGGTGCGCGAGAGCGTCTTGTCCCAGTACTCCGGCGAGTCCGGGTCCACGCGGTTGCAGCCGAGCGTGGACGCGGCGAGTCCTCCGACGAGGGACGAGAGGACGAGACACAGGGCGACGCGCGAGCGAGTCATGCCGGCTCTCCTGGCAGCGGGATGTAGGAGAGGTCGTAGTCCGCCTGCGGCGGAAGAATCAAACCGCCCTCCGGTCTGAGGTAGCCTGCAGAACGACATGACCTCCGACCCCAGCGCCGGGCCCCGCGCGGCCCCCCACCGCCGCCGCACCCTGCTCCTCGATCGCAGCTTCCAGCTGCGCTACAGCCTGCTGCTCGCCACGCTCGGCGCGGCGGCCGTGACGCTGTTCGGCGCACTCGCCTACCAGGTGCACGCGAGCGCCATGGCCGCCACTGTCGGCGGCGCGGCAGGCGAGGTGTCCACGGGCGGACAGACGCTGCTGTGGCTCACGGTGGTGGGGGCGCTGGGCACCGCCGTGGTGCTGGGGCTGTTCGGGCTGCTGCTCACCCACCGGGTGGCGGGGCCGGTGCACGTGATGGGGCTGTACATGGCGGCGCTCGCCGCGGGGCGCTACCCGCGCCTGCGCCCGCTGCGCAAGCGCGACGAGCTGCGCAGCTTCTTCGAGCGCTTCCGCGAGGCGGTGGACCGCATCCGCGCGCGCGAGGCGGACGAGGCGCGCGCGCTGGGGCACGTGCTGGGCGCGCTCGCCCCCATCGCGGTGAGCCCCGAGGCGCGCGAGGCGCTCGCCACCCTGGAGTCTCTGCACGCGCGCAAGCGCCAGGCCGCGGAGGGTGCGGGAGACGTGGCCTTCACGCCCGGCTCGTGAGAGAGAGGGGACACGCATGGACCGTCCCCGCATCGTCTTCATGGGCACCCCGGAGTTCGCCGTCGGCTCGCTCGCCGCGCTGCTCGCGCTGCAGGAGCAGGGCGCGCTCGAGCTCGTCGCCGTGGTCACCCAGCCCGACAAGCCCAAGGGCCGCGGCCAGGCGCTGAGCGCGCCGCCGGTGAAGGCGCTCGCGCTCGCGCACGGGCTGCCCGTCCTGCAGCCGCAGAAGCTGCGCACGCCCCCCTTCAGCGAGACGCTGCGCGAGCTGCGGCCGGACGCCTGCGTGGTGACGGCCTACGGGAAGATCCTCCCCGAGGACCTGCTCGCCGTGCCGCGGCTCGGCTGCGTCAACGTGCACGCGAGCCTCCTGCCGCGCTTTCGCGGCGCGGCGCCCATCCAGTGGGCGATTGCGCACGGGGACGCGGAGACCGGCGTGTGCCTCATGCAGATGGACGCGGGCCTGGACACCGGCCCGGTGCTCGCCTGCCGCCGCCTGCCCATCCTCCCGGAGGAGACCAGCGCGAGCCTGCACGAGAAGCTCGCGGCGCTCGGCGGCCAGGTGCTGCGCGAGGAGCTGCCGCGCTTCCTGCGCGGGGAGCTGCGGGCCGTGCCGCAGCCCTCCGAGGGCGCGGTGTATGCGCCGATGATCCAGAAGGAGGACGGGCTGCTGGACTTCACCCGCCCCGCGCAGGAGCTGGAGCGGCGCGTGCGCGCCTTCACGCCCTGGCCCGGCGCCTACACCTGGCTCGAGGGCGCGCGGCTCAAGGTGCACCGCGTGCAGGTGGCGGAGGGCCGCGGCGAGCCCGGCACGCTGCTCGGCGCGGGCCCCGCGGGGCTCGAGGTCGCGTGCGCGCAGGGCTCCCTGCGGCTGCTCGAGGTACAGCCCGAGGGCAAGCGCGCGATGGGCGCCGCGGACTTCCTCTCCGGCCGCAAGCTCGCTCCCGGCTCGCGCCCCTTCACCGCCCCGCCGGCGCCCTGACCCTGCCCATGCCCTCCCGCTCCCTCCGACTGCTGCTGGTGCTCCACGGACCGAACCTGCCGCAGCTCGCCGAGGCGGCCGGCACGCGCCTCGCGGACATCGACGCGGCGCTGCACGCGCGCGCCGCTGCGCTGGGCCTGCAGCTGCACGTGGTGAGCAGCAACCACGAGGGCGCGCTGCTGGACGCGCTGCACGCGCAAGGGGCCCGCGCGGTGGGCGTGCTGGTGAGCCCCGGCGCGCTCGCGCTCGGTGGCCACGCGCTCGCCGAGGGGCTCGCGCTCGCGCGCCTGCCGGCGGTGGAGGTGCACCCGGGCCCGGTGCGCCGCGGCCGCCGCTCGCTCTTGCGCGGCGTCTGCCTCGCGCACGTGGCCGGCAAGGGCGCGGCGGGCTACCTCCTCGCGCTCGAGCGACTCGCGCGCGCCGTGCCTGCGGCCGCGCCCGACGCGGCGTCCCCGAAGGCAGCCGGCGACGCGGCCGGCGATGCGGCGGAGACTGCGTCCGAGGCCGCCTCGGACGACGCAGCGGCGGCGCGCGCGCCTTCCCAGGGTGCGCCCGCGGGCAAGACCCTGGGGCGCAAGCCGGTGAACCGGCTCAAGGAGCGCGCGCAGCGCGGCGAGGTGGCCAAGACGCTGGGGCGCAAGCCCGCGGCGAAGCGCAGCGCCGCGCCGCCCGCGCGCACCAACACGCTCGCCGCGCGCACGCTCGGGCGCGCGGCGCACCTGGCGGGCGAGGACGAGGCCGCGCAGCTCGTCAGCCGCGCGAGCGTGCGCCAGAAGGTGGCCGAGCGGCTCGCGGGGCGTCTCAGCCCCGCGGCGCTCGCCACCTGGGCGCGCGGCCACCTGCTGGACGTGCAGCGCGGCGCCGCGGTGGAGAGCGGCCAGCGCGAGCTGCTCGAAGACGTGCTGCAGCGCCTCACCCTCTCCACCCTCCCGCCGAGCCGCCTCACCGACGAGCAGCTCATCGAGCTGATGACGGAGCTGGACACATGAGCGCCCGCGTCCTCGCGATCAAGATCCTCGCCCGCGTCCGCGCCACGGACGCCTACCTCAACGTGGTGCTGGACACCGTGCTGTCCGAGCAGCCCCCGAAGGACCCGCGCGACGCGGGCCTCGTCACCGAGCTCGTGTACGGCGCCACGCGCCGCCAGCTCGCGCTGGACTACGCCATCCTGCAGTTCAGCGACCGGCGCCTGGACACCATGGAGGACCGGGTGCTCGCGGCGCTGCGCGTGGGCGCCTACCAGCTCTTCTACATGCGCGTGCCGGGGCGCGCCGCGGTCGCCGAGACGGTGCAGGCGCTCAAGGAGATCGGCCTCAGCCGCGCCTCGGGCTTCGTCAACGCCATCCTGCGCAAGCTCTCGGCGCTGCCCCAGCAGCCCCTGCCGCCTCCCGGGGACCGCGTGCAGCACCTCTCGGTGCGCGAGAGCCACCCGGCCTGGCTCGTGGAGCGTTGGCTGCGCCACTACGGGCCCGAGCGCGGGGAGGCCATCCTCGCGGCGAACAACGTGGCGCCCCCCGTGGTCGTGCGCGCCAACGCCAGCCGCATCACCCGCGACGCGCTGCTCGCGCAGCTGCGCGAGGCGGGCCTGGACGCGCAAGCGACGGCGCTCTCGCCCGTGGGCATCGTGCTGCCCAGCGTGGGCCGGCTCGAGGACGTGTACGGCTACGCGGAGGGCCTCTGGCAGGTGCAGGACGAGGCCGCCCAGCTGGTGGGCATCTACGGCGCCATCCCCGAGAGCGCGCGCGTGCTGGACACCTGCGCCGCGCCCGGCGGCAAGGCCTGCCACGAGGCGGAGACGCACGAGGTGGTGGCCACGGATCTCCACGCGCCCAAGCTGCGCAAGATCGAGAGCGAGGCGAAGCGCCTGGGGCTGAGCAGCCGCCTGCGCACGCTCGCCCACGACGCCACCCAGCCCTTCTCCGAGGCGCAGGCGCGGGAGCTCGGCGAGTTCCACGCCGTGGTGGTGGACGCGCCCTGCTCGGGCCTGGGCACGCTGCGCCGCCACCCGGAGCTGCGCTACCGGCGCAAGCCCGAGGACATCCCGCGCATCGCCGCGCTGCAGCGCCGCATCCTCGAGAACTGCCAGGAGCAGGTGCCCCCCGGCGGCCTCCTGCTCTACGCGGTGTGCACCACCGAGGCCGAGGAGGGGCAGGACCAGGTGGAGATGTTCCTGCGCAGCCACCCGGAGTGGACGGCCGAGCCGCCCTCGCTGCCCACGCTCAAGCTGCCGCTCGCGCAGGGCTACCTGCGCACGCTGCCCGGCCCCGAGGGGATGGACGGCTTCTTCGCGGCGCGCCTGCGAAAGCTCTACTAGCCCCCGAACGAAGTGCAGGGAGCCTCCCGCCAGAGGGCCCGGGACGCTCCCCGCGAAGAGGGGCTTCGGCTGCGGTGCTGCGTGGGCCGCTACTTCGTGGGGGCCGGGGTCGTCTCGGCCTTGGTCTCCGTCTTCGTCTCGGTCTTCGAGGTGGCGGCGGCGTGCTTCGCGGTCTTCTTGGTGGCCTTCTTCGCCGGAGCGGCCTCGGCCTTCATCTCGGTCGCCTTGGTCTCGGAGGCCTTCTCGGTCTTGGTCTCGGAGGCCTTCATCTGAGCGGCAGGGGCAGCGGCAGGCGCCGGGGTCTCGGCGGCAAAGGCGGCGAAGGAGGCAGCGAGGGCGATCACGGTGACGATGCGCTTCATGGAAAGCTCCAACGTGGCTCTACCGGTGCGGAATGCGCCGTGGCAGCCAGTGGACAGAGCAGCCCGCGTGCCACGCCCACCCGCGCCTGGACTTACATGTGGGCCTGGGGAGCGGCTCCCCAGGCCGCCTCGGGAGCGCGAGGAGCGGCTCCCCAGGCAGGCGGCCACCGAGCGTCCCTCCAAGCCCCCCGAAGGGGCGGGTTCCTTTTGACGCGCCGGTCCATCTTGAGCATCCTCGCGCGGTCCGTGCCGAACACCGTCAGTCCCCGCTGCCGCCGCCCTGCGCTCGTCCTGGCGCTCACCCTGCTGGGGCTGGGCGGGAGCGGCGCGGCGTGCGTGCCGGCCGGGCGCTACCGGGCCCAGCTGGCGGAGGCCGAGCGGCTGCGCGCGCAGCTGGAGGCGGGCCGCGAGGAGGAGCAGCGCCTGCTCAACGCGCTCGCCACACTGGAGAGCGCGCAGGAGGCGCTGGAGGCCGAGCGCGCCGAGGCCGCCCAGGAGGCGGAGCTGCTCTCGCTGGACCTGCGCGCGAGCGAGGCGGACCGGCGCGAGCTGGAGGAGCACGCGCAGCAGCTCGAGCAGCGCGAGCGCGAGCTGAGCACCCTGCACGACCAGATGTCCGAGCTCTGGTACCGCCAGGCGCTCACCCGCGCGCGCCGCGGCAGCGCCCCGCCGCCGCTGTCCCCGCCGCAGGAGGCCGGGGCGGTGGGGCAGCCCTAGGCGCATGGCGCTCGGCAGCTCCATCCGCCGCTACCGCGCGGGCTTCCTCTTCACCGTGGCGCTCCTGTCCGCCGCGGCCCTCTTCACGCTCTGGGCCCAGGTGCGCGCGAGCCGGCGCGTGGACCGGCTGGTGCAGGACGCGCTCGCGCGCACCGCGCTCATCGGCCGCATCCGGGTGGACGCGCTGCTGCTGGAGAGCGCGACGGAGGCGCACGTGCGCGCCTCCAACGACGTGGAGCGCGAGGCGGCGGACGCCGCGATGGCCGGCGTGCTCGCGCGCATCCGGGATGCGAGCGCCCAGAGCACCCGCGGCCTGCCCGAGGGCGAGGGCCTGCGGGTGTGGAAGCGCTTCAACGCGAGCTGCGACGCGCTCGCGGCGAAGGTGCGCGAGACGGTGGGCCTGAGCCACGCCCGCGAGGCGGAGCAGGCGCGCCTGCACCTGGTGGAGCAGCTGCACCCGGTGGCGGTGGAGCTGGACAGCCTCGCCGCGCAGCTCGAGGCCCAGAACGCGCGCGACACGCGCGACCTGCTGCGACAGGTGGAGACCCTGCGCCTGCGCAGCACGCAGGGCAGCGCCGCGCTCACCCTGCTCGCGGTGCTGCTCAGCCTCGCGGTGGGCTGGCAGGTGACGCGGCGGCTGCGGACGCAGGAGGCCACCATCCAGGAGCAGCTGCAGGAGCTGGGGCGCCACAACCGCGAGCTGGACGCCTTCGCGAGCCGGGTCGCGCACGATTTGATGGCCCCGCTCGCGCCCCTGCGCGGCTACCTCACCCTCATCCGCCGCAGCGCGGGGCTGAAGGACCCGGGCGCGCTCGAGATGCTGGGCCACGCGGAGGCGGGTGCTGCGCGCATGAGCGAGCTCATCGAGGCGCTGCTGCGCTTCTGCCGCGCCGGCACCCGCGCGGGCAGCGAGCGGCCGCGCGGCGAGCTGGACGTGGCGGTGGAGACCCTGCTGCTCGAGGTGAGCCAGACGGCGGCCGCCCAGGGCGTGGCGCTCTCGCGCGAGGTGGAGCGGGGGGTGGCCGTGCGCTGCCCGCCGCAGCTCTTGCAGGTGGTGGCCCAGAACCTGCTCTCCAACGCCGTGAAGTACACCGCGGGGCGCGAGGGCGCCCGGGTGGAGGTGCGCGTGGCGCGCGAGGAGGACACGGCCGTGCTCGAGGTGAAGGACAACGGCATCGGGATGGGGGAGCGCGTGCAGGCGGCGCTGTTCCAGCCCTTCTTCCGCGCCCCCGAGGTGCGCGCACTTCCGGGCCACGGCCTGGGGCTCGCCACGGTGAAGCGCGTGGTGGAGGCCCACGGGGGCGGCATCCAGGTGCACTCGGCGGAGGGGCAGGGCACCCGGGTGCGCGTGCAGCTGCCGCTCGCCGCGCCGCCTCCTGCCACAGCCATGGAGACCGCAGGATGAGCGCCGCGAGCCGCAGCGCCGAGCGCATCCTTGTCGTGGACGACGACCCGCACGCGCGCGACCTGCTGCGCCGGCTGCTCGGGGGCCTCGGCGAGGTGCACGAGGCGGACGGGGCCGCGAGCGCGCGAGAGCGGCTGGACGCGGGCGGCTGGGACCTGGTCCTCACCGACATGGCCATGCCCGAGCCGGGCGACGGCCTGCGGGTGCTCGCGCACGCGCGCAGTGCGCAGCCGGACGCGCCCGTCATCGTGCTCACGGCGTTCGGCAACATCGAGGGAGCGCTGGACAGCATCCAGCAGGGCGCCTTCGACTACCTGCCCAAGCCCTTCGACCTGGACGCGCTGGTGCGCATCGCGCGCCGCGCGCTCGAGCAGAAGCGCCTGCAGGAGGAGAACCGCGCCCTCAAGGCGCGCGCCGCGGAGAAGCGCGCGCTGGTGGGCCGCTCCCCCGCGCTGCTCGAGGTGTACAAGCAGGTGGCGCGCGCCGCCGGCAGCCCCGTGCCCGTGCTCATCACCGGCGAGACGGGTACCGGCAAGGAGCAGGTCGCGCGCGCCCTGCACGCGCGCAGCCCCCGCGCCTCGCAGCCCTTCATCCCCGTGGACTGCGGCGCCATCGCCGAGAGCCTCATGGAGAGCGAGCTGTTCGGCCACGCGAAGGGCGCCTTCACCGGCGCCTCGGGGCCGCGCCGCGGGCTCTTCGAGGAGGCGGACGGCGGCACCCTCTTCCTCGACGAGATCGGCGACGTGGGCGCCAAGGTGCAGGCGCAGTTGCTGCGCGCGCTGCAGGAGGGGGAGATCCGCCGCGTGGGCGAGAGCACCCCGGTGCGCGTGAACGTGCGCGTGGTGGCCGCCACCAACAAGGACCTGCGCGCGCGCGTGGCCGAGGGTGCCTTCCGCGAGGACCTGCTCTACCGCCTGGACGTGGTGCACCTGCACCTGCCGCCCCTGCGCGAGCGCAGCGAGGACGTGCCCGCGCTGGTGGAGCACTTCGCCGCGCTCCACGCCCGCGGCGGCGTGCGCCCCGCCGTCACCCCGGCGGCGCTCGCGCGGCTCACCGCGTACGCGTGGCCGGGCAACGTGCGCCAGCTGGAGAACGTGGTGGCGCGCGCGCTCGCCCTCAACGTGACGGGCGTGCTGGGGCCCGAGGACTTCCCCGCGCCCATCGGGGATGCGACCCCCAAGCTCACCGGGCTCGCGGGCGACCTGCCCACGCTCGCCGAGCTCTCGCGCCGCTACGCCGCGCACCTGCTGCAGCACACCGGCGGCAACAAGAGCGAGGCGGCGCGCCTGCTCGGGGTGGACCGCAAGACGCTCTACAAGCTGCTCGAGGCGAGCGAGCGGGAGAGCGAGTAGGGCGCACTGGAAGTGAAGCGGCGCGCGCGGGTGTTCCTGCGCCAGCGTGACCCACCTTCCCCCCAGCCCCACCAGCCTGCCCCCCGACGCCGAGCAGGGCCGCCTGCTGCTCGAGCATGCGCCCATGCTGGTGTGGCGCGCGGACGCCGTGGGCCGCTGCAACTACTTCAACTCCACCTGGCTCGCCTTCACGGGGCTCACCCTGGAGGAGGCCACGGTGGGCTGGGTGGAGTGCCTGCACCCGGACGACCGCCCCCGGGTGCTGGAGACCGGCTTCGCGTACGCCGTGCGCCGGGAGCCCTTCGAGCTGGAGTTCCGGCTGCGCCGCCACGACGGCGCCCACCGCTGGATGCTCGACCGCGGGGTGCCCTACTTCGACGAGGCGGGGGAGTTCGCGGGCTACATCGGCAGCCTCATCGACGTGCACGAGGCCCACGAGCGCGCGCGCCGGGCGCTCGAGGAGAGCGAGCAGCGCTTCCGCTCCTTCATGGAGCACAGCCCCATCGCCGCCTCCATCAAGGACGAGCAGGGCCGCTACCTCTTCCTCAACCCCGGGGCCGTGAGCCAGCACGGCAAGCCGATGCAGGAGCTGCTCGGGCGCACGCTCGAGGAGGTGCACCCGGGAGCCCAGACGGCCGAGATTCACCGCGGGGACCTGCGCGCCGTGCGGGAGCAGCGCGTGCTGGAGGCCCTGCGCTGCGTGCAGACGGCTGCCGGTCCGCGCGAGTGGCTCACCGTGGTCTTCCCCATCGAGCGTCCGGGGGGCACGCCCCTCCTGGGCAAGGTGGCGCTGGAGACCACCGCGCGGCGGCTCGCGGAGGATGCGCTGCGCCGCTCGGAGGCGAGCTTCCGCACCCTCATCGAGGCCTCCACCGACTGCATCCTCGTGCTGCGCGACGCGCAGGTGGTGTACGCGAACCCGCGCGGCCTGCGCACGCTCGGGGTCGCCTCGCTCGCGCAGCTGCAGCCCCGCGCGCTCGCGCAGCTGCTGCACGGCGGGGACGCCCCGGCGCTCGTGGGGCACGTGCGGGCGCTCGCCGAGGGGGTGGCCCCGCCGCCTCCGGCCGAGTACCGCTTCCACTGCGGCGCGGGCGGCGAGCGCACCGCGGAGGTGCAGCTGCTCGCGATCGAGTTCGACGGCGCTCCCTGCGTGATGCTGGTGGCGCGCGACATCACCGAGCGCGCCGAGCTGCAGCGGCGCCTGATGGCGGCCGACCGGCTCGTGTCCATGGGCACGCTCGCGGCCGGGATGGCGCACGAGATCAACAACCCCCTCTCCTACGTGCTCGGAAACCTCGGCTACCTCGAGGCCCAGCTGGCCCGCGCGCAGGAGCAGGCGCTGCTCGAGGTGGTGCGCGAGGCGCGCGAGGGCGCCGAGCGGGTGCGGCAGATCGTGCGCGACCTGAAGACGCTCTCGCGCGGGGACGACGAGCGGCGCGGGCCGGTGGACGTGCTCGCGGTGCTGCAGTCCTCCATCAACATGGCGTGGAACGAGATCCGCCACCGCGCCCGGCTCGTGCGCGACTTCTCGCCGGTGCCCCGGGTGCAGGCCAACGAGTCGCGGCTCGGCCAGGTGTTCCTCAACCTGCTGGTCAACGCCGCCCAGGCCATCCCCGAGGGGCGCGCGGACCGCCACCACATCGAGGTGCGCGTCTACCCCGCGGCGGATGGGCGCGTGGCGGTGGAGGTGCGCGACAGCGGCGAGGGCATCGCGCGGGAGCACCTGCCGCGCATCTTCGACCCCTTCTTCACCTCCAAGCCCATCGGCGAGGGGACGGGGCTGGGGCTCGCCATCTGCCACGGCATCGTCTCGCAGCTGGGCGGCAGCATCGAGGTGGAGAGCGAGCGCGGCCAGGGCACCTGCATGCGCGTGTTCCTGCCGCAGGCGCCCGAGGAGAGCGCGCCCGCCCCCGGGCCCGGCGTGAGGGCCGGACGGCGCGGGCGGCTGCTCTTCATCGACGACGAGCCGCGCATCGGCAAGACCTACCAGCTGCTGCTGCGCGACGAGCACGACGTGCTCGCGCTCACGCGCGCCCAGGAGGCGCTGGAGCGGCTGCGCGCCGGCGAGCACTTCGACCTCGTGTTCTGCGACCTGATGATGCCGGAGATGACCGGCATGGACCTGCACGCCGAGCTCAGCCGCTGGGCCCCGGAGAAGGCGCGCGCCATGGTGTTCCTCACCGGGGGCGCCTTCACTCCGAAGGCCCGCGCCTTCCTCTCGCAGGTGGACAACTGCCAGCTGGAGAAGCCCGTGTCCCCGGACGCCCTGCGCCGCTTCATCCGCGACGCGCTGGGCTGACGACTCGCTGGGAGGCTACTCCTCCACCGGCACGGCCTTGAAGGCCTCGAGCACCGCGGCGCTCGCGCGGTCCAGGTACTTGCCCTTGCGGATGAGCAGGCCGATGGGGCGCGAGACGGGGCCCTCCGCGAAGGGCTTGGCCACCAGCGTGCCCTGGGCGATCTCGCCGTGGGCCGTGGCGAGCGGGAGGATGGCCACGCCCAGGCCCATCTCCACCGCGCGCTTGATGGTCTCCACGTTGTCCATCTCCATGATGGGGTTCAGCTCGAGGTTCTTCTCGCGGAACACCCGGTCCAGCGCCTTGCGCGTGGGGGCCTCGCGGTCGAAGGCGATGAAGGGCACGCCCGAGAGCGCGGTGAGGCTCACCTTGTTCTTCGAGGCGAAGGGGTGGCCCGGGTGGCACACCACCGCGAGCTTGTCGTCGCGGAAGGGGTGGATGTCCACGCCGGCGCGCGGCTGCGGGTAGGCCACGATGCCGATCTCCGCCGCGCCCAGGATGACGTCGTCGTAGACCTGGTCGTTGCGCCGGTAGTTCAGCCGCAGGTTCACCTTGGGGTGCGTCTTGAGCAGCACCTTCTGCACGCTCGCCAGCTCGTGCAGGCCCACCGAGTAGATGGTGGACACCGTGGTGGTGCCGGCCACCTCCGCGCTCTGCTCGCGGATCTCCTGCTCCACCTCGCCGAAGCGCGCGAGGATCTCCTTGCACCCGCGGAAGAGGCGCTCGCCCGCGGGCGTGGGCGTCACCTGGCGCGCGCTGCGGCTCAAGAGCTTCTGCTCGTAGCGGTTCTCCAGCGCGCGGATCTGCTGGCTCACCGCCGACTGGGTCACGTGGTTGAGCTGCGCGGCGCGCGAGAAGGATCCGGTCTCGACCACGTCGCAGAACATCTTCAGGGACTCGAGCTGCATAAGGCGGCCTCCTACACCGGAGCCTTATAGTAAGGCCAGCCTTAATTAGCCGGGCTTGGTTGCGCGGGCAATATCCCTTACTGGACCCCGCCGGGCGCCGAAGGGTTGGCCGCACGGCACTCGGCCAGGCTGCGGGCCCTCAGCGCAGGGCAGCCCGCCGCCGCGACGCGCCCCACCCCGAAGGCGGCGCGTCCGCGAGCCGCACCAGCCCCAGCAGGAGCCCCACCGTGGCGAGCAGGTACAGCGGCCACGCGGGCGAGTAGCGCAGTCCCAGCCAGGGCAGCAGCGCGTAGTAGACGTAGAACTGCAGCACGAAGGCGAGCAGCGAGTGGCGCCCCAGCATCGCCGTCACGCGCAGGTAGGGCCCGAGCCGCCCCGCGCGCTCGGCGCGCAGCAGCAGCGCGAGGATGCCCAGCGCGAGCCCGCAGTAGAGCGCGAGGTAGGTGAGCCCCGGCGGCATCTTGGAGAAGGGTGAGCTCGCGTGGCGCAGCACCTCGAGCACCTGCTGGGCTCCCGGTGAGAACCCGGCCGCATGGCCCCGCGCCCAGCGCATGACGAGGTGCACCGAGACTCCCGCGACCGCGACGCCGCCCAGCGCCTTCGACAGCCGCACGAGCCGCGCGCGCACCGCCTCCTCGCGGCCCGCCGCCAGCTCGCGCGCGAGCCACTCCCCCAGCACGCTGCCTGCGCAGTACAGCGCAATCCAGGGCGCGAAGGGGAAGCAGTAGATGAGCAGGTGGTGCGAGTCCGAGATCCCCAGCAGCACGTCCTTGACCAGCTGCGCCGCCATTGCGTGCGGCGTCCAGGCATAGACCAGCACCTGGCTCAGCGCGTAGAGCCCCGCGGAGAGCAGCAGCCGCACGCGCGCGGAGAGCCGCGGCACCAGCAGGGGGCCCACCAGCAGCGCGACGCCGATGGTGTCCGTCACCTCGAGCTCCTGCAGCGCCTCCCACGGCGAGGGGAGCGAGGGCAGCTGCGCCACCGCGATGAGCACGTGGCCGATGGTGAGCAGGAAGAGGCCGCGGCGGAGCAGCGCCCGGCGCACCGGGCCGAAGGCCTCGCGCCGCCGCTCGAACAACAAGCCCAGCATCAGCCCGCTGATGAGCATGAAGCTCGGAGTGGCCAGGAAGCCCACCCCCTGCAGCGTCACCCGCAGCCGCGCGTGCGCGGCATCCGTGACGGGGAAGTAATTGTCCGCGAAGTGGGAGAGGAACACGAACAGCATCGCGGTGCCGCGCGCGGCGTCCACCGCGAGCAGGCGGGGCCCGGAGGCGAGCGGCTGCGGGGACACCGGGTGCAGCAGCGGGAGCGGCGCCTCCTGCCGCGGCGGGGAGAGCGGGTGGGGAGCAGGGGACATGCGCGCTCCTCAGGGGTGGTGCGGCTGCAGCGCCGCGTCGAAGAAGGCGCGCAGGCGGCGCGGGTACTCGGCCGGGGCCGCCTCCACCAGGTGGCCGTGGCCTGCGCCCGGCACCCGCCAGCTCGCCCCCGAGGGCGCCGCGGCGAGCAGCGCGGCGTTCATCTCGGTGTCGCGCTCGAGCGCGCCCACCACCAGCCACACCGGCCTCGGCGCGAGCGCGTGCAGCGCGTCCACGGTGCGCACCGCCGCCAGGTCGATGTGGCGGCGCCAGAAGGGCAGGCGCATGCCGAGGCGCGAGAGCGGGTCGCGGTGCCCGCAGTCGAAGTCCACCTCGTCCGAGAGCAGCGTGTAGGGGGAGACGAGCGCCACGGCGCCCAGCCCCGCGTCGCGCGCCGCCACGTCCGCGAGCGCGCTCGCCCCGATGGAGAAGCCCAGGCCGCCCACGCGCGCCGGGTCCACCTGCGGCTGCGCCCGCACCCACGCGAGCGCCGCCTCCACGTCGCGCCGCTCCTCGTTGCCCCAGGTGGTGGCCTCGCCCGCGCTCTCGCCGTGGGCGCGCAGGTCGAAGAGCAGCACGCCGTAGCCCGCCTCGAGCAGCACCCGCGCCTCGGGCAAGAGCCCCTGGCGCCCCTGCCCGAGCCCGTGCACCAGCACCACCGTGGCGCCGTTGCGCGGCGGCACGAACCAGCCCGAGAGCCCGAGCCCGTCCGAGGTGGTGAAGTGCGCTGCTTGCGCGGGCGGCAGCTCCGCGGGCCACTGGGCGCGCGGGCGCGGGTAGTGGAAGAGCCGCTCGGAGTAGAGCGCGGCGCGCGCCACCGGGGCGAGCACGAGCCCCAGCGCCGCCACCCCTGCTGCCCACCGCACTGCGCTGCGCATCGTGCCTTCCCTCCCGCTCACGGCCCGCGCGCCTAGCCGGCGCTGCGCTTGAGGAAGCGCTCCGCGAGCTGGCTCAGGCGCGGGCTCGCCATCGCGCGGCGCGCCCGCTGGTAGCCGTCCCACGCGAGGCTGCCGCGCAGGCTGGGCGAGAGCTCGAGCGCCTCGCGGTAGCGCACGCACTCCGGCCCCCAGCGCGTCTTGGACACGTCCTCCCCGGTGGAGAGGTTCACCGTGCGCAGGCCCCGCTCGATGCTCCAGCGCAGCGCCTCGGCCACCAGCGTGGTCATCACGCTGTACTGCGCGAAGGCCGGGTCGTAGCCCGAGTAGTAGAGGTAGAGGCTGTCGCCCAGCAGGAAGCCCACGCGCGCGGCCACCACCGCGTCGCCCAGGTGCAGCAGGAACACGCGGGTGACGCCGCGCCCGGCGAGCCGCGCGCACACGTCCCCGAGGAAGCCCTGCGCCTCGTCGCTCGAGAACACGTCGCGGTGGCGCACCGTGTCCTCGCGGCTCGCGCGCGCCGCGTGCAGGCGCAGGAAGTGCGCGACTCCCTCGGCCACCTGCGCGGGGCCCTCGGCCACCTCGAGCCGCGGCTCGAGCCCATCGCGGCGGGGCGCGTTGTAGCACTTGCGCAGCGACTCCTTGATGTTGCGCTTGAGCCCCGAGCGGAAGGTCTCCCAGTCCGCGGGCAGGGGCATCAGGAAGTCCGGCGTCTCGCGCACCCAGCGCACGCCCGGCTGCGCCCGCAGCAGCGCCTCCGCCTCGCTGCCCTCCTGCACGCTGCCCCAGTTCATCCAGTCCCACTCGCCGGCGCGCGTGCGCAGGTGCGCGCGCAGCGCGCCGAACACCGCCGCCTCGTGCCCGGGCCGGCAGGTGATGCTGCGCACCTCGGTCATGTTCGGGTCCGCGCCGAAGGGCTGCAGCTCGCGCAGGCGCAGGGGGCCCACCGAGGGGCGGTGGGTGAGCATGAAGGGCGCCACCGCGAGCAGCTCGCCAGCCTCCGAGTGCACCGCGTGCACCCAGAGCCGGTCTCCCACGCTGCGCTGGCGCGCGCGCATGTGCTGCCACCACGCGTCCTGCCACTCCCAGAGCCGGAAGGGCAGGCCGCCGTGCGCCTCGGCGCCGAGCTGCTGCCACGCGGGCTGCAGCGCGCGCAGGCGCTCGGGCGTCTCGTGCGACTCGACGCGAAGTGCGCTCACAGCCACCGCAGCACCGTCCTCGCGCACAGCTTGAGCGCCGTGAGCTCCAGCTGCCCGTACGTCTCGCGGTAGCGCTCGTAGATGGCGCCGTACGAGCGCACCACGCGCTCGGAGTGGGCGTCGTGCATGAGCGAGGTCTCGCCCGTGCGGTAGTGCACCACCACCTCGTCCAGGAAGACGAAGCCGAAGCGGCGGATGACGCGCAGGTAGAAGTCCACGTCCTCCACCACCAGGCACTCGGTGCGGTAGCCGCCCAGCGGCGCCACGCACTCGCGGCGCACCATGCAGGCGCTGTTCACCAGCACCGTGGGCCGGAACAGCATGTTGGTGGCCATCCAGCGGCGCGAGCCCACCTTCTGGGCCCGCTTGGCGCGGCGCGCCGCGTCCGCGAAGTAGGCGCGCTGGTGCGCGAGCACCTCGGCGTTGTTGCCGAAGGGGTCCACGCGGCCGAACACCATGCCGGCGCGCGGGTTCGCATCCAGCGCGGCCACCATGGCGCGGTAGGCGCCCGCGGCCACCCGGTCGTCGTCGTCCAGGAAGTGCACGTAGCGGCCGCGCGCCACCGGCCAGCCCTCGTTGCGCACCACCGCCGGGTCACCCCCGGTGGGCACCTCGCGCTTCACGTACGTGAGGCGCGCGTCGCGGAATGCCTCCACCACCTCGCGCGCCGAGCCCTCGGGGCTGTCGTCCAGGACACGCACCTCCACCTGGACGCCCTCTTGCGCGAGCACGCTCTCCAGCGCCTCGCGCAGCGCCTGGGGCCGGCGGAAGGTGGGGATGACGACGGAGACGTCCGGGACGTCGGAGACCATGGGAGCTGTGCCTTGCATGTGCAGAATTTGGGGCGCGCTGTATGACCCTGCCAGGGGTACAGCGGCCACGGATGGGGGGAAAGGTGTGCCCCTTTACTACGAGCCGCGGGTGAAGAGGGCCTTTGCGCGCCGCCCCACCGCCGAGCTCACCCGGTGCCGGGCGAGGCGCAGGGCGTGGGCGAGCGAGAAGTGGTGCTGGAAGAGGCCGCGCACGCGCGGGTCCAGCTCGCGGTAGAGCTGCGGGTCCAGGTTGTAGGAGGCGTCGCCGTAGAAGTACTCGTAGCCCGCGCGGAAGTAGGCCGTGGTGAGCAGGGTGCGCGGCTGCTCACTGCCGCTGGGCGTGCCGCGGTGCCACATGGACAGGTCTCGCACGAGGATCTCCCCGGGCTGCAGCGTCACCTTCACGCTCGGGAAGTACTCGGCGAGCCGCTCCACCGGGGGGTTGCGCCCGTCCTGCACGTAGGGCGCGAGCCCGAAGCGCTCGAACAGCCCCGAGGACCACATGTGGCTGCCGCCCGGCCACACCTCGGTGGGACCGTTGTGCAGCCCGCACTCGGCGATCGGCACGTTCACGATGAAGCCGCGCGGCCGCCACTGGCCCTGGTGGATGACCCGGTCCTGGTCGATGTCGCTGTGCGGCGACTGCAGCATCGCCCCCTTCACGCAGGTGTCGCTCGAGACGTACTTGCAGTAGAAGCCGGGCCCCAGCAGCTGCTCGAGCACCGGCATCACGAAGGCGTTCGCCAGCAGCTCCGGCGAGCCCATGATGCCGGTGAGGCGCGGGAAGATGCGCCAGCGCGACTTGCGGAACCAGAAGGTGGCTCCCTTGCGCCCGGACACGTAGGTGTGGCGCACCGCATCCGGGCTGCCGTCCGTCTCCACCGCGTCCAGCGTGGACCGGCAGTCCGCGTAGATCTCCGCCACCTCCGCGCGCAGCCGCTCCACGAACTCCGGGCGCAGCGCGTCCTTGAGGATGACGTAGCCACGAAAGGCGAGGATGGCCGCCGCGAGCTCCCGGTGCTCGGCGCTCATCACCCCCTCCGCTTGCTCGCGGGGGGTGAGCTGCAGCGTCTGCAGGGGAAGCGTGTCCGGACGGACGTCCGCGGGGCGGGCGAGGGCGTTCATGAGGGCTCGGAGGGGCTTGGAGAGACAGGAGAACGGTGGCCGGGGGACCCGACACGACACTCGCTGGCTCAGCCCCCCCTACACTGTAGGATTACACCAGCGGCCGACGCGCTGTCATCCTGGGGTCGCCGTGACTCAGGGGGCGTCCAGCGCCGAGAGCACCGCGTCCGCGAGCACTCCGAGCAGCCGCTTCCCCTCCTCGGCCGAGGCACTGCGGGGATCCCCGAAGTAGGCCTCGGGCCCTCCCGCCTCGTGGAAGTCCCTGGCCCCGGCCTTGATGCGCGCCGGCAGGTCCACCTCCACGGCCGCGAGCCCCGCGAGCGCGTCCTGGTCCACCAGCTCGGGCGCCGCGGCGAGCATGAGGCTGGTCTCGTAGCAGCCCGCGTGGCTGCCGCCGTGGGTGAACTCCCGGCCCAGCAGGGGCCCGGTGGGCGGGCGGCGGTGGTCGGGCGCCAGCACGCGCGCGCCGCTGCGCTCGCGCGCGGCCTTCGCCGCCTCGTGCACCACGCGGAAGTGCGCGGGCTCCAGGTGGTGGTTCACCGCGAGCGTCGCCGCAAAGCCGTGCCCCGCGATGCCCGCGAGCGCGTCCGCGAGCAGCGCGCGCGCCGTGTCCGCCGCGAGGCTCACCGTGCCGCTGAAGGACGCGGCGAAGTCGGTGAGACCGTAGGCCACCGGCGGAAAGAGCAGCGCCTGCACCCCGCGCTCGCTCTCCAGGCGCCGCGCCACCTCGCGGCACACCGCCTGGGCGATGAGCACGTCCACCGCGAGCGGCAGGTGGGGCCCGTGCGCTTCCGTCGAGCCCACCGGCAGGAGCGCCACTGCGCCGCCGCGGGCGAGCGCGCGCACGCGCGGCCAGGAGAGGTGGGCGGCCTCCAGCGCGCGAAACGGGCTGCTCATGCGCGCAGCTCCCCCTTGAGCACCTTGCCGCGCTCGCTGCGCGGCAGCGCCTCCACGAAGCGCACCTCGCGCGGCGCCTTGTACGCGGCGAGCTGCGCGCGCACGTGCGCCTTGAGCGCCTCGGCGAGCTCGGGGCTGCCCGCGTGCCCGGGCTGCAGCGCCACGAAGGCGCGCGGCTTGTCCAGGCCGTCGTGGTCCTTGAAGCCCACCACCGCCGCCTCGCGCACCGCCGGGTGGCTGAGCAGCGCGTTCTCCACCTCCACCGGCGCGAGCCACTTGCCGCTCACCTTGAGCAGGTCGTCCCCGCGGCCGCAGAAGTAGAAGTAGCCCTCCTCGTCCTGGCGGAACTTGTCCGCCGAGACGCACCAGTCCCCGCGGAAGGTGTGCTTGCTCTTCTCGTGCTCGCGCCAGTACTCGAGCGCCATCGAGTCGCCGCGCACCCACAGGGTGCCCACCTCGCCGCGCGGCAGCTCGTGCCCCTCGTCGTCGCACACCCGGGCCTCGTAGCCCTCGACCACGCGCCCCAGCGCGCCGAGCTTCACGTCGCCCGGGCGGTTGGTGATGAAGATGTGGAACATCTCCGCGCTGCCGATGCCGTCCAGCACCTCCACGCCCGTGCGCGCGCGGAAGCGGTGGTAGAGCTCCGCGGGCAGCGCCTCACCCGCGCTCACGCACAGCCGCAGGCAGGAGAAGTCCGTGCCCTCCGCCTCGGGCGCGCTCGCCAGCTGGTTGAGCGCGGTGGGCACCGCGGTGAGCAGCGTGGGCCGGAAGCGGCGCACCAGCGCGCAGAGGCGCTCGGGGGTGGGCTTCTCGGGGAAGAGCACGCTCGCGGCGCCGGCGAGCAGCGGGAAGAGCAGGTTGGTCCCCAGCGCGTAGCCGAAGGCGAGCTTGGGCACGCTGAGCATCACGTCCCCGGGCCGGTAGCCGAGGATGGGCAGCCCGTAGGTGAGCGCGTTGTAGAGGAAGTCGTGCGCCTTGTGCACCGCGCCCTTCGGGAAGCCCGTGGAGCCCGAGGTGAAGAGCCACACCGCCGCGTCGTCCCTGTGCGTGGGGTGGAAGTGCGGGTCCGGCGTCGCCTCGGCGAGCGCGCGCTCGTAGGCAACGTGTGCGCCCGCTCCCGCGCCTGCCTCGCCACTTCCCACCACCAGCACCCGGCGCAGGCGCGGGCAGTGGGGCAGGGCCGCCTCCACCAGCGGCAGCACGCTCGCGTGCGCGACGAGCAGCGTGGCCCCGGTGTACTCGAGGTAGTAGCGCACCTCCTCGGGCTTGAGGTCCGGGCTCACCGCGCCCACCACGCCGCCCGCCTTCACGCAGCCGAGCCACGCGGAGGCGAAGGCCGGTACGTCCGGCAGCATCAGCAGCACGCGCTGCTCGGGCTGCAGCCCCAGCGCCCGGAACACCGCGCAGGCGCGGTCCACCTGGTCCGCGAGCTGCGCGTAGGTGAGCGTCTCCGTCTCGGTGAGCAGCGCCGGTGCATCGCCCCGCGCGGGCAGCTGCCGGTGCAGGAACAGCTCGGCCAGGTTCAGCCGCTCGGGGAGGTGGCGCCAGTCGAGGGCTGCAGGGGTGGGGTCCACGCGGGGAGTCCTCCTGGGAACAGCGTCACGGGTGGTCAGCGGGGGAGCGCTTGCGGAGCCAGAGGAACACGGCGATCGAGAGCAGCGCGAGCGCGACGGCGCTCGCGGCCTGCAGGCGGCCCAGCGACCGCGCGAGCTCGACCTCGGCGGCGCACTCGATCGGCTCCAGGCCGGCGCAGTCCGGGCCGGTGAGGCCGCGCAGGGCGAAGAAGGCGAGCATCATGGCGCCCCCGAGCAGCCCCAGCCCCAGCCCCAGCAGCGCGGCGCGGGCGAGCGACTGCGGCGGGGGGGAGCGGGGCGGGGCGTCCATGGGCGCGCCCAGGCTAGCCCGCGTATGCTGCGGCGTCGAATGCGAATCCTCTATGGAGTCGTCGGCGAAGGGATGGGGCACGCCACGCGCTCGCGGGTGCTGCTCGAGGAGCTGGTGAAGAAGCACGAGGTGCAGATCGTGGTCTCGGGCCGCGCCCGCGACTACCTGCAGCAGCGCTTCCAGAACGTGCGCGGCATCTGGGGCCTCACGCTCGCCTACGAGGGCAACAGCGTGAAGAGCGTGCAGACGGTGCTGCAGAACGTGCAGGGCGCGCTCAAGGGCTGGCCGCAGAACGTGCGTCAGTATCTGGAGCTGGCGGAGGAGTTCCGCCCCGACGTGGTGGTGAGCGACTTCGAGAGCTTCAGCTATCTGTTCGCGCGCAACCACTTCCTGCCGGTGGTGAGCGTGGACAACATGCAGGTCATCAACCGCTGCAAGCACGACCCGGCGCTGCTCGCGGGGCACGAGGACAGCTTCGAGCTGAGCCGCGCGCTGGTGAAGGCGAAGCTGCCGGGCGCCTTCCACTACCTCGTCACCACCTTCTTCTACCCGCCCGTGCGCAAGGAGCGCACCACGCTCCTGCCCTCCATCCTGCGCCCCGAGGTGCTGGCCGCGCGCAGCGAGCAGGGCGAGCACCTGCTCGTCTACCAGACCGCCACCACCAACACGCGCCTGCCCGAGGTGCTCAAGCAGAGCGGGCTGCCCTGCCGCATCTACGGGCTGCGCCGCGACCTGAAGGAGGACCTGGTGGACGGCAACCTCACCTACCGCCCCTTCAGCGAGGCGGGCTTCATCGACGACCTGCGCACCGCGCGCGCCGTGGTGGCGGGCGGCGGCTACACGCTGATGAGCGAGGCGGTGTACCTGCACAAGCCGCTGCTCGCGCTGCCCCTGGAGGGACAGTTCGAGCAGGTGCTCAACGCGCTCTACCTCGAGCGCCTGGGCTACGGCATGTACGCGAAGGCGCTCACCGCGGAGAGCCTGCAGGCGTTCCTGCGCCGCGTGCCCGCCTGCGCCGAGGCGCTGCAGGGCTACCACCAGGACGGCAACACGCTCATGCTCACCGCACTCGAGGAGCAGCTGCAGCGGGCGAAGGAGGCGGGCGCGGACCCGCTCTCCCTCTGGAAGGACGCGAAGCCGCGCGCATAGGCCTCCGTCAGTGCACCGAGGCCGCGCTCTCCTGCGGCCCCACCTCGTTGTTGCGCCGCGCGGCGCGCTGGGTG
The DNA here is from genome assembly GCF_009659535.1 of Aggregicoccus sp. 17bor-14. Lineage (NCBI taxonomy): Bacteria > Pseudomonadati > Myxococcota > Myxococcia > Myxococcales > Myxococcaceae > Aggregicoccus > Aggregicoccus sp. 17bor-14. The sequence continues at coordinate 95,491 of NZ_VJZZ01000007.1, forward strand.
AGCAGCGTGAGCCACGAGCGGCTGAGCGGGGTCTCGCTGTCGCGGCCCTTCGCGCTCTCGGGGCTCGCGTCCTGGGGCAGGGCGCGCGCCGCGAGCGCGAGCACGCCGGCGGTGAGGTTGGGGGCGAGCGCGCGCGAGAGGGCGCCCACCTTCGCCTGAACGCTGAGCACCACCTCGGCGTCGCCGCGGCGGGTGGCGCGCAGGATCTTGCGCGCCGCGCGCTCCGCGCTCATCGAGAACAGCGGGAGCGAGTCGCTCAGCGAGAACCAGGTGTACTCGGCCTCGCTGTCGCCCCTGAAGTCCGCGTTGCGAGGGGACCCGGTGCGCATGAGGCCCGGACACACCGTGGTCACCACGATGCCGTAGCGGCGCAGCTCCGCGCGCAGGCCGTCCGAGAGTCCCACCAGCGCGAACTTGCTCGCGCTGTAGGGCACCAGGTGCGGCACCGCGAGCTTGCCGCCGATGGAGGAGATGTTGACGACGCGGCCCTCGCGGCGCGCCTTCATCTGGGGCAGCACCGCGAGCGTCGCGTGCAGCGGGCCCCAGAAGTGCGTGTCCATGGCCTCGGCGAAGTCCTCCTCGGTCATCGACTCGAGCGGGCCCGCCTGGATGACGCCCGCGTTGTTCACCAGCACGTCCACGCTGCCGAAGCGCGCCTGCACCGCGTCCACCAGGGCCTGCACCTGGGCGCGCTCGCGCACGTCGCAGGCCTGGGTGAACACCTCGGCGCCCAGGCGCTCGAGCTCCTCTCGGGCACGCGCGAGCGAGTCCTCGTCGCGCGCGCACAGGGCGAGGCGCGCGCCCTCGGCCGCGAGGTGCCGGGCGAGCACCAGCCCGAGGCCGCGCGAGCCTCCGGTGATGAGCACCGTGCGGCCGCGGAAGGCGTAGCGGTGGCTGAGCGTGGCGCGCAGTCCCACCGCGGCGCCCAGGGACGCGGCGGCGGCGTTGCGCAGGAGGGAGAGGGTCCGGGAGCGGTCGGCCATGGGCGGTCTTTCTCCGGGGTCAGGGCGCGCTGGCGGTGATGTCGCCGTGGGGCTCGTGCGGCTTCTCCTCCAGGGCGCGCTCGAGTGCCGAGCGCAGGTGCCCCATCGCCTTCTCGCCGGAGACCTGGTGGCGCAGCTCGGGGTTCGCGTCGAACACGAGGAACGCGGGAATGGCCTTCACCCCGTAGGCCTGCGCCATGGAGCCGTCGTCCACCGCGATGGGGTGCTTGAGGTTGAGGCGGCGCGCCTCCGTCTCGATGACGTTGGTGTCCAGCGCGGCCTCGTTCTCGTCGAGCGGGACGTGCACGCCGATGACGCGCAGGCCCCGCGGCTCGAACTCCGCGATGAGCTTGTGCAGCGAGGGCAGCTGCTCCTTGCAGCTCTTGCAGTTCGTGGACCAGAAGTGCAGCAGGACAGGACGGTTGTGCAGCTCGGAGACGTGGACCGGCGCATTCACCCAGCCGCCATCGGGGTCGAGCAGGGTGAGCGGAACTCGGTGCGGTGGCATGCGGACACCTCGGCGGGGCAGGGGGTGGAGGGCAGCCCCTCGAAGCTATGCATCGGTGCCCGGTGACCTGTGGCCAGCGGCCCTCGCGGGGCTGGTCGCCCGCCCCCGGGCCGAGGAGACTGACGAGACCATGCGCATCCCCGACTTCAAGCTCGAGCGGTACTTCGCGAAGTGGGAGTTCTCCGCTCCCTACCTGCTGTGCAGCTCGGACATCGAGGGCTGGCGGATGGCCGACCTGCTCGCGCTCGCGGACGACGACGCGCGCTCGCGCTGGGAGGCGCTCACGCTGGGCTACACCGAGAGCACCGGCCTGCCCGCGCTGCGCGAGGCGATCGCCGGGCTCTACGCGGGCGTGGCGCCCGAGGAGGTGCTCACCTTCGGCGGCGCGCAGGAGGCGCTCTTTGTCCTGCTCAACGTCCTGCTCGGCCCGGGGGACCACGCGCTCGTCACCTGGCCGGGCTACCAGTCGCTCTACGAGGTGGCGCGCGCGACGGGCGCGGACGTCGCGCTGCTGCGCCTGCGCCCCGAGGACGGCTGGCAGCTCGATGTGGAAGCGCTCGAGCGCGCCCTGAAGCCGAACACCCGCTGCGTGGTGGTGAACTTCCCGCACAACCCCACCGGCGCCCTGCCGCCGCGCGCGGCCTTCGAGGCGCTCGGGGCGCTGTGCGCGGCGCGGGGCATCGTGCTCCTCTCGGACGAGGTGTACCGGCTGCTCGAGTACGCGCCCGCGGACCGGCTCCCCGCCGCGGTGGAGCTGCCGGGGCGCGGCGTGAGCCTCGGGGTGATGTCCAAGGCCTTCGGGCTCGCGGGGCTGCGCGTGGGGTGGCTCGCGCTGAAGGACGCGGGGCTGCGCGCGCGCATCGCGGCGTTCAAGGACTACACGACCATCTGCAACTCGGCCCCCAGCGAGGTGCTCGCGCTCATCGCCCTGCGCGCGAAGGAGCAGGTGCTCGCGCGCAGCCGCGCGCTGCTCGAGGGGAACCTCGGCCTGCTCGACGCCTTCTTCGCCCGCCACGCGGAGCGCTTCGGCTGGGTGCGCCCGCGCGCGGGCAGCGTGGCCTTCCCCCGGCTGCTGCAGGGCGGGCCCGTGGACCGCTTCTGCCAGCGACTCGTGGAGCAAGAGGGCGTGCTGCTGCTTCCCGGCAGCGTCTACGACTTCCCCGGCGACCACTTCCGGCTCGGCTTCGGCCGCTCCTCCCTCCCCGAGGCACTCGAGCGTCTGGAGCGCTTCGTTGCCTCGAGCACTCCGGCCTGAGCGTGCTTATCGATATGTGCGGGGTATCCAGGCATTGAGACACCGACACTCAATCCGACCCGGGAGGACGCCATGAAGCGCGGCTGGCTCGCAGGATGCGTGGGAGTCTTGGTGCTGTCGACGACGGGCTGTGCCACCGGCGGAGGCACAAGGGGCGATGTCTACGGCCTCACGGGAACGAGCTCCTGGGCCCAGTGGCGCGCCCACGAGCTGCGCGCGGGCTACCTGCAGCCGCAGAGCAGGTGGCACCTGTCCAGCTTCCAGGGCCTCGTGGACTACCGCTACCTCAGCACCCCCTACAGCGCCGTGCTCATGGAGGGCAGGCCCGAGGCCATCTACGCGCGCGCGCAGGACTGGCGCGATCGGCCGCCGATCGATCCGCAGACGGGCCTGCAGTACGGCGCCAAGGACGGGTCGAACGTCACCGTGTACGTCGCCCCCCACTGAGCGCCTCGCGTCTCCTCATGCCGTTCCAACACGGGAGAGTCCGATGAGAGCGTCGTCCGTCGTGACGTCGTTGCTGGCCGTCCTGTTCCTGGGCTCGGCGTGCGCGAGCCACTCGCAGTCGCTCATCGGTGCGAGCCAGGGGCGCGCCCAGAAGCCCGCGCGCCCCGAGCCCAACGTGGACAAGCCGCCGCCTCCCGAGGGCCGCTGAGCCCCGGGCGGGCCCTCACCCGCGCTTGAGCAGCTCGCGCGCGATGACGAGGCGCTGCACCTCGGAGGCGCCCTCGTAGATGCGCAGCGCGCGCACGTCGCGGTAGAGCCGCTCCACGGCCATGCCGCGCACCACGCCGTTGCCCCCGTGCACCTGCAGCGCGCGGTCCACGATGCGCTGCGCGGCCTCGGTGGCGAAGAGCTTGCCCACCGCGGCCTCGTAGGTGATGCGCTCGGCGCCGGCGTCCTTCGTCGCCGCGGCCTTGTGCACGAGCAGCCGCGCGGCCTCCAGCTCCACCGCGTTGTCCGCGAGCAGCGCCTGCACCGCGGGGAGCTCCGCGAGCGGCGCGCCGAACTGGCGGCGCGTGCGTGCGTAGTGAAGCGCCTCCTCCTGCGCGCGGCGCGCCATGCCCACGGCCGCCGCGCCCACGGTGGAGCGGAAGATGTCCAGCGTGCCCAGGGCGAGCTTCATCCCCTGGCCCTCCTCGCCGAGGCGCGCCGAGGCCGGCACGCGGCAGCCCTCGAAGTGCAGCTCTCCGATGGGGTGCTCGGCCATGAGCTTGAGCTCGGTGGAGACGCGCAAGCCCGGCGCATCCGCGGGCACCACGAAGGCGGAGATGCCGCGCGCGCCCTCGCCGGTGCGCGCGAAGACGGTGTAGTGCGTGGCGACGCCCGCGTTGGAGATGAAGCGCTTGTGGCCGTGCAGCACGTACGCGTCGCCGTCGCGGGTCGCGCGGGTGGAGAGCGCGGCCACGTCCGAGCCGGCCTCGGGCTCGGTGAGGGCGAAGGCGAAGAGCACTTCGCCGCGAGCGACGCGCGGCAGCAGCGCCGAGCGCTGGGCGTCATTGCCCGCGAGCACCACGGGGTGGCTGCCCAGCCCCTGCACCGCGAAGAGCGAGTCCGCGGCGGCGTTCACCGAGGCCATCTCCTCGCGCAAGACGCACAGCGTGCGCACGTCCACGCGCGCGCTCGCGCCGCCGTAGGCCGCGGGCACCAGGTGCACGTAGTGGCCGAGCGCCGCCACGGCGCGCGCGAGCTCCGCGGGCTCGTGGGCGTCCGCGAGGGGCGCGAGCGAGCGGTAGGCGGCGCGCGCCTCGAGCGCGAGGGCGAGGTGTCGCGGCTCCAGCAGTCCGACCTCGGTCATGGGTTCCAGCTCCTGGAGCGACGTGCGTGAGAGAGGTCCGTCCTACCGTCCGGTGAACTTCGCGGGCCGCTTCGCGACGAAGGCCTCGTATGCCTCGCGGAAGTCCTGGGTCTGCATGCAGACGGCCTGGGCGCGCGCCTCGTTGTCCAGCGCGCCGTAGAGGTCCGAGTTCAGCTCGCCGTTGAGCAGCTCCTTCGTCATCCCGAGCGCGAAGCGCGGGCCGTCGGCGAGGCGGCGGGCCCAGGCCATGGCCTCCTCGAGCACGCGCTCGGGGGGCACCACGCGGTTGAAGAGGCCGTAGCGCTCGGCGGTGGCGGCGTCGATCGCGTCGCCGAAGTAGAGCAGCTCGGTGGCGCGGCCGAGGCCGACGATCTTCGGGAGCAGGTACGCGGCGCCCATGTCGGCACCCGCGAGGCCCACCTTGACGAAGAGGAAGGCAATCTTCGCCTTCTCGCTCGCCACGCGCAGGTCGGAGGCGAGCGCGATGACGGCGCCTGCGCCCGCCGCCGTGCCGTTGAGCGCGGCGACGATGGGCTTGCGCAGCGCGCGCATGTTCTTGATGAGGTCGCAGGTCATCCGGGTGAACTCGACGAGGCCCGGCATGTCCCGGCTGAACAGCTCGCCGATGATGCTGTTCACGTCTCCGCCGGAGCAGAAGCCGCGGCCCTCGCCAGTGATGACCACGCTGGCGACGGAGGGCTCGCGCTCGAGCGCGAAGAAGAGGTCGGTGAGCTCGCGGTAGACCTCGAAGGTCAGCGCGTTGAGCATGTCGGGCCGGGTGAAGGTGATGACCCCGACCCGGTCCTGCACCTCGAAGCGAAAGGACGTGGGCGTCTGCATGGCCCACCTTCTAGCGCACTTGGGGCGAGGCCTGTCCCCGCTCAGAGCACCGCGGTGGCCTCGATCTCCACCAGCGCACGGTCCTCGAGCAGCGCGGCGACCTGCACCAGCGCCATGGCGGGGTAGTGCCTGCCGAGCAGCTTGCGCCACGCTCCACCGATCTCCTTCGCCGCGGCGAGGTACGCGTGCTTGTCCGTCACGTACACGGTCATCCGCGCGATGCTCTCCGGTGCGCCGCCGGCCTCGCGCACCACCGCGAGCACGTTGGCGAGCGCCTGCTCGAACTGCGCCGCGAAGCCCTCGGGAAAGCGGGGCGTCTCGCTCGTGGGGTCCCACCCGATCTGCCCGCCGACGAAGAGCATGCGCCCCTCGGCGACGATGCCGTTCGCGTACCCCTTGGGGCGAGCCCAGCCGGGCGGCTGCACGACGGTGGGTCCAGGCATGGCAACATCCTCCTCGGTGGGGAGCGAGCACTGTAGCGGGCGGGGCTGGCAGCGTCGCGTGCCGGAATCGATTCCTGGGAGTGATGGATGAGCCCACAGTTAGTTACTCACGCTGAAGAACAGGTCGAGGCCAGGGTTGCCCCCATAGGGAGGCAGCCCATGCACCGACGTCATCAGGTCCCCATCCTCATGTTGCTGGCCGGAGTCACCGTGCACGCGGCCGGCGCGCTGGTGGCAGACGCTCTCTGGAACAAGGGCGCGCTGCACGACCTCGTCACCCGCCAACCCTCGGCGTTGTTCGCGTACGCCCTCGCGACGGCCTTTGCGCTCACGCCGCTGGTTGCGTTCGCGTCGCTGCACGTCCTGCTGCAGCGCCTGGCCCACCGGTTCGTGCCCGTGCGCAGGATGCTGCAGGTAGGCACCGTGGCCTTTCCGCTCCTCGCGCTCGCGGCGCAGGTGGAGAGCTGGCGCTGGCTCGCCTCCGACGCGCAGGCCGCGCTGCTCCTCCTCTTCCTTCCGATTTACGCCGCAGTAGGCGCGGGCGTGCTCATGCTGCTCGCGCTGCTTGCCTCGGTGCTGCTCGGCGAGCACCACCGCCCCGCGCTGCGTCACTGACGCGCGGGCTCAGCCGCTCACTCCGCCTGCGACGTGGCGACCTCGGGCGGTCCCTCGGCGGTGTCGTTCAGCTCGCAGGGTGCGAGGAGCAGGGTGTTGCCCGAGGCGTTCGAGGCCACCTGGATGAGCGGCCCGTGCACCGTCACCCACGTCTTGCGCGCCACCAGGGAGTTGATGCGCCGCACATCGAGCGGTGGCGTCAGGATGCAGGTCACCACGTGGGACTTCTCGCGCGGGGTGGTGGCGTCCAGCACGCCGTCCACGTCCAGCCGCGCGTTGCCGTTGGACATCGGGACCACCGTGGCGAGGCGACCGGTGATCTCCACGTCCGCGTACTTCCCGGCGCACTTCTGCTGCGCCTCGCCCTCGCCGGTGGTGCTGCGCGCGCAGCCGTAGAGGTCCTCCCACTGCCGCTCGAACTGGGGGTGCAGCCGCACCTGGGAGCAGGCACAGAGGACGAGCAGCGCGGGGAGCAGGAGGAGGCGCTTCATACCGTCTCCCCACCGTCGATCGCGTAGGTGGCGCCCGTCACGGCGGCCGCTGCCTCGGAGGCGAGGAAGAGGCACACCGCAGCGACCTCCTCGGGCCGGATGATGCGGCCCATCGCATTCATCGACGCGAGCGCCTCGCGGCTCTCGGCCTCGCTGCGCCCGGTGGCCTTGCTGATGTTGCCGGTGGCAGCGGTGAGCATGTCCGTCTCTACCCAGCCCGGGCACACGGCGTTCACGGTGACGTTCTTCTTGCCGTACTCCACCGCGAGCGCGCGCGTGAGCCCGAGCAGCGCGTGCTTCGAGGCGCAGTACGCGCTCGTGTAGCGAAAGCCCTTCACGGCCGCGGTGGAGGCGATGTTCAGCACGCGGCCGCCGCCGGCCGCCGCCATCGCGGGCATCAGCTCGCGGCAGAGGAGGAAGGGCGCGGTGACGTTCACCGCCATGAGCCGCGCATAGTCCTGGGTGGAGGTCTTGCCGAGCGGCGCCGCGAGCGCGATGCCGGCGTTGTTCACCAGCACCGCGGGCGGGCCCAGCTCCAGCACGGTGCGGCAGGCGGCGAGCAGCGAGGCCTCGTCGGCCACGTCCACCTCGAGCGGGCGCACCGCGTCACCGGCCTCCTGCTGCAGCCCCTGAAGCTGCTCGCGCGAGCGGGCGAGCGCCCACACCCCATAACCCTCGCGCGCGAAGGCGAGCGCGATGGCGCGCCCGATGCCGCGGCTCGCGCCGGTGACCACTGCCATCCGCCTGTTCGAAGTCGCCGAAGGAGCCATCGTGCGCCGCAGCATACCCGGCCGGGCGCGTTTGACTGCCCTGGAGGTGGGGGTTACAAGCCGCCGCAACCCCTACTCGAGGACGCACATGCCCCGCGCGGAAGTCACGGACCTCTACCGCATCGACGACCTGCTGTCCGACGAGGAGAAGGCCGCCCGCGACACGGTGGCGCAGTTCATCGACCGCGAGTACCTGCCCATCATCGGCAAGCACTTCCGCGACGGCACCTTCCCCATGCACCTCATCCCGCGCATCGCGGAGATGGGCGTGCTGGGCGCGAACCTGCACGGCTACGGCTGCGCGGGGATGAACAACGTCACCTACGGCCTGGTGCTGCAGGAGCTCGAGCGGGGCGACTCCGGGCTGCGCTCCTTCGCCAGCGTGCAGGGCTCCTTGTGCATGTACCCCCTCCACGCCTACGGCAGCGAGGAGCAGAAGGAGCGCTTCCTGCCCGGCATGGCCAAGGGCAAGCTCATCGGCTGCTTCGGCCTCACCGAGCCGGACTTCGGCTCCAACCCCGGCGGGATGCGCACGCGCGCGCGCAAGGACGGGGACCACTGGGTGCTCAACGGCAGCAAGGCGTGGATCACCAACGGCACCTTCGCAGACCTGGCCATCGTGTGGGCGAAGACGGACGACGGCGGCCCCGAGTCCATCCGCGGCTTCATCGTGGAGAAGGGGATGCCGGGCTTCACGGCGCGCGAGATCCCCGGCAAGTTCTCCCTGCGCGCCTCGGCCACCGCCGAGCTCGCCTTCCAGGACGTGCGCGTTCCGGAGCGCAACATGCTGCCCGGCGTGAAGGGGCTCAAGGGCCCGCTGAGCTGCCTCAACAACGCGCGCTACGGCATCTCCTTCGCCGTGACGGGCGCGGCCATCGCCTGCTTCGAGGGCGCGCGCGAGTACGCGCTGTCCCGCGTGCAGTTCGACCGCCCCATCGCCGGCTACCAGCTCACGCAGGAGAAGTTCGCCGACATGCTCACGGAGATCGTGAAGGCGCAGCTGCTCTCGCTGCGGCTCGGCCGGCTCAAGGACGAGGGCAAGGCGACGCCCACGATGGTGAGCCTCGCGAAGCGCAACAACGTGAAGAGCGCCATGGAGATCGCCCGCGTCGCGCGCGGCATCTACGGCGCCAACGGCATCACGGACGAGTACCCGCCCATCCGCCACATGCTCAACCTCGAGAGCGTGTACACCTACGAGGGCACCCACGAGGTGCACACGCTGGTGCTGGGCAAGGCGATCACGGGCATCGACGCGTTCAACCCGTAGCCCGGATGCACGAAGGGCCCCGGGGTGCTCACCGCGGGGCCCTCCGCTGCTGCTCTCCCGGGGGAGCGCGGACCTTCAGCTCGGCTGGGGCTCGGTGGCTTCGGAGGTCTCGGCAGCGGCCTCGGGCTCGGCGGCCTCCGGCTCGGCGCCAGCGGCCTCCGGCTCGTCATCCGGCGTCTCCTGCGCGGTGCCGGCGGCCTCGGCCTCCTGCTGCGCCTTGAGCGCCGAGTCGTCCATGAAGCCGATGGGCGAGTCCTTGCGGTTGAGGAAGCGCACCGACTTCTGGCTCAGCGCGTACATCTTCTCGGCGGCCGCCGCGGGCACCAGCGAGTGCTCGATCTGCGCGGGCTCCGGGCGCTCCACCACCGCGAGCGCGCCCTCCTCGAGCTGCTTCGCCTGGGCCTCGGTGAGCTCGAGCCGGCGCAGCTTGCCCTTGCGGGTCATGAAGTAGAAGACGCTGGCGCCCACGTCCACGGGCACCTGGTTGCCGAGCACCAGCTCGCGCAGCGCGCGCGCCAGCTCCTGCTGCTTCTTGCTCTCCAGGCGCTGCGCCTCGCGCGAGCCCGGCATGGGCGGCAGCTTGGGGACCGGGGGAGCAGCCGGCGCGGACGGCCGGCCGAAGGAGGGGCGGCCACCCTCGCGCCGGGGCGGAGGGCCTCCGCGGCCCTCGTCGCGGCGGGGGCGGTGATCGTCGCGGCGCGGTCCCCGGGATTCCTCCCGGCGTGGCCCGCGTTCACCCGCACCCCCCTCGTCGCGCCTCGACGGGGAGGGGGCAGGGCGGCTCGGGGCCGCCGTCTCGACCTTCTTCGCCTGGTCCTCGGTGACGAGGCCGGCCTTCAGGAGCTTGTCGCGCAGGTTCTGCATGCGCCCCGCGTTCTATCCCTTGTGCCAGCAGAGGCAAGCCGTCCCTTGCTCCCCCCTGTGCGCCCCATCTAACTTGCCCCTTCCCCCTTCGGGAGAAACCGTGAGCAGAGCCGTGAGCCGTCTGAAGAACTCCCTCCTCGTCGCCACCCTCAGCCTGGCGCTGCCTGCGTGCCAGGACCCCGTCGACAAGGCGGCCAAGCAGCGCATCTTCTCGCCCGAGGCCCCGCCCCAGACGGTGACCGCGGCGGCGCAGAAGCTGCCCCCCGAGGGCGTGGCGGACGACCCGGCGGTCGCGCGGCGCGTGCTCGGCATGGACGCGGCCGAGGTGACGGAGCGGCTCGGGCCCCACCTGTACACGGCGGACCTGGTGACCGAGTGGGCCTCGGGCGCCGGCGGCTCGGTGAAGCTCGTGGAGAAGCGCACGCTGCGCGCGGGGCCGGGCGGCGTGAGCGGCGACTTCCACGGCGTGATGGAGAACAGCCGCGACCAGGGGCTCGAGGTCCTGCGCGTGGGCGGCAAGGTCTACGCGCGCAACCGCTACGGCACCTTCCGCCTGCGCTCGCGCGACCGCGGCATCGCCGAGCGCACCCGCGCCGAGCTCACCGGCGCGCTGCACGACTTCGACGAGCTGTTCCGCGGCCGCCTCAAGCTCAGCCCCCAGGGCGCGGGCACGCACGAGGGCCGCAGCGCCCAGCGCTACGCGGTGAGCCTCGCGCCCGCCACCCCCGGCGAGGCCACCCCGGACGCGGCCGAGCTCCCCGCCGCGCTCAACCCCCGCAACGGCCGCGACGACACCTCGCGCCGCCGCGCCGCCTTCTTCGCCCTGCGCGAGCCGCGCAGCCTCACCGGCGAGGTGTGGGTGGATGCGCAGACCTCCGTGGTGCTCAAGGCCACGCTGGACGGGCGCCTCTCCGTTCCCGGCGACGGCAAGGGCGGCGACGCCGGGGTGGGCGAGGCCGAGCTGCACATGACCCTGGACAGCGCCCGCACGGAGATCGGCAAGGACCCGCGCCTCAAGCCCCCCGAGACCTTCCTGCCGGATGCGGACAAGCCCCAGGGCATCGCGGACGCGCTGGACCGCTTCGGCGTGCCGCGCTCGGGCCCCGCGAAGCCGGACGCCGGCACCCCTCCGGGCGGCGCCGAGCCCGATGAGGACGATGACAACAACTGACCCCGCCCGGGCCCCCCTGCGGGGTCCGCCCCCACCCCGTCCTGGAGTAGGGGGAAACGTGTGCTGCTACAGGGTGGCAGCGGGGTGTTGGAAGAAAATTTGATCTCGTTCTTGCACCCTCTACAATCCTCACAGGTTGCGGCTCGGCCGCATCCGACATGAATGGATGTTCAGGGGTTCGAAAGGGAGCGGCAGATGGAGCGCAAGGTCGGTAGCAGCACGGTGACGGCGAAGGAGCTCAAGGGTGCGCTCGGCAAGGCCCGTACCCTGAGCGCCGAGGAGGAGAAGGTCGTCCGCATGCGCCACGGCGCTGCGGCGGACGTGGCCGCGCCCCTCCCGCGCGCTGCGGCGGGCAACGCCGAGCTCGAGGACGAGCTGCTCGTCATCGAGATGCAGCTGATGAAGGCGATGCGCGCGCGCACCGGCCAGACCCGCACGGCGAGCAACACCAAGCCGGCGGCCGCCGCGGCCCAGCGCGTGAGCAGCGCCGCGGTGAACCAGACGAAGGACAAGATCGTCCGCGCCCTGCGCAAGAAGAAGTAGTCCCCTCAGGCGTTGAGCACGGCGACCAGCCGCGCTCCCGCCTCGGGCAGACTCAGGGGCTCTGCAGAGAGCTCCTGCGCCAGCGCCTCGGCGTCCAGCGCTCCGCCGCGCGCGAACAGCGTGCGCAGCCAGGCGCCGGCGGCCGGGTTGCGCCAGAAGTCCTCGTTGAAGCGCTGCGTGAGGTGGCGCTGCAGGCGCGCCTCCAGCGCCCAGCCGCGCAGGTAGCGCGCCCCGTAGAGCTGCGGGTCCACGTCGAAGAGGAAGAAGCCCGCGTGCGGCTCCACGGCGAGCGCACGCCGCTGCCCCTCGGCGTACTCCTCCGCCCGCTCCTCGGACGGTCCCCGCAGGCTGAGCGAGCGCTCGTAGGCGAGCTTCGCGCAGTGGCGGCGCAGCACCGCGAGCGCTCCGAAGGCCGCGAGCCGCGCGCCGTCCGTCGCGGGCGAGGTGGGCAGGCGCAGGTAGCGCTTGAGCCAGCCGGCATCCGCGGGCAGCCGGTCGAACAGTGCCGCCACCCCTTCGGTCACGGAGGGGTCGGAGAGCCTCCGCAGCTCCACCGGGAGCCCGTCGTCCACGTGCGCGAGGTGCTGGGCGTGCCCGTACTCGTGCAGGAGCGCCCCCAGGGCGTCGAGCCCGCCGTGCGGCTGCACCACCAGGCGCACGTCGCGCGGCACCTGCAGCGCGACGACGAAGGGGCGCGGGCTCTTGCCCTCGCGGGCCTCGTCGTCCAGGCGGATGTAGCGCTGCTGGGGCGTGTCGAAGCCCATGTCCATGAGGAAGTGGCGCAGCGCGGGGCCCAGGTCCTCGCGCCGGAAGTGCTCGGCCATCCACGGCGCGCGCAGCGCGTACTGCAGGTCGTGCCGGTGCGCGCCGCCCGCGGGCAGCGGGCGCAGGAGCGGGTCCACCTTCTTGAGCACGTAGCCGAGCAGGTCGCGGTACGCGTCCTCGGTGGCCTTCAGCGTGGCCTCGGCCTGCTCGAGCAGGGGCGCGAGCGCGATGCCCGTCACCGCCTCCTGCAGGGCGAGGTAGTCCGGGAAGCCCAGGCGCTCGGCCGCGCGCAGCGCCGCCTCGCGCCGGTCGCCGTACAGCCCGCGCGCCTCCCAGAGGAAGCTCCCCGCGGCGCGCTCGAGCAGCCCGCGCCGGCCCCGGTGCGGCTCGCGCGGCAGCTGCGAGAGCGCCTCGGAGAGCGAGAGCGCGCGGTCGTCCACCGCGAGCTGGGATTGCGCCTCGTGCGCCGCCACGCGCTCGGCGGCGCGCGCCCCGAGCGCCTCCTCCACCTCGGCGGCCACCCGCTCGCGCAGCAGCGAGAGCCTGCGCACCGTCACGCCCTCGCCGCGCGCGCTCGCCCGCGCGATGCCCTCGCCCAGCTCGGCGAAGGCCTCCTGCGAGGAGAGCTCCGGGAAGGAGCGGTAGAGGTCGGCCAGCGGCAGGGTGGGGCTGAGCCCCGCGCCGTGGCGGTAGTGCAGCGTGGCGAGCTCGGTGAGAAAGTCGTCCAGCCGCGCGTGCAGGGAGTGCAGGGGACGGTCCATGGCGGCCGTGCAAGCTAGCAGCTCGCGCGCGCTGCGCGAGCGTCCGCGCACCGCTACAGTGCCCCGCACCGTGCTCCCTCCCTCGCCTGCCCAGGGCCCCCTGCCATGAAGCGCCGCACCTTTCGCGCGGAGGGCGCGCTCTCCCGGCTCACGCTCGCCGACGCCGTGGCGCGTGAGCTCTCGCTGCCCGGCCCCGAGGCGCGCGCGCTCGTGGAGGCGGGGGCGGTGTACCTCGCGGGCCGGCGCTGCCGGGACCCGGGGGCTGCGCTCGCGGCCGCGCCCGTGGTCATGGTGGTGCTGGAGGAGGGGGGCGAGAGTGCGCTCGCGCCGGCCGCTGCACCCTCACCCCTGCGCGTGCTCTGGGAGGACGCGGCGCTGCTCGCGGTGGACAAGCCCGCGGGCGTCACCGCCCAGCCCACCGAGGGGCGGGTGGGCGCGAGCCTCGTGGACCTCGCCTCCACGCACCTCGGTGCGCAGGCGGGGCTCGTGCACCGGCTGGACCGCGAGACGAGCGGCGTCACCGTGTTCGGCAAGACGCCCGCGGCCACCTCCGCGCTCGCGGCGCAGTTTCGCGAGGGCACGGCGAAGAAGCGCTACCTCGCGGCCTGCGGGCCCGGCCTTCCGCCGCGCGGCACCGTGGACCTGCCGCTCTCCAAGGACCCCCAACGCCCGGGCCGCTACCGCGCGACCCGCCAGGCCAACGGCGTGCCCGCGCTCACCCACTACGAGACGCTGCACGCGGGCGAGGCCTTCTGCCTCGTGCTGCTGCTGCCGCAGACGGGGCGCACGCACCAGCTGCGCGCGCACCTCACGGCGCTGGGCGCGCCCATCCTCGGCGATGCGCGCTACGGCGGCGCGGCGCGGGCCGCGGGGCTCGAGGCGCCGCGCTGCCTCCTGCACGCGCAGGTGCTCGAGCTCGCGCACCCGGTGAGCGGCGCCGCGCTGCGCCTCGTCTCGCCGGTGCCCGCGGATCTCGCGCGCTTCTTCGACTCAGCCGGAGTCGCAGCGCCCGCCTGAGCGCGCGCGCTAGGCGCCGCGAGAGAGCTGCACCAGCAGCAGGAGCGTGGGCACGCCCATCACCGCGAGCCCCAGGGCCGTGACGGCGAAGCCCACCGCGCCCGCGCCGCACCACAGGAGCACGCCGGGCCGCTCCGCGGGCCGCAGCCGCGGGTGCAGCGCGATGGGGCTCCAGTACCAGCCCGCAGGCAGCGCGCCGCGCCGCGAGAGCACCCGCGCCAGCTGCACGTGGTACGCGATGCCCGTGGGCACGCCCAGCGCGAGCCCCCCGGCCGTGAGCAGCGCACCCCAGTGCAGCGCCGCGTCGAAGGGCAGCTGCGCGAGGACGCCCAGGCCCAGCAGGCCCAGCGCGATGGCGACGACGAGTGCGAGCTCCCGCATGGCACCCACGAGCGTAGCACCGGCCGTCCTCGGCCCGGGTTCAGCCCCGAACACGTTCGGAGGCAGGGGCGGGTGACCGCTGCCGCGCCGGCCTGTTAGAGCGGATGCCATGCAATCCGAGAAATCCTGGAGGGCGGTGTCCCGAGGCCTTCGCGCCCTGCTGCTGGTGCTCCTTCCGTGTGCCGGGAGCGCGGTCGCTGCGCCGCGCCTGGGCCTCGCGGTGGGACCGGCGCTGACCCTCACGGGCGCCGTGGATCCGGGAGCCACCGTGCGCGGGCAGCTGCTCACGGGGGGCGCTTTCCCCGTCCACGTGGGGGTGGAGGGAGGCCTCACGCTCTTTCCGGGCCGGGCAGTGGAGGAGCGCTGCACGGACGCGACCTGTGCCCACCTCGTGGTGACGGACCGGGCCACGGACGCCCTCTGGCACCTGGGCTTCGCGGTGCGCGCCGAGTCCGCTGCGGGATGGCGCCCCTTCTTCTCGGGGCAGCTCGGCTATGTGGCCACCGTCCGCTACGGCGCCGAGCACCCCGAGTCCGATGGCCATGGCGCCTCGCTCTCCCTGGGCGGCGGCGTGAGGCCCTGGGCCCTGGGCGAGCGCTGCCGGCTCGGGCTCGAGGCGAGTGTGCAGGGCCTCGCGCTGACCTTCGGGGACGAAGGCGGCGGCGTGGGCGCACTGGGCTCGCTCACGGCAGTGCTGGACTTCGACTGAGGCGCCGGCGCGCTACTGCAGCTGGATCTTGAAGGTGAGCGCGAGCAGGCGGCTCGCGCGGTCGCTGAAGTCGTGGCGGTAGGCGAGGTCGATGCCGCCGCCCTCGGTGAGGAAGCCCGCGCCTACGCTCACCTGCGAGTCGCGCGTGGCGGTGTCGAGGGAGTAGCCCGCGCGCAGCGGGATGGCCTGCGCCACGATGTACTCGGCGCCGGCGCCCCAGTTGTAGCGGGTGCGGTCGCCGGTGAAGTCGGCGCGCGCATCGGTCGCGAGCGTGAACACCCCGGCCGCGTAGCCCACGTGCGCCGAGTAGTAGCGGCCCAGCAGGTTCGTGTTCGAGCCCACCAGGTTGTGCGCGCTCACGCCCGCGAGCACGCTGCCCGCCAGGCGCACCAGCAGGCCCGTGTCCACGCTCACGGCGTTGAAGCCGTCGATGCCGCCGAGCGTGACGTAGCGCCCCGAGGCGCCGATGAAGAAGTTCTCCGAGAGGGGCAGCGCGAGCCCCAGCGCGGTGAAGTGGCCGGTGGCCCGCCCCGTCTCCGGGCGCAGGCTGAGGTAGTGGTAGTCGAAGCCCGCCGCGAGCGGGCCGCTCGCCGCGTCCGTCACCCCGACGCTGCCCACGCCGTCCTTCGTGTGCGTGTCGTAGGCGCCCGTGCCCTCGATGCGGTAGGTGCGCCAGAGCGCGAGCGCCGCCGGGTTGCCCAGCACCGCCTCCGTCCCCAGCCCCAGCGCCCGGTAGGCCCCGCCCATGGCCAGGCTGCGCGCGGTGCCCAGCTCGCGCAGCGCATCCGGGGTGGTGCGCGTGAATGCCTGCTGGGCCTCCGACACGACGGGCAGGAGGAGGGCGAGGAGGAGGGCAGCGGTAGGAAGAGGACGCGCCATGGCGGCGCGCATCCTATCCGTCTTGAAGCACTGGGGGGCCACCACTACATTCGCGCCGCCATGTCCTGTTCTCCTTCGACCTTCTCGCGCGCCCTGCTGGGCGCTGCCCTGCTGGTGTCCCTGAGCGCCGCCGCGTACGTGCTGCCACAGGGGGCCATCCTGCGGCGGATGGTGGAAGCGCGCTCCGAGCTGCAGCTGGTCAACGTGCGCGTGGAGGGCGCCGCCATCCTCTCGGGCCCCGCGCAGGCCCAGGCCGCGAGCGCGCTGGGGCTCCCCGCGGACCGCCCCGAGCTGTCGCTGGACGGCACGCTCTCGCTGAAGCTGCCGGGGCGCTGCCGGCTCGAGGTGGGCACCCCGGACGGCAAGCGCGTGGGCGCGGTGATGAACGCGGGGCGGCGCAAGAGCGTGGGCCCCGAGGTCGCCGCGCTCTCCGCGGCGCTCGAGCAGGTGTGCCCGCTGCTCGCCGCGCGCTCGGGCTCGGACAGCGAGGCGCGCGCCGCGCTCGAGCAGCACATCCGCTCGCTCGGCGTGGCGGCCCAGCGCTCCAGCCTCGCGCGCTTCAGCGGCGAGGTGACCTACGTGCTCGGCGACCCCGCCGAGGGCAAGTCCCAGCTGTGGGTGTACAAGGACACCTTCCGCCCGGCGCGCGTGCGCTCCACCGACAAGGCCGGCACCGTGTGGGACGTGCGCTTCATCGACTTCGACTCCCCCACCACGGGCGAGTGGATGCCGCGCACCATCGAGGTGTGGCGCGGCAACGAGCGCGCCCTGCGCTTCACCGCGCTCAAGGGCGACAGCCGCGCGCAGCTCGCCGACAGCCTCTTCGCCCTCTAGCGCTCGTGGCGGTAGAGCCCGAGCAGCTGCTCGGGCGTGGCCCCCAGCGCGTAGGCGAGCGGGAACAGGTTCACCGCGAGGAAGTAGAAGACGGGGCGCGCGAGGAAGCGCCGCCCGGACACCCGCACGCGCGCGTCCACCCGCGCGATGTGCCCCTGCCGCCGCAGCCGGCGCGAGAGCTCCAGGTCCTCCATCAGCGGCTGCTCGGGAAAGCCTCCGGCGGCGCGAAAGGCCTCGGCGCGCACGAACAGCGCCTGGTCCCCGTAGGGCAGGTGCGTGTAGCGCGAGCGCAGGTCCGCGAGGTGCAGCAGCGGCCCCAGCCGCGAGCGCGCTCCCGCGTCCGCCACCGTCCAGGTCTTGAAGGCGCCGGCCACCGTCCGCGTGTCCCCGAGCGCGCGCGCCACGTGCGCAGGTGCCTCCGGCGGCAGCGCCACGTCCGCGTGCAGGAAGAGCAGCACGTCTCCGCTCGCCGCGGCGGCGCCCGCGTTCATCTGCCGCGCGCGGCCCCGCGGCGCCTCGAGCAGGTGCACCCCGGGGGCTTCGCGCACGCGCTCGCGCGTGGCGTCCCGGCTGCCGCCGTCCACCACCCACACCTCGTGCACGCCCGTCATGGCGGCGAGCTCGCGCAGCCGCTCGCCGATGCGCTCCGCCTCGTCCAGCGTGGGGATGATGACCGAGAGCCTCACCGCTCGAGCCGCCCCGGCGGTCCGAGCCGCTCCAGCGCCGCGCGTGTGGCGGGGGCGTCCGTGCCAGCCGCCCGCAGCCGCTCGAGGTCGTGAGGCGTGTCCACGTCGAACCAGGGCTCGGCGCGCGCCACGCGAAGGCCGAGCGCGCGCAGCCTCTGCTCGGTGCACGCGAGCGTGTCGGGCGCGCTCCACGGCAGCCCCTCGAGGGCGCCCGGCGGCAGCGCCCGGCGCAGGCCCAGCAGGTAGAAGCCTCCGTCCTCGCTCGGGCCGAGCACGGCGTCCGCCTCGGCGAGCAGGGCGCGCGCCCGCGCGAGGTGTGCGGCCGGAAGCCCCGGGCTGTCCGCGCCCAGTGCCATAGCGAAGGGGCGCTGCGCGAGGGCGCGCGCGAGCACCCGCTCCAGCCGCGCGCCGAGGGCTCCTTCGCCCTGCGGCCAGACGGCGATGCCCGGAGCGGGCAGCAGCGCCTCGGGCCAGGGCGCGGGGGAGGTGAGCACGGGCTCGGCCCAGGGCAGCTGCTCGAGCAGGGCCCAGGTGTCCGCAAGGAAGGCGCGCGCGAGCGCCGCTGCCCCCTCGGGCCCGAGGGCCGGGATGAGGCGCGTCTTGGCCTCGCCCGCGCGAGGAGGTTTGGCGAAGAGGCAGACGGCGGTGTCCGGAGGGGTCATCGACGAAGGCGCAGGAAGCGGGTGAGCAGCCCGTGGGTACGCGGGGTGAGGCGGCGCCGGTTCCACGCGTCCCCCAGCTTCTTCACCACCTCGCCGCGCGTGGGGTAGGGGAGCACCGTGCTCGCGAGCGCCCCCAGGGACAGCCCCTCGGTCATCGCGAGCACCAGCTCCCCGAGGCTCTCGCCCGCGTGCGCGCCCACGAGCGTCGCTCCCAGGATGCGCCCGCTCTTCGCGTCCACGTGCACGCGCGCGAAGCCCTCCGTCTCGCCCTCGAGCACGGCGCGGTCGACCGAAGAGAAGGGGACGGTGAGCGTCACCGTGCCGGGGCGCTTCGAAGCCTCCTCGGCGCCGAGGCCCACGTGCGCGAGCTCCGGGTCGGTGTACGTGCACCAGGGGATGACGAGGGCGCTGGCGCGCTTGCGCCCGAGGAAGAGGGCGTTCTGCAGCGCGACCCGCGCGAGCGCATCCGCGGCGTGCGTGAACTTGAAGCGGCTGCAGATGTCTCCGGCCGCGTAGATGCGCGGGTTGCTCGTGCGCAGGTGGTCGTCTACCTCCACGCCGTGCGGCCCCGCCCTCACGCCCGCCGCGTCCAGCCCCAGCCCCTCCATCACGGGGCTGCGGCCCGTGGCCACCAGCAGCGCATCGCACGCGAGGGCGGAGGCCTCGAGCTGCACCTGCAGCGCTGCCTCGCGGTGGGCGGCGGCGGCAACGCGCTGCACCTTCGTCTGCAGGTGGAGCACGACCCCGTCGCGCTCGAGCGACCGCTGCACCACGCCCGCGGCCTCCGGGTCCTCGCGCGGGAGCAGCCCCGAGTCGCACACCACGTGCACCCGCGAGCCGAGCCGCGCGAAGGCCTGCGCGAGCTCGCAGCCGATGGGGCCTCCCCCCAGCACCACCAGCCGCTGCGGCAGCGCGGTCAGGGTGAACACCGTCTCGTTCGTGAGGTAGGGCACCTCCGCGAGCCCCGGGATGGGCGGCACCGCGGCGCGTCCGCCCGTGGCGATGAGCGCACGCGAGAAGCGCAGGCGCGTGCCCCCCACCTCCACCGCATCGCGTGCGACGAAGCGCGCATCCCCGAGGAACACGTCCACCCCGAGCTCGCGAAAGCGCGCCGCCGAGTCGTGCGGCGCGATGCCCGCGCGCAGCGAGCGCACGCGCGCCATCACCTCGCCGAAGTCCACGCGCGCGCTGCCCGCGTGCACGCCGTAGGGCGCCGCGGTGCGCACCGCCTGCGCCACCCGCGAGGACGCGATGAGGGCCTTGGAGGGCACGCAGCCCACGTTGAGGCAGTCGCCGCCCAGCAGCGCGCGCTCCACCAGCGCCACCCGCGCGCCCAGCCCCGCGGCGCCCGCGGCCGCCACCAGCCCCGCCGTGCCCCCACCGATGATGACGAGGTTGTAGCGCCCCGCGGGCGTGGGGTTCGTCCAGTCCTGCGGGTGCACGTGGCGCCGCAGCGCCTCGTCGTGCGCGTCCCCCTCGAGCAGCGCGCTCACGCGGCCTCCTTCGCGGCCGGGGCCTCCAGCGCCTGCGCGAGCGCGCGGCGCGCCGTGCGGGTGATGAGCACGGTGGCCACCACCGTGGCCACCAGGCCTCCCCAGAAGAGCAGCTGCCCGTAGGGACCCCCCTGCGGGCGCCTCCCGCTCGCGAGCTCCGCGGCGCTCGTCACCAGCGAGCCCAGGTACACGTAGAGCAGGGTGCCCGGGAACATGCCGATGAGCGAGGCGAGCGCGTACGTGCCCAGGCGCACCCGGGTGAGCCCCAGCGCGTAGTTGAGCAGGTTGAAGGGAAAGAGGGGCGAGAGGCGCAAGAGCAACACCACCTTGAAGCCCTGCGCCCCCACCGCGCGGTCCACCGCGGCAAAGCGGGGCTGGCTCGCGAGCCTGCGCTCGATGGGGCCGCGCAGCACGGTGCGCCCCAGCACGAAGGCGGCCATCGCCCCGAGCATGCTCGCCACCATCACCAGCAGCGTGCCCTGCACCGGTCCGTAGGCGAAGCCCGCGGCGAGCGTGAGCACCGAGCCCGGGATGAGCAGCACGCACGCGAGCACGTAGGCCGCGACGTACAGCGCCGCCCCCGCGCCGCCCGCCCCACGCATCTGCTCCACCAGCGCGAGCAGCCACCGGTTCAGCGGCAGCAGGAACAGCGCCGCCCCCGCCCCCGCCACGACCAGCGCCGCCAGCGTCCACTTCGCTCCTGCCCTCATGCGCCTCCCCGCGCGGCCCTGGGGCCGCTTCACCCGCGTTCTACGCGCGAGCCGCACGCCCGGTCACACCCGAAGGCTTCCGTGCGCAAGGAACTGGGCAGGTCAGGGTCCGCCTGTAGAGTGTGCAGCCTGCCGTGAGCTCGCCCTCCCTCGCCTCCGTCGCCGTCGGCCGCCCCGTGCGCGGCGAGTTCACCTACCGCATCCCGGAGGAGCTCGCCGGTCAGCTCGCGCCCGGCCAGCGCGTGCTCGTGCCCTTCGGCCGCGGCAAGGCGCTCGGCTTCTACCTGGGCCCCGCGCAGCCGCCGCCCGAGGCGGCCCTGCCGCGCCTCAAGCCCATCCACAGCGTGCTCGAGGCCTCGCCGGCGCTGCCCGCGGATCTCATCGCGCTCCTGCGCTTCGCCGCCGAGCACTACCGCTACCCGCTCGGCGAGGTGATCCGCGGCGCGCTGCCCCCGGGCCTCTCCAAGGCCGAGGAGGAGCACGAGGCGCGCCCCGACGTGCAGCACTTCGCGCGTGCCCTCACCACCGAGGTGCCCGCGGCACTCGCGCGCGCTCCCGCACAGTCCGCCGCGCTCGCGTACCTGCTCGCGGTGGGGGGAAGGGCGCCGCTCGAGGAGGTCGCGCACGCCATCCCCGGCGCGCGCGAGACGCTGAAGAAGCTCGCCCAGCGCGGCCTCGTGCGGCTGGAGGAGGAGGTGCTGCAGCCCGGCGTGCGCGAGGGGCTCGCGCAGGGCCGCCCCGCGCAGCTCACCCCCGAGCAGGCCGCGGCCGGCCAGGTGCTCGAGGCGGCGCTGGATGCCGGCGGCTTCAAGCCCTTCCTGCTGCACGGGGTGACGGGCAGCGGCAAGACCGAGGTCTACCTGCGCGCGGTGGAGCACGCGCGCGCGCAGGGCAAGGGCAGCCTCATCCTGGTGCCGGAGATCGCCCTCACCCCGCAGCTGGTGGGGCGCTTTCGCAGCCGCTTCGGCGCGGACGTGGCCGTGCTGCACTCGGGCCTCAAGGACCGCGAGCGGCTCTTCCACTGGCAGGCGCTGCGCAAGGGCTCGGTGCACATCGCGGTGGGCGTGCGCAGCGCCATCTTCGCGCCGGTGGACCGGCTCGGCCTCGTGGTGGTGGACGAGGAGCACGACCCCTCCTTCAAGCAGGAGGAGAAGCTGCGCTACCAGGCGCGCGACCTCGCCGTGGTGCGCGCGAAGCAGGCCGGCGCGGTGGTGGTGCTGGGCTCGGCCACCCCGGCGCTCGAGACGCTGGAGAACGCGCGGCGCGGGCGCTACGGGCTCATCGAGCTGCGCCGCCGCGTGGACGACCGCCCCATGCCCTCGGTGGAGCTGGTGGACCTGCGCATCGAGCGCCCGCGCGAGGGCGCACCCACCACCGAGGAGGCGCCGGTGCTCAGCCGGCCCCTGCTGGACGCGATGGAGCAGACGCTCGAGCGCGGCCAGCAGGTCATCCTCTTCCTCAACCGCCGCGGCCACAGCACCTTCCTGCTCTGCGAGGTGTGCGGCCACACGCTCAAGTGCAGCGAGTGCGACGTGTGCCTCACCCACCACCGCGGGCAGGGCAAGGTGGTGTGCCACTACTGCGGCCTCGCCACCGCCGTGCCCGAGCGCTGCAGCGAGTGCACCGGGCCGCTCTTGCGCCTGGGCGTGGGCACCGAGCGCGTGGAGGCCGAGGTCGCCGAGCGGCTGCCGCGCGCGCGCGTGGCCCGGCTGGACCGCGACTCGGCCACCAGCGCCGAGCGCCTCACCGAGCTGCTCGCCGCCTTCGCGCGCCGGGAGATCGACGTGCTGGTGGGCACGCAGATGGTGGCCAAGGGGCACGACTTCCCCGGCGTCACGCTGGTGTGCGTGGTGATGGCGGACACCTCGCTCGCCATCCCGGACTTCCGCGCCGGCGAGCGCACCTTCCACCTGCTCACCCAGGTGGGCGGGCGCGCGGGGCGCGGCAAGGACCCGGGGCGCGTCCTCATCCAGAGCTACAACCCGGACGCCGAGCCCGTGCGCCGCGTGCTCGCCCACGACTTCGACGGCTTCAGCGAGCAGGAGCTGCAGTGGCGCAAGGCGCTCGCCTATCCGCCCTTCGCCCGCCTCGCCGCCATCCGGCTCGAGGGGGAGAACGCGGAGCAGACCGCGGGCGTCGCGCGCTTCCTCGGAGACCACCTCGCGCGCCGCATGCCGCCCCCGTCCGCCGGGGTGCGCCTGCTAGGGCCCGCGCTCGCCCCCATCAGCCGCATCCGCGGCAAGACGCGCTGGCAGCTGCTGCTCAAGGCGCCCACCCACGCCGCGCTCGCCCCCCTGCTCGCCAGCCTGGAATCGAAGCTCGACGACGTGCCCGCGAGCGTCCGGGTGGTGATCGACGTGGACCCGGGCGCGATGCTGTAGACTTTCCAGCCCCCTATGGCCGCGCCGGTCCTCCTCGTCCACGACGACATCGCCACCATCGCCGCCGTGCGCCGCCTCCTCGCGCGCGAGGGACACGAGGTCATCCTCGCCACCTCCGCCGCAGACGCGCTCATCGCCTACGGCCACCACCTGCCCGCCCTGCTGGTGCTCGCGCCCTCGGTGGAGAGCGGCCGCGGCCACGTGGTGCTGGACGAGCTCGCGCAGCACCCGGACGGCCGGCTCGCGCGCGTGCTGCTGCTCGGCGAGCCCATCCCCGGCTACGGCGCGCCCGTGGCCCCGCTGCCCCTGGACGGCCCCGCCTTCCTCCAGCAGGTGGACTCCCTCGTGCGCTCGCCCACCGAGGCGGACGCCTGGTACGTCATCGAGAACCGCGCCTCGGCCGAGCGCGCTCCCTACTTCCCCGCCCAGCCGCAGGACCCGTGGGCGTTGGGGGCGGCGGGAGGCGCCGAGGGCAGCAGCCACTCCGCGCTCGCCGACGCCCTCTTCGGAGACCTCGCCCCCCTGCAGTCCGCTGACTGGGAGCTCGCCGCGACGGACAGCGGCGCCGAGCGCGAGGAGGTGCGCCGGCAGCGCGAGGCGCAGACCGCCGCCGTCGCCGACGCCGCCCTCGCGCGCGCCCACGACGAGGTGGAGGCCGAGGCGCTCGCGAGCCTCGACTCCCTGCTGGGCGCCGGTGCGGCTCCGGCGGCCGCCGTGGACGAGGACGCCCTGGACGCGCTCGAGGCCGAGGTGCGCCGCGAGGCCCACGCCCGCCGCATGCAGCGCGAGCTCGCCGAGGGTCAGCGCCCCATGGTCGGTGGCGGCCTCGAGGCGGCTCCCGCCGCATCGTCGGCGGACGGCGACCTGCCCTGGGCGGCCGAGCCGGAGCCTGCGGCGGCTGCTGCTCCTGAAGGGCTCCCGAGCATGCCGCCCGTCCGCGAGGAGCCGGGCGCACGCAGCCGCTGGGCCGCCCTCGAGGCGGAGGAGTCCGGGCTGGGGTGGAGCGCCGCAGCGCCGGCGCCGCACGGCGGCGGGTTGGCGGCGGAGCTCCCGGCGCACGAGGCGCCGGAGCCCGCGGACGCTGGCGGCTACGGCGAGCCCACGGCCCACTCGGCGCACGAAGAGGCGACGGCCTACGGAGCGTATGCCGGCGCGACGCACGAGGACGCCGCTGCCTACGGCGAGTACGCGGCCCCTTCGACGCATGGCAATGCGGGGGCCTATGGCGAGCTCGCAGACGCTTCGACAGCCGCAGATGCTGGGGCCTACGGCGAGCTCGCAGCCGCCCCGGTGCAAGCGGAGCTGGCGGCCTACGGCGACTACGCCGGCGCGACAAGCGAGCACGCCGGGACCGATGGCGAGCACTCCGCCACCGCGACATACGAAGACGCCGGGCGCTACGGGGAGTACTCCGCCCCCGCGACACACGAGGCGTCCGGGCCGGAGGGCGAGCTCACGGCAGAGGGGCTGATGCCCGTCGGCGTGGGGCGCTACGGCGAGCTCGCGCCAGCCTCCGCGATGCCCGACGAGCCCGGGACCGACGGAGAGTACTCGGGTCCATCGGCGAGCCCCGAGCCCGCGACTCACGGTGCGTACGCGGACCCATCCGCGCACTCGGAGTCTGCGGCCTACGGTGCGTACGCGGACCCATCGGCGCAGCCGGAGCCCGAGGCCTACGGTGCCTACGCGGCCGAACCTCCGGCGGACCCGGAGCCCGGAACCTACGGGCTCCACGAGGCGGGAGCTCCTTCGCTCGGAGCGCCTGTCTCCGATGGCGAATACACGTCGGGCGCGGAGGGGCTTACGGAGCCTGCCGCGTACGGAGAGTACGCGGCGGAAGTTGCGGCACCTCCGCAGTACGCGCTCGCCGACGAAGTGGGAAGCGCATCACACGGCGAACTCGAGAGCGAGGGCGCGTACGCTGCGCTCGAGGGTGACGGCGCTGCCGACGCCGCTTCGCTGTACGCGCACGGCGGCGCATCCGGTGAGGAGCTCGCGCCGCTCGACGACGCGACGGGTGGCTTCCTCGAGCCCGTGCCGGGTACTCCGGACGGTGCATACGTGCCCGACGCCGGAACGCTCGAGGGTGAGGAAGGGCAGGGCGCGGCGCCCTTGACGGGCCCCGCGGCTCACGCGGAGCCGGCGGACGAGTTGCTCGCCTCCGATGATGCATCCGGTGACGACGCTCACTCCGCGGACGAACTGGACGCCGAAGCGCAGGCCGGTGCCTTCCGCGCGGAGACCCCGCTCGGGTCGAGCCCCGACTTCGAGTCCGCGCGCATGCCCGCCTCCGTAGACGTGTGGGCCGAGCGCCGGCGCTCACCGAGGGGCAACGCTGGCGGCGTTCCCGGGCGCGAAGGCCCCACGGCGCCCATGCCTCCCTCCGTGGTCAGCGTGGGCCGCAAGACCCTGCTGTTCGCGCGGCCCACGGCGCCCGCCGTGCCCTCTTCGCTGGAGAGCGCGCACGAGGCGCCTCCTGGCCACGAGGAGCTCGACGCGGGCGGCACGCAGGCCTCGTGGACCGAGCAGACGCTCGAGGCGGAGCTGGAGCGCGAGGTGGGCGCGCGCGCCCTGCACGCGCAGGCGCTGCAGGCCGCGGCCGAGGCGCGCGCGGAGGCGGAGCGCGCGCTGCAGGAAGAGGTGGAGCGGCGTGCACTCGAGGCAGAGGCCGAGGCCCGCGCCGAGGAAGAGGCTCGGGCCGAGGAGGCTCGGGCCGAGGAGGCTCGAGCCGAGGAGGCGCGCGCTGAGCAAGAGCGCACTGAGCAGGAGAGCGCCGCGCTCGAGGCCGACGCGCAGGCCGAGCGCGAGCGGGCGCTGCAGGAGGCGCACGCGCACGCCGAGCAGCAGCAGCGGCTGCAGCAGGCGGAGCGCGAGGCCCGCGCCCTCGCGGAGGCCGAGGCGGAGCGGGCGCTGCGCGCTGCGGCGGAGGCCCGCGCGGAAGCCGCCCGGGCGGACTCCCTGCGCCGGGCCGAGGAGTCCGAGGCGCGGCTCACCACGGAGCACGCAGCGCGCCTGGAGGCTGAGCGCGTGGCCCGTGCCGAGGCGGAGGCCCGGGCCGCTGCGGCAGCGGCAGCCCGCGCGGAGGCCGAGGCGCGCGCAGAGGCCGCCGCGGCCGCGCGCGCGGAGGCGGAGGCGCGCGCCGCGCTGGAGACGGCGGGGCGCGCCGCAGCGGAGGCCGCGGCGCAGGCGCGCGGGGACGAGGCACGCGCGCTGCGGGCGCAGGCCGAGGCACTGCAGCAGCGGGCCGACGAGGAGGCTGCCCGGCGCGCGGCGGCAGAGGCGCGCGCCGCGCAGGAGGCCGCGGCGCGCTCGGACGCGGACGCGCGCGCCCAGGAGGAGATCGCCCGCCTGAAGGCCGCGCTCGCGGCGCTGCGCCGCGACGCCGAGGCGAAGCTGCGCGCGGCGCAGGCCAGCGTCGAGGCGCAGCGCGAGCAGCAGGGGCGCGAGGCGCTGGAGTCGGCGCGCGCCGAGGCGCTCGCCGCGGCCCAGGCCGAGGCGGAGCGGGTGCGCGAGGCGGTGCTGGCCGAGGCGGCGCACCTGCAGCAGGAGGCCCAGGCCGCGCAGGAGGCCGCGCGCCGGGAGCTCGAGCGCGCGCAGCGCGAGGCCGCGGAGGCCGAGGCCCGCGAGCGCGAGGCGCGCAGCGCGCGGGACGAGGCGCGGCGCCTGGAGGCGGAGCTGCAGCGCGAGCGCGAGGCGCTGCAGCAGTCGGGCGCATCGCCCGCGGGCGCGAAGGTGCTGAGGCTGGAGCGCGTGGCGGGCGTGGGCGTGGAATTCGCGCCGACGGGCACGCTCGAGCGCGCACCGCTCGCGCGCCTGCTCATCCAGCTGTGCGAGGCGGGGGCGCAGGTGCGGCTCACCCTGCGTGCCCCCGAGGTGGAGCGCGTGCTGTGGCTGCGCGAGGGCGCGCTCGTGGGGGCGCTGTCCACCGCCCCGGGCGAGACGCTGCTCGAGCGCGCGCGGCGCGACGGCCTCATCGACGCGCGCCAGGAGTCCGAGCTGCGCCGGGTGCGCACCCAGGCTCCGGGTGCGCAGCTCGAGGCCCTGCGCGCGCGCGGCTACCTGCGCGACTCCGAGGTGGTGCCGCTCGCCCAGCGCTACACCGAGCAGGTGGCGCTCGACGCGCTCTCCGAGCCCCACGTGCACTACCGCCTCGCGGTGGCCGCGCCTCCTCCCGAGGTCGCCCCTGCGGCGGCGCCCCGCCCGCTGCTGCACCTGCTCGCCGAGGCGCTGCGCAACGCGCTCGCCGCCGATGCGCTGCTCGCCGAGGCTGGCGGCCTGCGCGCCGTGGCCGAGCCGCGCCCGGGCAGCCCCGCTCCCGAGGCCTTTGGCCTGCCGCCGCGCGAGCGCGCCCTGCTCGAGCGCATCGACGGCGCCCGCCCCGACGCCGAGCGCACCCTCGAGGCGCTGCTGCGCGCGGCGGGGCTGCCCCAGGACGTCGCCCTCAAGGCGCTCGCGGTGGCGCACGCCCTGGGCCTCTTCGCCCTGCGCCCCGCGGAGCCCGGGACGGCGGACGAGGAGGCCGTCCCCACGCCGGCCGAGCTGGACGTGCAGCGACTCGAGGCCAAGTTCGAGGAGGTGCAGGACGCGGACTACTTCACCGTGCTCGGCCTGCCGCGCTCGGCGGGCGGCGAGGAGGTGCGGCGCGCCTACGCCCAGCTCGCCGAGGAGTTCCACCCCCTGCGCTTCGCCGGCCACCCGGACGTGAGCCTGCAGCAGCGGGCGCACCAGATCCGCAGCCTGCTCGCCGAGGCAGCGCGCGCCCTCGGAGATGACCGGCTGCGTCAGGAGTACGCGCGCAACCTGCTGGACTGACGTGCGGGCCTGACGTGGTAGAAGGCGCCCCGCCATGCGCCGCGACATCCTCCTCTGGCCCCATCCCCTGCTGAAGCAGAAGGCTGCCCCGGTGCTCCACGTGGACGCGCGCGTGCGCGCCCTCGTCGAGGACCTCTTCGAGACCATGTACGCCGCCGAGGGCGTGGGGCTCGCCGCCACCCAGGTGGGCGTGCTCGAGCGGGTGCTCGTGCTGGACACCACCTCGCGCCAGCCGCACCTGCAGCCGCTCGCCATGGTGAACCCGGTCATCGTCGCCGAGGAGGGCGAGCAGGTGTACGCGGAGGGTTGTCTCTCGCTCCCCGGCGAGGTCGAGGACGTGGCGCGCGCCGCCGTCGTCACCGTGCGCTACCTCGACCTGCAGGGGCAGGAGCAGAGCGTGCGCTGCGAGGGGCTGCTCTCGGTCGCGGTGCAGCACGAGCTGGACCACCTGGACGGCATCGTCTTCGTGGACCACGTCTCGGTGCTCAAGCGCGAGCTCATCCGCCGCCGCATGAAGCGCCGCCAGGCCGAGCGCGAGCCGCGCACCGGCACCTGAGGCCGCTTCAGGCCTTCTCGACGCCGCGGCGCGGGCACAGCGCGCGCACGGGGCAGCGCTCGCAGGCGGGCGCGCGCGCGAAGCAGGTGCGCCGCCCGTGCCACACCAGCAGCTGGTGGCCGAGCACCCAGCGCTCCGGGGGAAGCAGCGCCTGCAGGTCGCGCTCCACCTTGTCCGGCGCCTCCTCGCGCGTGAGGTCCATGCGCTGCGCGAGCCGCTTCACGTGCGTGTCCACCGGGAAGGCCACGTCCCCGCCGATGTGCATGCTCACCACGCCGGCCGTCTTGTTGCCCACGCCGGGCAGCAGCGCGAGCGGGGCGCGGCGCACCGGCACCTCGCCCCCGTGCTCGGCCACGAGCTGCCGCGCCGCCGCCACCAGGTTCTTCGCCTTCGCGCGGTAGAGCCCCAGCGACTGGATGAAGGGCCGCACCTCGGCCTCGTCCGCCTGCGCGAGCGAGCGCGCGTCCGGGAAGCGGCGGAAGAGGGCAGGGGTGACCATGTTCACCCGCCGGTCCGTGCACTGCGCGCTGAGGATGACCGCCACCAGCAGCTCGTAGGGCGAGCGGTGGTCCAGCTCGATGCGCGCGTCCGGCATCGCCTCGCCCAGCAGCGTGAGGATGCGCTGCGCCCGCTCGGCCCGGGCCGCCCTGCTCTCGCGCGCCACTGCTCGAAAGACCTCCCCGGGCGGAAGCCCCGCCGCGAGTCCGCTGTATGTCACAGGGCCCCTCGCCTATGAAGGGCCTCCCTGCCGGCCACCGGCCTTCACTCCCCGAGGTCTCCCGCCCATGCGCTCCATCGACTTCCGCTCCGACACCGTCACCCGCCCCACCGCCGCCATGCGCCGCGCCATGGCCGAGGCCGAGGTGGGCGACGACGTGTACGGCGAGGACCCCACCGTGCGCAGGCTCGAGGAGGCCGTGGCCGCGCGGCTCGGCCACGAGGCCGCGCTCTTCGTCCCCTCCGGCACCATGGCGAACCAGATCGCCATCGGCCTGCACTGCCGCCAGGGCGAGGAGGTCCTCACCGAGGCCGGCAGCCACATCATCCACTACGAGGGCGCGGCGGTGCCGGCGCTCTGGGGCGTGCAGCCGGCGGGCCTCCCCGGAGACCGCGGCCTGCTCACCCCCGAGCAGGTGCGCGCCGCCGTGCGGCCCGAGAACATCCACTACCCGCGCACCCGGCTGCTCTCGCTCGAGAACACCCACAACCGCGGCGGCGGCCGCGTGTGGCCCCTCGCGCTCTTCCGCCAGGTGGTGGAGGTGGCGCGGGGCGCGCGCCTCAGGGTGCACCTGGACGGCGCCCGCCTCTTCAACGCCGAGGTCGCTGCGGGGCAGCCCGCCGCCGAGTGGGCGCGCCTCACCGACAGCACCTCGGTGTGCTTCTCCAAGGGCCTGGGCGCCCCCGTGGGCTCGGCGCTCGCCGGCTCGCGCGCCTTCGTGGAGGAGGGGCGCCGGCTGCGCAAGCGGCTGGGCGGTGGCATGCGCCAGGCGGGCGTGCTCGCCGCGGCGGCCCTGTACGCCCTCGAGAACCACGTGGCGCGCCTCGCCGAGGACCACTCCAACGCGCGCCACCTCGCCGCGCGCCTCGCCGAGGTACCGGGAGTGACGGTGGACGCCGGCGCGGTGGAGACCAACATGGTCGTCGCGGACTTCCCCATGCCCGCGGACGAGGCGGTGGCCCGGCTCGGCCGCGCGGGGGTGCACTCGAACACCGCCGGCGTGCGCCCGGGCGCGGTGCGCCTCGTCTGCCACCTGGACCTGAGCCGGGCGGACATCGACGAGGCCGTGACCCGCGTGCGCACGGTCCTGGCCGGCTAGGGGGTGGGATAGGGGGCCGGGCAGGCGCGTGCTAGCCTCGGGCGCGCCGTGCGCCGCCGTGCCCTCCTCCCGCTCTCCCTCCTCTCGCTCGGTGCGGCCCTCGCGGGCTGCGCGAGTGCTCCTGCGCCGAAGCTGAGCTTCGCGGAGCTGTACGCGCGTCCCGAGGCCCCGGTGCCGCCGCCGGCCCCGCCGCGCCCCGCGCCGAGGCCCCCTCCGCCCCCGCTCGTGCTCGAGTGGCCCGTCGCCCCCGTCGCGGTGACCAGCCTCTTCGGCCAGCGGCTGCATCCCATCACCGGCACCCTGCGCGCCCACGAGGGCCTGGACCTCGCCGCCCGCGAGGGGACGCTGGTGGCCACCGCGGCCGAGGGGGTGGTGCTCAGCGCCGGCTGGTGCGGCGGCTACGGGCTGCAGGTGGAGGTGCTGCACCCGGACGGCCTGCACTCGCGCTACGGCCACCTCTCGCGCATCCTCGTGGAGCCCGGCATGGTGCTCGAGGCCGGCGTCGTGCTGGGGCTCGTGGGCAGCACGGGCCTGTCCACCGGCCCGCACCTGCACTTCGAGCTGTGGCGCGCGGGGCACGCGCTGGACCCGCTGCGGGTGCTGGGCCTGCCGCTCGCCGGAGCCCAGACGCGCGAAGGGCGCCGCCCTTCCGGACGACGCCCCCTCTGACGCGGAGTCCTCGCGCGGCGCTCGCTCGAGCGCTCGCCGGCACTACAGCGTCTGCTTCAGCTCCTTGGCCGGCCGGAAGCCGATGGTCTTCGAGGCCTTGAGCTTCATCATCTCGTTGGTCTGGGGGTTGCGGATCTTGCGCGCCTTGCGGCTGCGCAGCGACCACGTCCCGAAGCCCGGGTAGCTGAAGCGCGAGTCCTTCTTCACCGCCTTGCCGATGTTGGCGAAGACGATGTCCAGGATCTCCGACGCGTTCTTCTTCGTCAGCTTCGACTGCGCCGCCACCGCCTCCACGAGCTCTGCCTTGGTCATTCACCCCTCCGGGGATGCGTCGAATGTGCGAAAGCTCGCGGTTGGTAACAAATCGCCGTTATCGCCGTCAATGCTCCATCCGCGCCCGAGGCCGATTTTTCGGCCCCGGAGACGAAAATTGACGTCTGTCACAGCTGCTCTAGAGAGAAGAACTGATCGCTTCGAAACAATCCCTCGCACCCGCTTGCCCAGCAGTCAGCGGGGCGTCCGATCGCGTGAAATAAAAAACTCGTGTTATTTCGATCGCTTGGCGGCCGCGGCTGATCGGCCGCGCCCCGGTGGGGGTGCGCCGGGCTAGGGTGGCGGGGTGCTCCACCGCCTCCGTTCCCGCGCCCTCCTGCTGTCGTGGCTCCTGCTGCTCGCCTGCCGGGGCGCAGGCTCCATGGACCCGGTCGCCTCACAGGGCGCGCCGCTGTGGGTGGACGTCCACGCTTCGCCTGGCGGAGACGGGACGAAGCTGCGTCCGCTCGCGAGCCTGCAGGAGGCGCTCGCCCGGGGGCCTGGCGTGCAGGTGACGCTGGGGGCTGGCCGCTATCCGGGGCCGCTGACCCTGCCTGCCGGGGCGCGGCTACGGGGCACCGGGGCCGGGGTGGTGCTGGAGGGGGGCGTAGAGCTGCCGTCGGGTGGCGCGCTCGAGCACCTGACGGTGGAGGGCGGGGAGTGGGGCGTGCGCGCTGCGGGCGAGGTCACCCTCCGGGACGTGACCCTCGTGGACGGGCGCCTCGGAGGCGTGCAGGTGCAGGCGGGGCGGCTGATGGTCGAGCAGCTGCAGGTGCGCGCAGCCGCGGATGCGGCCGCGCGCAGGGAGCGGGTGAGGCCGATCGGGCTCGCGCTCGGGGGAGCGGTGCAGGCGCAGCTCCGCGAGCTCGTTCTCCTGGGCGCGCTGCGCCGGGGGGTGGAAGTCTCCGACCAGGCCGAGGTCCACTTGGACACGCTGCGCGTGGTGGGTCCTGGGACGGCGGTGCACCAGCGCGGGGGCCGGGTGGAGCTGCGCCGCGCGGCGGTGGCGGGCGGCTGGGGCCCCGGCTTCTTCGTGTCCAGCGGCACCCTGGAGCTCGCGGACGTCATCGTGGTGGGGCACGAGTACGGGCTGCAGGGCGCACGCGGAGGGATCGTGATCGCGCGGGGCTTTTCCTCCGTGGGCGCCCACCTCGCGGGGCTCGCGCTGGTGGCGAGCCGAGGCGACCTGCAGGACATCCAGGTGCTGGGCGCGGGGACCTTCGGCGCGGTGCAGCTGCTGGAGTCGGACGTGCGGCTGCGCCGCTTCGGCCTGCAGGACTCGGCTGCCTCCGGTCTGATGCTGGATTCGGGGCGCCTCTTCGCCGCCGAGGGCACCATCGTGCGCACACGCGCGGACGATCCCGATCTGGGCGACGCGGTGCACCTGCGCCGGGGGGAGTCGGAGCTACGGACGTTGCGCGTGCGCGTGGCCGCCGGCATCGGGCTGCTCGCCGCGCAGCGCGCCCACGTGAAGGTGCGGGACCTGGAGCTCGAGCGCTGTCAGACCGGAGGCGTGCTCGCCGAGGGCAGGGCGCAGCTCGCACTGCGCGGGGTGAAGGTGCAGCAGGGGGCAGCGCCCGCCGTAGCGCTGCTGCGCCAGGCCGAGGCCGGGCTCGAGGTGGTGAGCGCCCCGGGCACCTCCGAGCTGCTGTGGGCCGACTGCGCGGACGGGGTGCGCGCGCGCGTGGGCTTCGGCATCTCGCCGCGCGACTACGCGCTGGGGGCCGCCTGCGTGCGCACGGACGCGCCCTGAGCCTCTTCCTGCGCGCGCGGGGTGGCGCGCGCCTGCAGCCACCCGCACATGAGCGGGTACACCTCGAGCGGCGCGCCCTCGCCGAAGATGAGGTCGCCGTGCCCGTAGTCCATGCGGTCGCCGCGGTCGCGCCCGAACACGTGCAGCGTCTTGTCCTCGGAGCCGGCCAGCGCGTACTGGGCGCGCACGGACTCGGGCGGCGCCAGCCGGTCCGCGCTGCCTCCCATCACCAGCAGCGGGAGGCGCAGCCCGGCGATGCCCGCGCGCCAGTCCACGCGGCGATCGAAGGAGCGGAAGGCGTCGTGGCGGATCCAGTCGTGGAACTGCACCAGCACGCGGCGGCTCACCGAGGCCACCATGTTCGCGTACACCTGGCGCTGGACCCGCGGCGGGATGTGGCGCGGGTTGACCACCAGGTCCGAGAGCGGCAGCGGCACGTAGCCCAGGAAGGGAGCGAGCCCCACGCTCGTCCACTCGTGCCGCAGCCGGCGCGGCCACGCGGCGCGCACCCCCAGCCCCACCAGCGCCTGCAGGAAGGGCCGGTACTGGAAGTACACGGGCGCACCCAGGGCGAGCAGCCCCTTGAGCCGCGCGCCCTCGGGCCCCTGGGCCACGCCGTAGCCCACCAGTCCCCCGAGCGAGTGGCCGAGCCAGAAGGCCTCGCGGGCGCCGCTCTGCGCGAGCGCGAGGGCGAGCAGCGCCGGGCCGTCCTGCAGGATGTGATCGTCCACGCTGAAGTCCGTGGCGCGCCGGCCGCGCGGCGGCCGGCGTGAGCCTCCGGTGCCGCGCCACTCCACGCTGTAGCAGTCGAAGCCCGCCTCGTTGAGCGCGTGGGCGACGGAGTAGGGCGGCTCGAAGTCGAAGGTGTAGCGGTTGGCCGCAAGCCCGTGGCACAGCAGCACGGGTTCCTCGAAGCGGCGCACCGCGGCGCGCCGCACGTACACCGCCAGCTCCCAGCCGTCCGCGCACACGGCGCGCAGCAGCTCGGGCGCCGGCCCCCGCAGCCGGTAGTAGCGGCGCACCCCGAGCACCCAGAGCACGTTGAGCAGGGCGAGCGCGGCGAGCGCCACGGTCCCCCACATCGCCCACCGCTCCGCCTGCGCCCACGTCATCGCCCCTCCCAACCCGGACAAATAAAAGCTTGTTATGCTCGGTTCAGGCTTGCGCCCGGTACCGGCGCGGCTCCCCCGCGTCCACAGGAGAGCAGGAGCGAGATGAAGCTGCGCAAACTGATGTTCGTCCTGCCCAACCTGTTCACGGTGACGTCCATCTTCTGTGGCTTCTATGCCCTCACGCTGTGCGCGGGCGAGCCCACGCCGGTGCACCTCTACCAGGCGGCGCTGGCCATCTTCTTCGCCATCTTCTTCGACGGGTTCGACGGCCGCGTCGCGCGCCTCACCCGCACGCAGAGCCAGTTCGGCATGGAGCTCGACAGCCTGGCGGACGTGGTCTCGTTCGGGGCCGCGCCTGCCATGCTGGTGTACAAGTGGGCGCTCGCGCCCCTGGGCTTCGTGGGGCTGTTCCTCTCCTTCGCCTTCCTCGCCTGCGGCGCGCTGCGCCTCGCGCGCTTCAACGTGATCGCCCAGCGCGCGCCGTCGGGCGGCGGCGGCCGCTTCTTCGTGGGGCTGCCCATTCCGCTCGCCGCCGGCGTGCTCATCTCGCTCGTCATCGCGCACCACGCCGCGCGCGGCGACGTGCTGAGCACCGGCGCGCGCGTGCCCATCGCGGTCGCCGTGGGCGCGCTCTCGCTGCTGATGGTGTCCACGGTGCGCTACCGCACCTTCAAGGACCTGCGCCTCAGCCGCACCTCGGCCATGGTGTTCATGCTGGTGCTGGGCGGCGGGCTGGTGATCGCCACGCAGCTGCACCCGGCCTACGTGCTCGTCGCGTACTTCTCCACGTACCTCGCGCTGGGGCTCATCGAGTCCATCTTCCTGCTGCGCAGCCACCTCGTCTCGCGCCGCATGGCGGGCGGGGCGGCGGCCGGCGGCGCCGCGGCCCTGCTCGCGGACGACGCCGACGACGGCGAGGACGAGGACCCGGACGACGAGGACGAGGACTTCCTCTAGCCCACGCTCCCGGGCCCCGCTCCCGAGCTTCCCCTGGCTCCGCCGGCGCTTGCCGCTAGGATGCCGCGCCATGCGCGTGGAGCTTGTGTGCACCGGTGACGAGCTCGTCACCGGCCTCATCGCCGACACCAACAGCCCCTACTTCGAGGCGCGCCTCTTCGACCTGGGCGTGAAGGTGCAGCGCGTGACGCTGGTCGGGGACGTGCGCGAGGACATCACCCGCGCGCTTCAGGAGGCGGCCGCGCGCGCGGACGCGGTGCTGGTGTCCGGGGGGCTGGGGCCCACGGCGGACGACTTCACGGCCGAGTGCGCGGCGCGCGCGGCGGGCGTCGAGCTGGTGGAGGACGCGCGCGCGCTCGCCGCCATCCGCGAGCGCTTCGCGCGCCGGGGCACCGCCTTCACCCCCAACAACGCGCGCCCCGCGCAGGTGCCCGCGGGCGCCGAGGTGGTGCTCAACCCCGTGGGCACCGCGCCCATGTTCATCCTGCAGCTCGGCGCCTGCCGCTTCTACTTCGTGCCCGGCGTGCCGCGCGAGTACCGGGCGCTGGTGGACGGCGAGGTGCTGCCGCGGCTGCGCGCGCAAGTGCAGGCGCAGCCGGGCCGCACCCACCGGGCCTTCCGCCTGCTGCGCACGGTGGGGCTGCCGGAGAGCCACCTGGATGCCGCGGTGGCGCCGCTCGCCCAGGCCCACCCGCGGGTCGTCTTCGGGTTTCGCACCGAGGCGCCCGAGAACCACCTGAAGCTGATGGCCGAGGCGCCGAGCCAGGCGGAGGCGGAAGCGGCGCTCGCCGAGGCCGAGGCCGCCGCGCGCGCGGTGCTGGGCAGCGCGGTGTACGCGGCGGACGCGGAGGACTACGCGCAGGCGCTCGTGCGCCGGCTCGCGGACGCAGGGCGCACGCTCGCCGTGGCCGAGAGCTGCACGGGCGGGCTGATCAGCGCGCAGCTCACGGACGTGTCCGGTGCGAGCCGCGTCTTCCTCGGCGGCGCGGTGGTGTACGCGGAGGCGATGAAGTCCACCTGGGCGAGCGTCGCGCCCTCGCTGCTCGCGGCGCACGGCGCGGTGAGCCGCGAGGTGGCCGAGGCGCTGGCCTCGGGCGTGCGCGCCCAGGCGGGTGCGGACTACGGGCTCGCGGTCACCGGCTTCGCGGGGCCCGGCGGCGGCACCCCGGAGAACCCCGTGGGCACGGTCTACTGCGCGCTCGCGGGCCCCGCGGGGCTGCTGCGCTGCGAGCGCCGCCACTTCGCCGGCGGCCGCGAGCGCGTGCGCCTCTTCGCGGCGAGCGCCACCCTCGAGCTGCTGCGCCAGCACCTGCTGTCCTCCACGCCATGAACTCACCCGCTCCGGCCGCCCCGGCCGCTCCGACCCGCGCCCCGCCGCTGCGCCGCTGGGTGCACGCCCACCGCATCGAGCTGCTCGTCTTCGCGTTCGCGTACGTGGCGCTCGCCTGCTTCAGCGCCCAGCGCTTCCTGCGCCAGAGCGCGGCGCCGCACTTCGTGTACCAGGCGCAGGCCTGGCTCGAGGGCCGGCTGGACGTGGACCCCGCCGTGCTGCCGAACCTCGAGGACTGGGCCTGCGTGCGCGAGGTGCAGGGGCACAAGGTGCGCTGCGAGGGGCCGGTGCGCGCCACGGACCGCTGGTACGTGAGCTTCCCGTCCTTCCCCGCCGTGGTGATGCTGCCCTTCGTGGCGCTGCACGGCTACCAGTTCAACGACACCTCCTTCGGCGTCTTCGTGGGGGCGCTGGCGCTCGCGCTCTTCTGCGGGCTCCTGCGCGCGCTCGCGCGCCAGGGAGAGCTGCGGCGCTCGCCCGGGGAGAGCGCCGCGCTCGCGCTCGTGCTGGGCTTCGGCACGCTCTTCTTCTATTGCGCGCTGCGCGGCGAGGTGTGGTTCAGCGCCGAGGTGATGGGGGTGGCGCTCACCTGCCTCTACCTGCGCTGCGCGGTGGGCGCGCGCCGCCCGCTGCTCGCCGGGCTGCTCTTCTCCATGGCCACGCTCACGCGCACGCCGCTCGTCTTCACCGGCCTCTTCTTCGTGCTCGAGGCACTGCTGCCGGGGCCGGCCCGGCGCGCGCAGCTGGGGCGGCTGGGGGAGCGGCTGCGCGCGGCGCTGCGCCCGCTCGGGCTCTTCGCGGCCGGTGCGGCGCCGCTCGCGCTCCTCGCGGCGGCCTACAACGCCTACCGCTTCGGGCGGGTGGGCGAGTTCGGCCACGCATTCCTCTACAACAACCGCGTCAACGCGGACATCGACCGCTTCGGCCTCTTCGACCTGCACTACCTGCCGCGCAACCTGGAGGCGGCCTTCCTGCTGCTGCCGCGCCTCTCGCTGCAGCCGCTGCGCCTGGGCTACGACCCGCGGGGCCTGAGCCTCCTGCTCACGCTGCCGCTGCTCGTCCTGCTCGTGGTGCCGCGCGAGCGCGCGCGCCTGCAGCTGCCGCTGTGGCTCAGCGTGGCCGCGTGCGCGCTGCCGGGGCTGCTGTACCAGAACACGGGCTACATGCAGTTCGGCTTCCGCTTCAGCCTCGACTACACGCCCTACCTCCTGCTGCTCCTCGCCGCGGGCGGCTGGAGCCTGCGCAAGCCGGGCGTGCTCGCGCTGCTCCTGCTGGGGGTGGTGGTGAACTTCTGGGGGGCGGTGGCCTTCCGGGGGTACACCGAGCTGATGCGCAACTGGTAGCGCCCGGGGCGGGCCGCGCTTGACGGGGCCGCCCTTGCTGCGCACTAAAGGGGCGTGGACACCCCTTCTCCAGGCAAGCGCTGGCACACGCGCGAGGACAGCGGCATCCGGCTGGATCGCGCCCTGCGCTGGTGGCACGACGACGAGCCCATCGAGCACCCGCGCATCGTCGAGCTCTTCAACACCTCGCTCGGCCTCGACGAGACGGGCCGCTACGTGCTGCGCATCGGGCAGGACTGGTGCGTGGTGCAGGTGGAGGACGCGGCCTTCGAGGTGCGCGCCGTGGACGTCACCGGCGACGGGCGGGTCTCGGTGCGCCTGAGCGACCGCACCGCCGAGGCGCTCGCGCCGGAGTCGCTCGCCCCCGGCGCGGACGGCGTGCTCACCTGCCGGGTGAAGGGCGGCCAGGCGCGGGCCCGCTTCTCGCGCGATGCGCAGTACCAGCTCGGCCTCCTCCTCGAGGAGGGGCCGGACGGCGCGCTGGGGCTGCGGGCGGGGGAGGCCTGGCTGCCGGTCCCCCCGGACGCCCTGCGCTAGCGGCCCCGCCTCAGGCCGCCTCCTCAAGCGCCGCCGGGGTGGGGGCCGCTGCCTGCGGCGCAGCGCCCAGCAGCTCCGCGGCGAGCGCCTCGAGCGCCTCGGGGTGCTCCCGCAGCCACTCGCTCGCGCGCTCGCGGCCCTGCCCGATGCGCTCGCCCTTGAGGCTGAAGTGGCTGCCGGACTTGTCCACCCGGCCGGCCTGCACGGCCAGGTCCAGCACCTCGCCCGCGCGGTGGATGCCGGTGCCGTAGAGCAGGTCGAACTCGGCCTCGTGGAAGGGTGGGGCGACCTTGTTCTTCACCACCTTCACCCGCGTGCGCGTGCCGATGACGCTCTCGCCCTCCTTGAGGTTGCCCGTGCGGCGGATCTCCATGCGCACCGAGGAGTAGAACTTGAGCGCATTGCCGCCCGTGGTGGTCTCCGGGTTGCCGAACATCACGCCGATCTTCATGCGGATCTGGTTGATGAAGATGATGCAGGTGCCCGAGCGGCTCACCGCGCCGGTGAGCTTGCGCAGCGCCTGGCTCATGAGGCGCGCCTGCACGCCCATGTGCGCGTCCCCCATCTCGCCCTCGATCTCGGCGCGCGGGACCAGCGCGGCCACCGAGTCCACCACGATGAGGTCCACCGCCCCCGAGCGCACCAGCTGCTCGGTGATCTCGAGCGCCTGCTCGCCCGTGTCGGGCTGGGAGATGAGCAGCTCCTCCACGCGCACCCCGAGCTTGCGCGCGTAGTTCACGTCCAGGGCGTGCTCCGCGTCGATGAACGCCGCCACCCCGCCCTGCGACTGCACCTGCGCGATCGCGTGCAGGGTGAGGGTGGTCTTCCCGCTCGACTCGTTGCCGAAGATCTCCACCACCCGCCCGCGCGGATAGCCCCCCACGCCCAGCGCGCGGTCGATGCCCACCGAGCCGGAGGGGATGACCGCGATGCGCTGCTCGCGCGCCTCGCCGCCCAGGGGCATCACCGCACCCTTGCCGAACTGCTTCTCGATCGCCGCCACCGCCGCCGCCACCGCCTTCAGCTTCTCCGTCAGCTTGCTCATCGCAGCCTCCCTCCCTCGCCCACGCACCGGGGCTCGCGCTGGCAGGCCGGAAGTGGCCCGCGCGCGTCCGGAGAGGAGACTGAGCAACGCACGTGCCGCGCACGCGCGAGAGCGAGCCGGAGCGGCGCAGGCGTCCGAGAGGACGCGCAGCGTCCGGCACGCGGGAGCGACAGCCGTGTCTCTCGATGGCCGAGAGGCGCGGGAACGCGAGGCACCCTCTCCAGGGGCGCAGCGCCGCGCGCAGCGGGAGGCCCGCGTCCGGAGCGCCGAGGGGTGGGAGGACCGGGCTGCGCTCAGCCCGCGCGCTGCAGGGACCGCGCGGGGCGCCCCTCGGTGCCCGCGTCGGCGATCGCCTCGGGCACCCCGCCCGCGCCGCCGATGTCCTTCTGCAGCTGGATGAGCGCGTCGCGCACCTCCACCAGCAGCGCATCGCGCTCGGAGCGCGCGCGGTGGGCCGTCTCGATGGGACGGCCCAGCTTCATGCGGATGGCGCTGCGGCGCAGCCGGAAGCTGCCCGCGGGCAGCACCTGGCCGGTGCCGTCGATCGCCACGGGGATGATGGGCACCTTCGCTTCGAGCGCGAGCAGGAAGGGCCCCTTCTTGAAGGGCAGGATGCGGCCGTCCTTCGAGCGCGTGCCCTCCGGGAAGGCGAGGATGTTGGCGCCCGCGCGGATGCGCTCGCCGGCGAGCGTGAGGCTCGCCATCGCCTTGCGGCGGTCCGAGCGGTTCACGAAGATCATTCCCGTGAGCGCCATGTACCAGCCGAGGAAGGGCACGTACTTGAGCGTGTGCTTCGCGACGAAGCGGATGTTGGCGGGGATGGCCGCGAAGGCGCAGGGGATATCCATCATCGACTGATGGTTCATCACGAAGATGTGGGGCTTGCTCCAGTCCACGTCCGGCAGCGGCTCCACGCTCAGGCTCGAGCCGGTGATGCGCCAGTGCATCGAGGCCCAGCAGCGCCGCGCCATCGCCAGGGGCACGTCCTTGTTGAGCGTGAGCAGGCCGGCCACCCCGGAGAGGGTGATCCAGAACACGCTCCACAGGGCGAGGAAGACGAGCTGCAGCAGGTGGAGCGGGGCGAGGAGGAGCGTCATGGGGCTCGGAGGGGCTCGGGCCCGGGGGCCAGAAAATGGAGCGCGGCAGTGTGGCCGAAGCAGGGGTGGCCTGTCATCGGAACACCGCGCCACGCCCACACCTGCCGCGCCTCACGCCTGCATGACGACCAGGCAGGAAGGGCCCGCCGTGACGCAGCGCGCCTCCTAATGGCCGCTCGCGCCCACCGTCTCGTCCCAGTTGTGGGCCTGCGCCTCGGCGCTCGCGCTCTTCGGCTTGTCCCGGTCCCCGGGCCTGCGGTCGAGCACCCGGCAGCTGAGCGCGAGGTGCATGTCCTTTTCCTCGATGCGCTCGTGCCCTTCGAGGTCGGCGCGCGAGCGCGCAATCTTGAGGATGCGGTCGTGGGCGCGCGCGGAGAGGCCGAGGCTCTTCACGTTGTGGGCGAGCTGGCGCTCCGCCTTTGCGCTCATCCGGCAGTGCGTGCGCAGCAGGCGGGGCGTCATCTGGGCATTGCAGTGCACGCCGGGCTCGTCGCGGAAGCGCACCCGCTGGCGCTCGCGCGCCTCCTCCACGCGCGCGCGGTAGTGGCTCGAGGGCAGGTCGTAGGCGCTCAGCCGGTAGAGGTCGGACACACCCACCGGCCGCGTCTGCAGGGTCATGTCCACGCGGTCGAGCAGCGGGCCGCTCACGCGTGCCTTGTACTCGTCGACCTTCGACTCCTTGCAGCGGCACACGCGCTCCGGCACACCGTGGAAGCCGCAGGGGCAGGGGTTCATCGCGGCCACGAGCATCACCCGGCAGGGGTAGGTGAGGTGCTGGCTCGCGCGGGCGAGGTGGATGACGCCCTCTTCGAGCGGCTGGCGCAGCACCTCGAGCACGTTCTTGCGGAACTCGGGCAGCTCGTCGAGGAAGAGCACGCCGTGGTGGGCGAGCGAGAGCTCGCCGGGCCGGGTCGTGGGCCCGCCGCCCACGAGGCCCGCATCCGAGATGGTGTGGTGCGGCGAGCGGAAGGGGCGCTCGCGAAGCAGCCCCTGGTCCTCGGCCAGCAGGCCGAGCACCGAGTAGATCTTCGTCACCTCCAGCGCCTCGCCGAAGGTCATGGCGGGGAGGATGCCGGGCAGGCGCCGCGCGAGCATGGTCTTGCCCGAGCCCGGAGGGCCGCTCATCAGCACGTTGTGGCCCCCGGCGGCCGCGAGCTCCAGCGCGAGCTTCACGTCCGGCTGGCCACGCACCTCGGACATGTCGGGCTGGGTCGGCGGGGGGCTCGCGCGGGCCTCGGGGGCGCCCCGCACGAAGCGCGGGAGGGGCGCCGTGCCCGCCAGGTGCTCCACCGCCTCGCGCAGGTGGCGCACCGGGTAGACGTGCAGCCCCTCCACGAGCGCCGCCTCGGCGGCGTTCGCCGCGGGAACCATCACGCCGTGGTATCCGCCGTCGCGCGCGGCGACCGCGAGCGGCAGCACGCCCCGGATGGGCTTCACCGCGCCGTCCAGCGAGAGCTCCCCCCCGAAGAGGAGGGTCGCGAGCGGCTCCTCGTCCAGGAGGCGCGCGGCCGCGAGGACCCCGAGCGCGATGGGCAGCTCGAACGCGGCGCCCTCCTTGCGGATGTCCGCCGGGGCGAGGTTCACCGTGATGCGCTTCTGCGGCAGGTCGTAGCCCGAGTTCTTCAGGGCCGAGACCACCCGGACCTTGGACTCGCGGGCGGCGCCATCCGGAAGCCCCACCACGTTGAAGTAGGGCAGGCCCAGCGCCATGTCGACCTCGCAGTCCACCACAACCGCGTCGATGCCGACCAACGCTCCGCTGCGCACCCTCGCCAGCATCCGTCCCCCTCCCGCTCCCGCCGCCGCCTTGCGTCGGGGACCGGGACAGAGCAAGCGCCGTACCCGGGGCCCGGCCTCCCAGGCGCTCCGCCATGGCGTCCGGAGGGGTGGGGGAGGGGTCCAGGAGGCCGGAGCGGCGTGCGTGCGCCAGCGGGGCTCTCAGGCCGCGAGAACGGGGAGGGCCGTGGCTGCGCCTGCTAGCGCGTGCTGACCGCCCCGGACCTCCGCGAGGACCGGGAGGCGCCGCTGCCGCGCAGCCCCGGAGACGCCGAGGCCTCGCTCCAGCTGATGCGGTAGGTGCAGGCGTGCCCGTCGTGCTCGGTGGCCTCGATGTGGACCTGGCTCGCCCCGGCGACCTCCAGGCCCGCCTCGATGATGCCGGCGGTGAAGCCCGGGTAGGCGCCCACCTCGTTCATCCACAGCTCGAAGGAGCGGGGGCCGCGCTCCACGAGCCGGCTCTCGGTGTAGTTGTTGCCCGAGCGGAAGTTCTGCGTGGCGCGCGCGAGTGCGCGGCGGGGCCCCAGCACGCGCAGGAGCGAGAGCACCGCGCGCCCCAGCATGGTGTCGCGGTAGCCCGCGATGTGGGCCCGGCCCAGCTGCCGGCAGCCCTCGTCCACGCTGAGCTCGGGGAAGAGCTCCTCCGCGGCGATGCGCAGGAAGGCCATCCAGGCGTTGATGGGGTAGGCCGGCCGCAGCTTCTGGTCCAGGTCCAGGCCGGCCTGGCGCAGGCGCGCCTTGCAGCGGGCGTCCATGCGCCCCTGGAGCCCCCGCAGGAAGAGGGCCTCGAGGGTCTGCTCAAACACCAGGAGCTCGTCGGCCATGGGTGCAATCTAGCCGAGCGAGCTCCTGGGGTGAAACGGACTGCGGGCTGCTGCCTACGGGCTGCCCGGAGTGGGCGGGGCCGGCGGCGGCGGCGCGTTCGGGTCGGCGCCCGGCGCGGGAGCGGTCGGCTCCTCGGTGGCCATGCCCAGCGTGACCTTGGGGTCCGCCTGGCGCGTCATGTCCAGCGCCGCGATGAGCTTGCCGTAGTTGGCCTTGTCGTCGGCGAGGAAGAAGACGACCTTGTCCTCAAGCTTCGTCTTC
Organism: Aggregicoccus sp. 17bor-14; assembly: GCF_009659535.1. NCBI lineage: Bacteria > Pseudomonadati > Myxococcota > Myxococcia > Myxococcales > Myxococcaceae > Aggregicoccus > Aggregicoccus sp. 17bor-14. The sequence goes on from NZ_VJZZ01000007.1 coordinate 138,522, forward strand.
GCCGCGAGCACGCGGCGCATCCGCTCGAGGTACTGGTCCGCCGGGATGGTCTCCGCGTTGAGCTTGTAGTTGCCCTGCGCGTCGATCTCGACCACCAGCTGGCCCTGCGGCACCTCGGACTGGTCCTGCACGTCCTCGGTCTCGGGCACGCGCACGTCGATGTCCTTCTCGAGCAGCGGCGTCACCACCATGAAGATGATGAGGAGCACGAGCACCACGTCCACGAGCGGCGTGACGTTGATGTCCGAGTTGGGCCGGCCCTGGATGGCCGCCATGCTTCTGCGCTTGTGCATGGTTATTTCTTCTCCTGCACGGCGAGCTTGATGCTCTTGAACTGGGCCTTGCGCGCGCTCTCCATCACCTTGCGCACGTCGCCCACCTGCAGGGTGGAGTCACCCTTCAGGAGCAGCTGCTCGGTCGGATCGGTGGCGATCTTCACGCGCAGGGCCTCCTGCAGCCGGCTCGCGTCCGGCATCAGGTCGTCCTCCACGTAGATCTCCTTCTGCGCGGTGATGGAGAGCACGACGGGGTCGGCATCCTTGTGCTTCTCCTCGCCCTTCTCCTTCTCCGCCTTCGGCAGCTCCACGGACTTGCCGCGCTGGAGCATCGGCGTCACGACCATGAAGATGATGAGGAGCACGAGCACCACGTCCACCAGCGGCGTGACGTTGATCTCGCTTTTGACGCCCCCCTTACCGCCTGCTGACATTGCCATTGTTGCACCTGCTTCCTGAAAAAGGCCCGCCCGACCGCAGGGGCCCTCGCGTGCTGCTCGAGGGCCCCTCTACGCGCGGCGGAAACGGGCCTTGGGGGGTGGGACCGAGCCGGAGATTAGTGAGAAGCGCCGGCCTGGCGGGCCACCACGTCCAGGAACTCGTTGGAGGACTCGCTGATGTCCACCGCGCGCGCGTCCACCCAGCCCTGGAGGAAGTTGTACGCCATCACGGCGGGGATCGCCACGAGCAGACCGAACGCGGTGGTCACGAGCGCCTCGGCGATACCGGCCGAGATGGTGCCCAGACCGCCCGAGCCCGCGGCCGCCATGAGCTGGAACGCGTTCACGATGCCCATCGTGGTGCCGAGCAGACCCACGAACGGCGCCGTGGAGCCCACGGTGGCGAGCAGGCCGAGGCCGCGCTTGAGGCTCTGCACCTCGCGCTGCGCCTGGCGCTCGAGCGCGCGCGCCACGCTCTCCACCTGCGCCTCGCCGCGGGTGCCCTTGTAGGCGGTGAGGCCGGCGTTGATCACGCGGCCCAGGTGGCCCACGTCCTTGCCCAGGTTGGTGTTGGCGGCCGTGTTCAGGTCGCCCTTGGAGAGGATGGCGCCCATCTTGGCGGCGAAGGTGCGGCTGTCCCGGCGGGTCTTGCGGAAGACCACCATGCGCTCGGCCATCACGATGAGGGACGACAGCGACATGACCGCCATGACACAGACGACCATCCGCGCGAAGAGGCCCATGTGGGCCCACAGATCAGAGAGAGTGAATTGCATGGTTGGGAGAGCGCTCCTCCTCGAGCGCGGGTGAGAGCTTCTGGGGCGGCTGCTGAAGACGGAAGACGACGGGCAGGGGAGAGCGGGGCCCCGTCACCGGGGCCCCGGGAGACGGCGTTAGCGGGGCAGCTTCAGCTGGATGGTGAACGTGTAGTCCACCGCCGTGGGCTTGCCCTGGTAGAGGACCGGCGTGTAGCGGGTGCTGTAGAGCGAGTCGAGCACGGCCGCCTCCATGTGGGGCAGCGGCTTGATGATGCGGCACTTCTCCAGCTTGCCCTCGACGGTGATGATGCACTTCACGATCATCACGCCCTCGACGCGGGCAACCAGGGCCTCCTGGGTGTACTGGATGTTGCGTCCCGAGATCTTCGTCGGGCGGGTCATGCCCTGGCCGAAGGGCAGCACGTCCGTGCCGGTTCCGCCCAGCTGGCCGCCGAGCACACCACCCACCACGCCACCGACGACGCCGCCGACCACGCCGCCCTCGACACCGCCCTCCACGCCCCCCTCGACCTCCTCCTCCTGGGAGGACTCCTCCTCCTGGGGCTCGGTCTCGGGCGGCTTCTCGGTGGGGATCTCCTTCGGCTTGACGATGGTGTCCGGCTTCTTCGTCGGCTTCTTCTTGGTAGTGGAGGAGTGGGACGCCGGCGGGGGCGGCGGAGGCGGAGGCGGCGGAGGAGCCATTGCCTGCTTGAAGGTCACCTCCACGTCGCCCTCTTCCGCTTCCGGAGTGCGGGTGGAGAGCCAGAGCGCGAGGGCCACGAGGCCCACGTGGAGCAGGACCGATAGAACTGCTCCGGTGCCGAACCGAGACTTCGGTCCAACACCGCGGCCGAGGACAGAGTCGAACATGAGGCGTCACTCCTTGGGACCACAGAGACCGACCACGCCCATCCAGGTTCAAAAAAGGCGCGCTACCATACAGAAACGAGGGTCGGGTTCAAGCATACTGATCGCTCGCCTGATCCGCGGCACGCGCCAATGCCCCAAGGGTCACCAAAAAGCAACGGTCTATTGACAAGGATGCCCTGTCCGCTATTTTGCGCGCCCTGTGTAGTGGCGTCTTCAGGATCAGGAGACCGCCACTTCAGCTAGTCAGCAGTCGCTGTCCCGGTAGCACGCTGTAGCCGTTCACCTTGGAGGGGTTTTCGGTATGCAATTGACTCGTGTACTCCGGGCAACCGGAGCGTTCCTGGTCGCGGGCCTGCTGTTCGGCACCGCGGCTCATGCCCAGAGCGGCGTCATCACCGGTACGGTGAGCGACGCTTCAACCAAGCAGCCCGCGGCCGACGTGGTGGTGACTGCGACCTCGCCCAACCTTCAGGGTGAGCAGGTCGTTGTGACTGACGCGCAGGGCCAGTACCGTATTCCCCAGCTGCCGACTGGTAACTACAGCCTGCGGTTCGAGAAGGAGTCCTTCCAGCCGTACAGCCGCTCCGGCATCCAGCTGCGCGTCGACCGCACCATCCGCGTGAACGTGGAGCTGCTGCCGACGGGCCTGCAGGAGACGGTGGTGGTGCAGGGTACCGCGCCGACCATCGACGTGGGCTCCACCTCCACGGGCGTCAACGTGGGCGCGGACTTCGTGCGCAACATCGCGGTGGTGCGCCCCACGGGCAAGGGCGGCGCGGCGCGCTCGTTCGAGTCCCTGGCGGACATCGCCCCGGGCGCGAACGCCGACCAGTACGGCGTGTCCATCAGCGGCACCACGTCCCCCGAGAACTCCTTCGTCATCGACGGTCTGTCCGTCAATGACCCCGGCTTCGGCGTGCTCGGCACCCCGCTGTCCGTGGAGTTCATCCAGGACGTGAACGTGATCACGGGCGGCTACATGCCCGAGTACGGCCGCTCCACCGGTGGCGTGCTCAACGCGGTGACCAAGTCGGGCTCCAACGAGTTCCACGGCTCGGTGTTCGCGAACTTCACCCCCGGCAGCCTCGAGGGCACGGCGACCCCGGTCGTCTCCCAGGCGAGCGCCTTCTCCAACACCTCCACCCTGCACAACCTGGGTGACTTCGGTGCGGAGCTCGGCGGTCCCATCCTCAAGGACAAGCTGTGGTTCTACGCGGGCGTGGCCCCCTCGTTCACGCGGTTCAACGAGGAGCGCAACGTCAACCACCGCATCCCCTGCACGGACGCGAACGGCACGAACAACTGCTTCAACGGCCTGCTCCGCATCCCGGGCTCCTCCGGCACCCTCACGGCGCGCAGCCTCTTCGCCTCTGAGCGCGTCCCGGGCACCACCATCAACCGCTTCGCGGACCAGAAGACCCTGCAGTACATCGGCAAGCTGACCTACCTGATCAACCAGGATCACAACATCAGCCTGTCCGTGTACGGCTCGCCCTCGAAGTCGGGCGGCAGCAGCAGCTTCCCGTTCGACAACCAGGACGGCACGGCGACCGTGGGCGTGAACGGCGTGTTCGGCGCGCTGTCCACGATCAACAAGGCGAACAGCCTCGACGTGGCCCTCAAGACCGCGTCCTCGTTCATGGACAAGAAGTTCCTCCTGGACGTGACGGCCGGCTGGCACCACCAGGATGCGGACATCCTCCCGGTGGACGGCACCTCCGTGGGTGACGGCCAGGGTCTGTCCGCCACGCCGCTCGTGCAGTTCCGCGGCTCGGGCGCTGGCGCGTACCGCGTCACCGACTTCGAGTACGCCAACAACGCGGACGTGGTCGCGGCCTGCACCGGCCCCGGCGGCAGCAACCTCTGCCCCGTGACCTCGTACGCGGTGGGCGGCCCCGGCTTCATCACCGAGGACAAGCTCGACCGCTACCAGGCGAAGGGCGTGGGCACCTACCTCGCCACCCTCGCGGGCCGTCACGTGTTCAAGGCCGGCGTGGACTTCGAGTACCTGAACTACGACCGCAACAAGGCGTACTCCGGTACCACCTGGCTGCGCGAGCAGATCCGCTCGGGCGCGGCGCCTGGCGCCTACTTCGAGGAGATCCGCAACTACGGCTACCTGACTGGTCCGAACCAGTTCACCCGTCAGGCGTCCGTGCCGGCGACCACCACCAGCACCACCATCGGTGGCTTCCTGCAGGACAGCTGGAGCGTGCTCGACCTCTTCACCATCAACGCCGGCGTTCGCTACGACCAGCAGAAGATGTACGGCGATGACGACATCCTCGCGCTCAACCTGGGCAACCAGTGGAGCCCGCGCGTCGGCGTCCTGTACGACTTCACCCAGCAGGGCCGCTCCAAGATCTACGCGAACTACGCGCGCTTCTACGAGCAGGTTCCCCTCGACCTGGCCGACCGTCAGTTCCCCGGTGAGCGCCAGGCGTACATGCGCCACAACCGCGTGGGCGGCGCTGGCTGCAACATGACCGCCGCGAACGGCGTGGTGGACATCTCCGCCGCGACCGGCAGCTGCCTCGACATCGGTCCGGGCAGCCTCCGCCCGATCAGCGACGACAGCGACCCGAACCAGTTCCTCTCGCCCACCGGCGGTGTCCGCAGCCCTGTGGACCCCGACCTGAAGCCCCAGAGCTCGGACGAGTTCGTGGTCGGCGCCGAGTACGAGGTGATCAGCAACGGCCGTTTCGGTGCGAGCTACACCCGCCGCTACATGAACCAGGTCATCGAGGACATGAGCCGCGATGAGGCGAACACCTACTTCATCGGCAACCCGGGTACGGGCGTGGCCTCGGACTTCCCCAAGGCGACGCGCGACTACGACGCGGTGACGGTCTTCTTCGACAAGACCTTCGCCGACCTGTGGCTCGCCCAGGTCAGCTACACCTGGAGCAAGCTCGAGGGTAACTACGCCGGTCTGTTCCGTCCCGAGACGGGCCAGCTGGACCCGAACATCAACTCCGACTTCGACCTCATCTCGCTGCTCGCGAACCGCACCGGCCGTCTGCCCGGTGACCGTACGCACAGCATCAAGGTGTTCGCGGCGAAGGAGTTCGTCCTCACCGACGCGTTCAGCTTCAACCTCGGCGCCACCTACCGTGGCCGCACGGGCACGCCCATCAGCTACCTGGGCGCGCACCCGGTCTACGGCGCCCAGGAGGCCTTCCTCGCTGAGCGCGGCATCGCGGGTCGCACCCCGTGGCGCAACGACATCGATGGTCGCCTCGGCCTCAACTACAAGCTGAGCGAGAACAACCTCATCACCGTCGGCGTGGACGTGTTCAACCTGTTCAACTTCCAGACGGCGACGTCGGTTGACCAGGCCTACACGGCGCTCCCCGTCACGCCCTGCACGGGCAACCCGCAGACCGAGGACGCGGTTCACCAGTGCTTCCTCGACCAGGGCTACACCGACAACGAGCTGAACCCGAACTTCCGCAACGCCACGGCCTACCAGGCGCCTCGCTCCGTCCGCTTCGGGGCGAAGGTGACCTTCTAAGTCTTGGTTGGAACTTCACAGGACATCGAGGAAAGACCACAGATGAAGACCCGTCTTATGAAGTCCCTCCTCGCGGTGGGCGCCCTCTCCCTGCTCGGTGGTTGTGACACTGAGCAGGCGGCGGTGACCTGCCGTGCGGCGAGTGCGAACATTCCCTTCGCGGTGAAGTACACCCCGGTGGGTACCCCGGCTGCCGGCTGCGACGTCAGCCCTGGCGAGCTGATGCAGCTGTCCACGTACGCTCCGCCCACTGGCGAGCGTCCCTCCATCGCGATTGGTCCGGGCAACGCCCTGACCTTCGACGCCGATGGCAACGTGACCAGCACGGGCAACAAGTTCGCGGTCGGCGCCTTCGCCACCGACGCGGCGGACGCCAACAACACCTGCTCCGTCCCGCAGCTCACGACGGTGTCCCAGACGGACGCGACGACTGGCACGACGACCTACACGTTCAGCAACGTGCAGACCTACGTCAGCGCCGCGAACCAGGGCACGCAGCTCAAGGGCGACGTGACCATCGCGAACGGCGCCTGCAGCGTGAGCTACAAGATGCTCGGCATCTGGCCGGCGGTGGACTGCACCCTGGTGGATGCGAAGGGCAAGCCGGTCAAGGATGCCCAGGGCCACCTGCAGCCGGACGACACCGTCTGCCAGGCGACCGACACGGGTATCAACCCGGACGTGGTCAAGGCGGGTGGCGTCACCTGCTCCCCCACGCTGCTCACCTGCGTGATCAAGGGTGATGACTTCGTGAAGACCGGCGGCGACCAGTAAGCGTCGCAGCCTGTCGGTAGCGCCTCGGCCCCGGATGCCCCTCCCTCGCGGGAGTGGCCCTCCGGGGCCGAGGTGTTTATGCAGTCCAGCAACCCACAGCAGGGCCCCGGCAGCCGGGGGCCAGGAGCGCATTTGGAAGGCCGCTACGCACTCGTCGACGCAGTCCGCACCCGCCTGGCGGACGAGCAGGGGACCCTGCGCAAGGAGGCCCCCTACCGGGTGGCCCTCTGCTACCCGAGCCCCTACCACGTCGGCATGAGCTCGCTCGGCTACCAGACCATCTACCGCGAGGTGCACGCGCATCCGGGGGCGACGGCGGAGCGCGCCTTCCTCCCGGACGACGTGGAGGCCTACCGGCGCACGCGCACGGCGCTGTTCACCTACGAGTCCCAGGCGCCGGTCTCCGGCTTCGACATGCTCGCGTTCTCGGTGGCCTACGAGCTGGAGCTCAGCGGCCTCTTCGAGATGCTGGAGCTCTCGGGCATCCCCGTGCTGCGCGAGGCGCGCGGGGAGGGCCATCCGCTCATCGTCGCGGGCGGGCCGCTCACCTTCTCCAACCCCGACCCGCTCGAGCCCTTCGTGGACGTGCTCGTGCAGGGCGAGGCCGACGAGCTCGTGCACACGCTCCTGGAGGCGGCGCGCGCGCACCCGCCCCGCGAGCAGCTGCTCTCGCAGCTCGCGCGCACGCCGGGCTTCCTCGTGCCGGGGCGCGGCGGGGTGCGCTACCACGTGGCCAAGGCCACGGACGCGAACCTCCCGGCGCGCTCGCAGATCATCACGCCGCACACCGAGCTGCGCTCGATGTTCCTCATCGAGCCGGAGCGCGGTTGCTCGCGCGGCTGCCACTACTGCGTGATGCGCCGCACCACCAACGGCGGCATGCGCACGGTGCCCCCGGAGCGGGTGCTCTCGCTCGTGCCCGAGGCCGCCCGGCGCGTGGGGCTGGTGGGCGCCGCGGTGACGGACCACCCGCGCATCGTGCCCCTGCTGCGCACGCTCGTGGACTCCGGCCGTGAGGTGGGGGTCTCCTCGCTGCGCGCCGACCGGCTCACCCAGGAGCTCGTGAGCACCCTGCACGCGGGCGGGGCGCAGAGCCTCACCGTGGCCTCGGACGGCGCGAGCCAGCGCATGCGCGACTTCATCGACCGAAAGCACTCCGAGGAGCAGATCGTGCGCGCGGCCACCTTCGCGCGCACCGCCGGGATGAAGCAGCTGAAGGTGTACAACATGGTGGGCCTGCCGCTGGAGGAGGACGCGGACATCGACGAGCTCATCCGCTTCACCACCGAGCTCAGCCGCATCCTGCCCCTCTCGCTCGGGGTGGCGCCCTTCGTGGCCAAGCGCAACACGCCGCTGGACGGCGCGCCCTTCGCGGGCATCCGCGAGGTGGAGAACCGGCTCGATCGGCTGCGGCGCGGCCTGCGCGGGCGCGCCGAGGTGCGGCCCACCTCGGCCCGCTGGGCCTGGGTGGAGTACATGCTCGCGCAGTGCGGCCCCGAGGCGGGGCTCGCCGCGATGGATGCGTGGCGCGCCGGCGGCTCCTTTGCCGCCTACAAGCGCGCCTTCCAGGAGCGCGGCTGCACGCCGTACCTCGCCCGCCGGGTGGAGGACGGGCGGCGCAAGGCCACCGTCTGGCCCACCGTGCCGAACGTGGCGCCCCCGGGCGCCGCCAGCGCTGCCCCTGGCGCCGCTCCCGCCGCCTGAGCGGGCGGCCGGGCCGCTTCCCCCCGCCGAAGGTCCCCCGCGCCCCTGGAGGGCTGCTAGAAGGCGCGCCCGGAGCCCCTGGCGCAGCGGGGGCCGGTGCCAGGAGGCGAGCGCGTGACGACGCAGCGGGTGGAGAAGACGTGGCAGAAGCAGGGGCTGGGGGGCTACGCGACCGAGGCCATCGTGGGCACGCTCGCCCACTACGGCGTCGCGGTGGACGAGGCGGGCTTCCGGCAGCGCGCCCAGTCGTCCTACCCCTCGGGCATCGCCGAGGAGTGGGAGGAGGGCTGGAAGGGCACGGGGCCCTTCGCCTCCTTCCCGGCGCACGCCGCCGCCGAGCTGTGGCGCCGCTGGGTGCCGGACCAGCTGTCGCCCGAGGACTTCGCCGAGGCGCTCGCCGCGCTGATGAACGCGCTCGCGATGCGCATCAACGGCGAGGCCGGAGCGCCCGTCGCCGCCGCCTTCGAGGCCTTCGGCAAGGCGCGCGCGCGCATGCCGCTCGCGCCGGACGGCTCCCCGGACGAGAGCTTCCTCGAGGACTCGCTGGGCGCCTTCGACGAGGAGGCCGTGGAGCTGTTCGACGAGCTGGCCGAGGCGCTCGCCGAGGAGGGGCACGTGGCGGACGCGGAGGCCTTCGCCGAGCTGGAGGAGTTCCTCCTCCCGGCGCGCAAGGGCATCGCGAGCGCCGTGGTGCGCGCGGCGCGCGGGGAGCGCGACCCGGCCATCGCCTCGCTCGTGGCGCTCTCGGCGGACGCCGGGCGCAGCCGCGACAGCCGCCTGCTCGCCACCGACGGCCTGCTGCACCTCGAGGCGTACCCCGAGGGGGCGGCCGCCGCGAAGGCGCTGCTCGCCGAGGCGGAGACGGAGAAGGACTACCACCTCGCGCTCGACCTCTGCGCGCGGCTGGAGCACACCTACAAGGCCCTCGACGATCGCGCGGCACTCGCCGCACTGGCGAAGGACCAGAAGCGCCTGGAGCAGGCGCACGACGCGGCCCATCCCGGCCACCGGCACCGCCACGGCTGAGGCTGCGGCCGCACCGACCGGCGGCGAGCCGCCGCCCGGTCACCCCGGGGCGCTCCCAAGTCCGCGGACCGGCGGGACGCCCCGTGGGCCGCCGCGCCTGCGGGCGCAGTCGCCACCGATGCGGCGCCGGGAACGCTCGCGCAGCCAGGCGCGGAGCTGCAGCTCACGCCGCCGCGGCGAGGGCGCCGCGCGAGGCCGCGTCGCTCAGGCTGCGGCGGGGGAGGGCGGCGCGCTTGTGGCGCGCGGCAGGCGCACCACCTGCACCTCCGCCACCGCCTCGAGCACCTCGCGCACGGGGACCACGGCGCCCACGGTGGTGTAGCGCACGGCGCCGGTCTGCGTGAACGCGCGCTTGAGGCTGTAGAGGCGCGCGCGGGGCAGGAACCACTCGCGCACCGCGCGCAGCGGGAGCAGGTGCAGCTCGCCCTGCGCGAGGAAGACGTAGGTGAGCAGGTCCGCGCTGCTGTAGAGGAAGCAGCCCGGGGTGTCGCGCTCCACGTTGGAGACGAGCTCGAAGAAGTAGTTGCGGCGGCGCGGCTGGCGGTCGCCCTTCACCTCGACGCCGCGCACCTCGCCGGTGGGCAGCTCCCAGAGCAGGTCCACGCCGCGGTGCTGGAAGCGCGGGTCCTCCTGGACGTCGTGCACGCGCGAGCCCGGCGCCTGCGCGAGCAGGTGGCTGCGCACGTGCTGGACGGCCCGGTCCGCGGCGCCCTGCACGCCGCGCATGCTGAAGCTGCGCGCCATGGCCCGCGCGCCTAGCGCCGCAGCTCCACGCCGCTCGCCACCAGCTGCACCTCGCGCGGCTTGCCGTCCGCGCCGCGCGGCACGGTGGCGCCCTCGGAGGTGTAGTGCTGGGCGCGCGCCTCGGAGAGCTCGGCCACCTGCACCACGCCCTCCACCCGGGCGCTCGCGCCCGCAGAGTCCAGCGGCACGAAGAAGCCGTAGTCCTTGAAGGTCACCCGCACGCCCGGGCCCTTGGAGCCCGAGGCTCCCTCGGCCAGCTCGAGCCAGCAGCCCTTGCGCTCGCAGGCCCGGCGCACCTGGCCCTCCACCCGCACCCTCTTCCCGGCGTGGGCCTCGGGCGCGCGCAGCAGCTCGGCGAGCGTCACGGTGGGCGCGCCCTTCAGGGGCTCTCCGCGGGTGAGCACCCAGCCCTCGCCCGCCGCGGGCGCCTTCGCCGCCGCCGCCTTGGCCGGCTCCGGAGGATGGTGGCACTCGCCGCCCTCTGCGTGGGCGTGGCCGGGGGCAGCAGTCGGCGCGGCCGCCGGCGCCTTCGCCTTGGGGGCCGCGAGCGCGAGGGGGAGGGGGAGGGCGACCAGGAGGAGCAGGGCGGCGCGCAGGGTCTTCATGACCCACAGCCCTTAGCGCAGCCGCCCGCACGCGGGCAACCCGCGGGGCTGAACTGCGCGCCCGGGCCGGTTAGACTGGCAACCACCGTGAAGATCCACCTCCCCGCCCCCAACCGCCGCCTCGAGGCGCTCGACGTGCTCGGCCTCGTGGGCCTCGTGGGCCTGCTCGTGGCGCGCTACATCCCGGTCGCGCGCCTCGTGCCCTTCTGGGGCTGCGTGCTGCGCCAGCGGACGGGCTGGCCCTGCCCCGGCTGCGGGCTCACCCGGGTGGCGGACCACGTGGCGCACCTGCACTTCGCCGCGGCGTGGGCCGTCAATCCGCTGGGCACCGTGGCGGCGCTGCTCTTCGCGCTCGCGGCCGTGGCGGCGCTGCTGCACCTCGCCTTCAAGCTGCCGCTGCCGCGCGTGGAGCTCAGCGCGCGCGAGGCCTCCGCCCTGAAGGCGACGCTGCTGGTCCTCTTCGTCGTCAACTACGCCTGGGTGGTGATGAAGGCGAAGTTCCCCCACCTGCTCTAGGCCCCCGTGTCCGTCTCCCTCCTGCTGCTCGGCTACCTCTGTGGCTCGGTGCCCTTCGGGGTGCTGCTCACGCGCTGGCGGCGCGGGGTGGACGTGCGTGCGGCGGGCAGCGGCAACATCGGCGCGACGAACGTCACGCGCGTGGCGGGCAAGCGGCTGGGGGCGGTGGTGCTGGGGCTCGACGCGCTGAAGGGCGCGCTGCCGGTGCTGCTCAGCGTGCAGCTGCAGCCCGCGGCGCCCGCGCTGCACGCGGCGGTGGGGCTCGCGGCCTTCTTCGGCCACGTCTACCCCATCTGGCTGCGGCTGCGCGGCGGCAAGGGCGTGGCCACGGCGCTCGGCGTGCTGCTCGCGCTGGTGCCGCAGGCGGCGCTCGCGGGCGCGGTCGTCTACGTGGCGGTGGTGGCGGCGCGGCGGGTCAGCTCGCTGGGCTCGCTCGCCGGCGCGCTGACGGCGGTGGCGGTGGCCGTGGCCACCGCGCGCGCCCCCGAGTACGTGCTGCTCGCGATGCTGCTGCTGCTGCTCGTGGTGTGGACCCACCGCGGCAACATCGCGCGCATCGTGCGCCGCAGCGAGCGGCGCTTCTAAGCCTCTCCCGGCTCCTTCGGGGGCGCCTCGTGCGTCCCTTCCATCGGCCCAGGCGTCCCCGGAGCCGCCGCGTCCGGCCGCACGTACACCGGGCGGTAGGCGAGCAGCGCGCAGGGGATGGGGCCGTTCCACAGGTCGCGCCGGCTCACGGGGCGGGCGTGGAAGGCGCTCTCGAAGGCGGGGTTGCCGCTGAGCACGTAGATGCGCCAGCCGGTGAGCTCGCGCAGCCGCTCGCCCAGCTTGAAGTAGAAGCTCTTCATCCCCTTCTGGCCGCCGGCGCCGCCGATGCGGTCGCCGTAGGGCGGGTTGGTGATGAGCAGGCCGGGCGAGGCGGGCACCTCGAAGTGCTTCATCGCGTCGCCCTCGGAGACCTGGACCTCCTCGGCGAGCCGCGCGGCGCGCACGTTGCGGCGCGCGGCCTCCACGGCCTCGGGGTCCTTGTCGTAGCCGACGATGGGCTGCTCCACCTTGCGCTCGTTGCGCCGCGCGTCCGCGCGCAGGTCCTCGAGCAGCTCCTTCGCCCGGGTGCCGAGGAAGGGCCAGCGCTCCACCGCGAAGTCGCGCGCGATGCCGGGGGCGCGCCGGCGCGCGATGAGGCCCGCCTCGATGAGCAGGGTGCCGCTGCCGCACATGGGATCCAGCAGGGGCTCGGCGCCCGTGTAGCCGCTGCTGCGCAGGAGCGCCGCGGCGAGCGTCTCCTTGAGCGGCGCGGGGGTGGGGCGCACGCGGTAGCCGCGCCGGTGCAGGGGCTCACCGCACAGGTCCAGCGAGAGCGAGAGCCGCTCTTTCACGAGGTGCGCGACCACGCCCACGTGCGGGTGCTTCGTGTCCACGTCCGGCCGGCTGCCCGTCTTCTGGCGCATCCGGTCCACGATGGCGTCCTTCACCTTGAGGGCGACGAAGCCGGAGTGGCTGTGCTCGCTGTCCTTGAGCGTGGCCTCCACCGCGAAGGTGTGGCCGGGGGTGAGGTGCTGCTCCCAGGGGACGCTGGCCACCGCGTCGTAGAGGCCCTCGGCGCCGCGCGCCTCGAACTCGCCGAGCGGGTAGAGGACCCGCATCGCGATGCGGCTCCAGAGGCAGACCTTGAGGGCCTCGTCGAGCGAGGCCATGAAGCGCACGCCGCCGCGGTCCTGGCGGATGCGCTTGGCGCCCAGCTCGCCGAGCTCCTCCGCGAGGAGGTCCTCGGTGCCGCGGGCGGTGGTGGCGAAGAGGGCGAGGCGTTCGGCCATGGTCTGGCCTTATCTCAGGACGCGACGACCTCGTACATGGAGAAGCTCGCGTCCTGGGCGGTGCTCTGCGCCTTCACCGTGCGGAAGTCCTGGCTCTTCATGTACGCGCGCAGCGCCTCGCGGTCCGCCCAGCGGGTGACGAGGAGGAACTCGGGCACGGGCTCGAAGGAGCGCAGCACCTCGAGGCCGAGGAAGCCCGGGTGCCCGTCCACCGCGCGGGTGCGGGCCTCGAACTGCTGCACCAGGCGCTCGGCGTCCTCGGGCGGGGGGCGGAAGCGGGAGATGGCGACGATCATGGCGGAGGAGGGTAGCGCGCGCCCAGGGGGCGCGCGCCCCGTGCGCTACATCGCGCCTGCGCCCGGCATCTCGCCCACCTGGCGGATGAGCACCTCGCGGGGCTTGGCGCCGTCCGCGGGGCCGACCACGCCGTCGCGCTCCATGCGCTCGATCATGCGCGCCGCGCGGTTGTAGCCGATGCGCATCTTGCGCTGGAGCATGGAGATGGAGACGGCGCGCATCTCGCTGACGGTGGCGAGCGCCTGGTCGTAGAGCTCGTCGGACAGCTCGTCCTCCTCGCCGCCGGCCTCCACGTCCTCGTCGCGCGGCTTGAGGATGGACTCGTCGAAGACGGGCTTGCCCTGGGCCTTGAGGTGGTCGACGACCTTCTTGATCTCGCCCTCGGACACGTAGGCGCCGTGCACGCGCTGCAGGTGCGCGCTGGTGGGCGGCATGATGAGCATGTCGCCCATGCCGAGCAGGGCCTCCGCGCCCACCGTCCCCAGGATGGTCATGGAGTCCGGCTTGGAGCGCAGCATGAAGCTCACGCGGGTGGGGAAGTTGGCCTTGATGATGCCGGTGACCACGTCCGTGGAGGGGCGCTGGGTGGCGACCATCAGGTGGATGCCGGCGGCGCGCGCCATCTGCGCGAGGCGCGCCACGTAGGTCTCCACCTCGCGGCTCGCGACCATCATGAGGTCCGCGAGCTCGTCGATGATGACCACGATGTAGGGCAGCTTCTTGAGCTCCTTCTTCTCCGAGGCGCTCCGCTCCGCCGCGCTCGCGTCGCCGTCCGCCGCCGCGTCGATCGCCGCATCCAGCGCGTCGTCGTTGGTATCGCCGGCGTCGGGCGCCTCGGCCGGGGCGCCGGTGAGCGCCTCGCGCACGTCCTCGGGCTCGTCGCGCGGGGCGGCCACGCCGGGGGCGGAGACGCCCTCCGTCGCCTGACGCGCGAGCGCCTCGTCCTCGGTCTCGCCCTCGGCCACGTCGATGATGAGCGCGCTCTTCTTGGGCTTCTGCGCCTTCTTGCCTTCGACCGGCTTCACCACCGTGGCGCTGCTCTCCACGAACTTGTTGTAGCCGGCGATGTTGCGCACGCCCGCCTCGGAGAGCAGGTGGTAGCGCCGCTCCATCTCCTCCACGGCCCAGCGCAGCGCGAGCGCCGCCTTCTTCGCGTCCGTCACCACGGGCAGCAGCAGGTGCGGGATGCCCTCGTACACGGAGAGCTCGAGCATCTTCGGGTCCACCATGATGAAGCGGACCTCCTCGGGCGTGCTCTTGAGGAGGATGCTCATGATCATGGAGTTCACGGCCACGGACTTGCCCGAGCCGGTGGTGCCCGCGATGAGCAGGTGGGGCGCCTTGGCGAGGTCCAGGACGTAGGGCATGCCCTCGATGTCCTTGCCCACGCACATGGTGAGGCGGCTCGCGCTCTGGCGGAACGCGTCCTGCTCGGCGACCTCCTTGAGAAACACGGTCTCGCGGTCCCGGTTGGGCACCTCGATGCCGACCACGCCCTTGCCGGGGATGGGCGCGACGATGCGCACGCGCATGGCCTCCATCGCCATGGCGAGGTCGTCCTGCAGCGCGGCGATCTTGCTCACCTTGATGCCGGGTCCCGGGAGGAACTCGTACATGGTGACGACGGGGCCGGGGCGGATCTCCACCACCTCGCCCACGATGCCGAAGTCCGCGAGCTTCGCGCGCAGCTTCTCCGCGGTGACGAGGAACGCGTCCTTGTCCAGCTCGCCGCGCTCCTGCTTGTCGCACTCGAGCACGTCGAGCGGGGGCAGGGTGAAGCTCTTGCGGTCGCCGACGAACTCGAAGTCCTCGGCCTTCTTGGTCGGCTTGGGCGGGGCCTTGGGCTCCACGATCACCGGCATGCGCGCGAGCGCGGCGGCGGCGGGCGGGGGCGGCAGCGGGGCGACGGGAGCGAGCGCGGTGCTCGCCACCGCCACGGCGGGCTCCGCCGCGAGCTGCGCCACGGCGGGCGCGACGGCGGCGCTCGCGGCCGCGAGCGTGGCGGCAGGGATGCTGGCGGCCGCCGGGGCCGCGGGCGCGGTGACGATGGCGGGCGCCTTGCGCTCGCGCTTCCGGGGCGCCTCGGCCTCCGCCGCGGGCAGGGCCGCGGCCTGCACCGGGGCGAGGGCGCTCGCCCACGCGGGGTCCGCACCGGGCGACGGGCGGCGCTCGGCGAGCGAGGCGGGGGCGGGCAGGGAGACGACGTTGGACGCGGCCACGGCAGCGGCCCCGGCCGCGAGCTGGCGCGGCTCCTTCGCGGGCTTCTTCTCCTTCTCGCCGCGCTCGAGCGCCTTCTTGTCCTCGGTGGCCTTCGCCAGGCGCACGGCCTCCTCGGCCATGGCCTCGGCCTCCATCGCCTCGCGCTCGGCCTCGAGCAGCTCCTCCTCGTCCGCCTCGAGCTGGGCGAGGAACGCGGCCTCCTCCTCACGCGCGGCGGCCGCGCGCTCCTGGCGCTCGCGGTGGGCCTCCTTCTGCTGCTCGAGGAAGGCCGCGAAGGCGACGCCCGCGCGGCGCGCGAGCACGCCCGCTGCCTCCCAGGCGAGCGAGCACAGGCGCAGGAAGGTGTACTGGGTGCCGACGATGAGCGCGGCGATGCACACGGCCGTCACCAGGATGACGGTGCCGACGGTGGAGAAGAGCCCCTCGAGCAGGCCCGCGAGCCCCGCGCCGATGGCGCCACCGGGCGGGTGCGACCAGCCCGGCTGATCCGCGAGGGTGATGTGCGCGAGCACCGCGGCGCTGAGCGCGAGCAGCCCCAGCGAGAGCACCTGCGGCCAGCGCCGGCGCTCGCGGTTGCCCACGAAGAGCACCCCCGAGGCGTAGAGGCCGCACAGCGGGACGAGGTAGGCGACGAGCCCGAGCAGGCCGCGCAGGCCGCTGGCGAGCAGGTGCCCCACCGGGCCCACCGAGTTGTGGAAGCCGGGGCCCACGCGGTCGCGCGGGTCGTAGGTCGCCACGGAGAGCAGGGTGAGCAGCGAGCCGGCGAGGAGGAACACGCCGACCAGGGCCCGCTTTCCGGCGCCCCCCGTCTGCATCTTCTTCTCCTGCAGCGCCTTGCGACGCGTGGCAATCTCCTGCCGGGAGAGGACGCCCTTGTCTGCCCTCGCCTTCTTGGCCGTCATGGTGTGCTTCCCTCGTAACTTCCCGTAGCAAGCTGTAGCGAACGCCCGGCAGTGTAGGGACAGGGGGGGAGGGGTCAATTTTCCGGCCAGGTCACAGGGCGCCCGGGAGGGCGCACTTTGTGCCTGCAGGCCGCAGTGGAAAATGTATGGTGCGCCCGGTCGCTTCCGGGCAGGCGGGGTGCATGGACGTACGTTGCGAGCGGTGCAAGACCGAATACGAGTTCGACGACGCGCGCATCACCGAAGCGGGTGTCACGGTCCGCTGCACCACGTGCCAGCACGTCTTCATGGTGAAGAAGAAGGCGCTGGTGGTCACCGTGCCGGTGAAGGCCGGCGGCGGGGCCGAGGCCGGCAGCGCCACGCCCCTCACCGCGGCGCCCACCGGCGGCGCCAGCGCTGCGCCCGAGAAGACGCGCGAGTGGCGGGTGCGCCAGGCGAGCGGCACCGTCCTGACCTTCCGTGAGCTGACCACGCTCCAGAAGTGGATCGTCGAGCGCAAGGTGACGCGCGACGACGAGATCTCCCTCACCGGCGAGAGCTGGAAGCGCCTGGGCAACATCGCCGAGCTGGCGAGCTTCTTCCAGGTGGTGGACGAGGCCCAGCGCGCGGCAGGGCTCGCCGCCGCCTCTGCGCAGGCCGCACCGCAGCCGCCTCCCGCTGCGCCGCCGCCGCGTCCCGCCACCGCGCCGCCCCCGGCCGCCGAGCCGCTCGAGGCCGCCGCGCCGCCCCCCGCCCGCAGCGAGCCGCTCGCCGAGGCGCCCTTTCGCCGCGAGGCGGCGGCCGTGCGCAGCGGCTCCGCGGAGCGCAGGGCGCCCGAGCAGCGCAGCGGGGCGCGTCCGCTGCTGTGGCTGCTGGTGCTCGCGGTGTTGGGCGCCGGTGCCTACGCCGCGTACACGCAGCTGTGGGAGCCCCGCGAGTCCGCGGCCCCGCCCGTCGCGCCCCCGCCGCCCCGCCCCGCCGCGCGCCCGGCCGAGGCGCCCGATGCCTCCCCGGCCCCCGCGGCCGCTGCGACTGCCGCGCCCGAGGCGGCGGGAACGACCGAGGCGACGGGAGCGACCGAGGACGGGGGCGCGCCCGCGCAGGGCGCAGCGGCTCCCGGCGCGCTCGCCGCAGCGGGCGCCGCCGATGCCGGGCTCGCCGAGGCTTCCGCGGCCGCCGACGCGGGCAGCAGCGCCGCGGAGGATGCCGGCGTGCGCGTGGCGACCCCCGCTCCGCCCGCAGGCGCAGGGGTGGACGGCGGCAGCGCCGCGGCGCAGGGCAAGGACTTCGCCACGTACATCGCGCAGGGAGACCGGCTGCGCATGCGCGAGCGGCCGGACTCGGCGCTCTTCGCGTACGCGCGTGCCCAGGAGCTGGAGCCCACGCGCCCCGAGCCGCACGTGGGCCGGGGGCTCGCGTACCTGGACCAGGGGCGCTTCGTGTTCGCGGAGCGCTCCTTCCAGCAGGCGCTGCGGCTGGACCCCAAGTCGGGCGCGGCGCTGATGGGGCTCGCGGAGACCTACCGCGCGCAGGGGCAGAAGGCGAACGCCCAGCGCTACTACGAGCAGTACCTCCAGGTGATGCCGGACGGGCCGGATGCGCGCGCCGCGCGCAACGCGCTCGAGCGGCTGAAGAAGGACTAGGACACCCACCCGCAGCACCACGACGACTCCGGAAGGACGAGCCCATGTCGGATCTGGACAAGCCCTCGACGCAGGAAGACGAGTACTTCGCGCGCGAGGACATCGAGAAGAAGCGCAAGCTCGCGCTGCAGCAGGCGCAGGAGACCGCGCAGAAGGAGCGCGAGGCGCTGCGCCAGCTGCACCACATGAAGTGCCCGCGCTGCGGCTTCGACCTGCACAGCCTCAAGCGCGGCGAGGTGGAGGTGGACACCTGCTTCCACTGCCACGGGATGTGGCTGGACGCGGGCGAGCTCGAGAAGCTCCTCGCGCACGAGCAGCACCCGCAGCGCGGCGCCGTGATGCGCTCCGTGCTGAACCTCATCCGCAAGTAGCCGCCCGGCGGCGGGCCGGGGAGGACCCCGCATGCGCCTCACCCTCGAGCAGGTGCGCCACGTGGCCCGCCTCGCGCGCCTCGCGCTCACGCCCGGGGAGGAGGAGGCCTACCGGGAGCAGCTCTCGGCCATCCTCGAGGCGGCCGAGCAGCTGCAGGGGCTCGACGTGAGCGGCGTCGAGCCCACCTCGCACGCGGGCCTCGCGGCCTCGCTCGCGGGTGCCGTGCCCGCGCCGCCGCTGCGCGAGGACGCGGTGCGCCCCTCGCTGCCGCCGGAGGCCGCGCTGGCGAACGCGCCCGAGCGGAGCGGCACCCGCTTCTGCGTCCCCCGGGTGCTGGAGTGACGCCGTGGCGCTGACGGACCTCGGCGTGCTCGAGCTGTCGCAGGCGCTCGCGCGGCGGGAGACCTCCTCGGTGGAGGCCACGCGCGCCTGCCTCGCGCGCATCGCGCAGGTGGATGGCCAGGTCGGCGCCTTCCTGTGCGTGGACGAGGCGCGGGCGCTCGCGGCCGCCGAGGCGAGCGACGCGCGCCGCGCCGCAGGGAGCCCCCGCGGCCCCCTGGACGGGGTGCCGGTGGCGGTGAAGGACAACCTGCTCACGCAAGGGCTGGAGACCACCTGCGGCTCGCGCGCGCTGGAGGGCTTCGTGCCGCCCTACAGCGCGACCGCGGTGCGCCTGCTGGAGGAGGCGGGGCTGCCCCTGCTGGGCAAGCTCAACCAGGACGAGTTCGCGATGGGCTCCTCGAGCGAGACCAGCGCGTACGGGCCGTGCAGGAACCCGTGGGAGCTCACCCGCTCGCCGGGCGGAAGCTCCGGCGGCAGCGCGGCGGCAGTGGCCGCGCGCGAGGCGTACGCGAGCCTGGGCACGGACACGGGCGGCTCCATCCGCCAGCCCGCGGCGCTCACGAACCTGGTCGGGCTCAAGCCCACGTACGGGCGGGTGAGCCGCCATGGCGTCATCGCCTTCGCGAGCTCGCTGGACCAGGTGGGTCCGCTCACCCGCACGGTGGGGGACGCCGCTGCGCTGCTCCAGATCCTCGCCCGGCACGACCCGCAGGACTCCACCAGCGCGGCCGTGCCCACGCCCGACTACGCGGCCGGGCTGGAGGTGGGGGTGGAGGGGCTGCGCCTGGGCGTGCCGCGCGAGTACTTCGAAGCAGAGGGCGTGGACCCCGAGGTGCGCGCGCGGGTGCAGGAGGCGCTCGCGACGTACGCGCGGCTGGGGGCGCGCCTCGTGGACGTGAGCCTGCCGCACACGAAGTACGCGCTCGCGACCTACCACCTCATCGCCCCGGCCGAGGCCTCGGCGAACCTCGCCCGCTACGATGGCGTGCGCTACGGCCGCAGGGCGCAAGGGGCGCGCGGGCTGCAGGAGCTCTACGCGCGCACGCGCGAGGAGGGCTTCGGCCCCGAGGTGAAGCGGCGCATCATGCTGGGCACCTACGCGCTCTCCGCGGGCTACTACGACGCGTACTACCTGCGCGCCCAGAAGGTGCGCACGCTCATCGCCGAGGACTTCCGCCGGGCCTTCGCGCAGGTGGACGCGCTCGTCTCGCCGACGAGCCCGGTGCCCGCCTTCCGGCTCGGCGAGGTGAAGGACCCGCTGTCCATGTACCTGCTGGACGTGTTCACGCTGCCGTGCAACCTCGCGGGGCTGCCGGGCCTCTCCGTGCCCTGCGGCTTCACCGGCGCGGGGCTGCCGGTAGGGCTGCAGCTGCTGGGGCGCCCCTTCGACGAGGCCACGCTCCTGCGCGCCGCGCGCGCGCTGGAGCGCGAGCACGACTGCGCGCGCCGCCTCGCGCCGCTCTAGGGAGAGCGCCATGCCCGTCACGGACTTCCAGCCGGTCATCGGACTCGAGGTACACGCGCAGCTGCTCACGCAGACGAAGATCTTCTGCGGCTGCTCCACCGCGTTCGGCGCGCCGCCCAACCACCACACCTGCCCGGTGTGCCTGGGGATGCCCGGCGCGCTGCCGGTGCTCAACCGGCGCGCGGTGGAGCTGGGCCTGCGCGCCGCGCTCGCGCTGGGCTGCCGGGTGAACCGCACCAGCACGTGGAGCCGCAAGAACTACTTCTATCCGGACCTGCCCAAGGGCTACCAGATCACCCAGTACGACCGGCCCCTGTGCGAGTGGGGGCAGCTCGCCTTCGACACGCCCGCGGGCGAGCACACGGTGCGCATCCGCCGCATCCACCTGGAGGAGGACGCGGGCAAGAGCGTGCACGAGGCGGGAGAGAGCCTCGTGGACCTCAACCGCGCCGGCATCCCGCTCATCGAGATCGTGAGCGAGCCGGACCTGCGCGACGCGGACGAGGCGGTGGAGTACCTCAAGGGCCTGCGCGACGTGCTCGTGTACCTGGGCGTCAACGACGGCAACCTCGAGGAGGGGAGCTTCCGCTGCGACGCCAACGTGAGCGTGAGGCGCCGGGGCGCGAGCGCGTACGGCACGCGCGCGGAGCTCAAGAACATCAACTCCTTCCGCTTCGTGAAGCAGGCCCTCGAGTACGAGGTGGCGCGGCAGGTGGCGCTGCTCGAGGGCGGCGGGCAGGTGGTGCAGGAGACCCGGCTGTGGGACGCGCAGCGGGGCGAGACCCGCGCGATGCGCAGCAAGGAGGAGGCGCACGACTACCGCTACTTCCCCGAGCCGGACCTGCCGCCCCTGCAGGTGACGGACGCCCAGCTCGCGGAGGCCCGCGCGGCGCTGCTGGAATTGCCGCGCCCGCGCCTGCAGCGCTTCGTGCGCCAGTACGCGCTCTCGCCGAAGGACGCGCGCGCCCTCACCGCCGAGCGCGCCTTCGCGGACCTGTACGAGGCCTGCGTCGCCGCGCACCCGGACCCGCGGCGCGTGGCCAACTGGTTCCTCGGAGAGCTCTCGCGCCTGCTCAATGAAGGGGGAGGCGGCCTCGCGCAGCTGCGCTTCACGCCGGCGCAGCTGGGCGCGCTGCTGGACCTCGTCGCCGCGGGCACGCTCTCCGGCAGCGCGGCGAAGGACGTGCTCGCCGAGATGTTCCGCATGGGCCGGGCCCCCGAGGCCATCGTGCAGGAGCGCGGGCTCGCCCAGGTGAGCGACGCGGGCGAGGTGGAGCGGGTGGTGGAGGCGGTGCTCGCGCAGAGCGAGGGCGAGGTGGAGCGCTACCGCGCGGGCCAGAAGCAGGTGTACGGCTTCCTCGTGGGCCAGGTGATGAAGGCGATGAGGGGCAAGGGAAACCCCGCAGTGGTCCACGCGCTGCTGCGCCAGCGGCTCGGCGAGTAGCGCCTGCCCGCCTGCCCGGGGAGCCCTGGCTGGTCAAGGTAGGGGTGAGTCTGTTTTTATCCGCCCCCAGCGCTCGCCCGTGCTCCCCGCCGCCCTGCGGGGAGTGAGCGCCGCAGGAGCTCCCCGCCCGTGTCGTCCTCGCCCGTCACCGTCTGCCCGCTGTGTGGCCATGCCCATGCGGCGAGCGCCCCGTGCGTGTGGACGGGCGGCGTGCGCACGCAGCCGGACACCCCGATGCACAGCTTCACCACGGAGCTGCCGGGGGGCTCCGGGGGCTTCGTGGACGAGGTCGCGGGGAGCCGCCCCACGATGGTGGGCGCGCAGCTGGGCTCCTTCCGGCTGGTGCGGCTGCTGGGGCAGGGCGGGATGGGCTCGGTGTACCTCGGCGAGCACACGGCCATCGGGAGCCGGGTGGCGGTGAAGGTGCTGCACCGGCACCTGGCGAGCGACCCGCAGCTGGTGGCGCGCTTCTACGCCGAGGCGCGCGCGGTGAACCTCATCGGGCACGAGAACATCGTCAGCATCTACGACCTGTGCGCCGACCGCGAGCGCCCCTACCTCATCATGGAGTACCTGGAGGGGCAGTCGCTCGCGCAGCTGCTCGAGCGCGGGGCGCTGGACGTGGAGGTGCTGGTGCCGGTGCTCGCGCAGATCTGCGACGCGCTGCAGGCCGCGCACCTGCAGGGCATCGTGCACCGCGACCTGAAGCCGGAGAACATCTTCCTCACCCGCCGCGGGAGGGACGAGCGCTTCGTGAAGGTGCTCGACTTCGGAATCGCCAAGCTCTACCACCGCGCCACGCGCGCGCGCACCAGCGTGGGGCTGGTGGTGGGCACGCCCGAGTACATGGCGCCGGAGCAGAGCACCGCGGGCGAGGTGGACGGGCGCGCGGACCTGTACGCGCTCGGGGTGATGGCCTTCCAGCTCGCCACCGGGCGGCTGCCCTTCGAGGCGGGCGGGCTCACCGGCCAGCTGCTCGCGCACCAGACCCAGGCGCCGCCCAACCCGAGCGACGTGAGCCCGCGCGTGCCCCGGGCCTTCTCCGAGGTGGTGCTGCGCGCGCTCGCCAAGCGCCCCGAGGACCGCTACCCGGACGCCGCCGCGATGCGCGCCGCGCTCGAGGCGAGCCTCGCCGCTGCGCCGCCGCCCGCGCGCGCCCCCGCGCCGCCGCCCCCGCCCGTGGCCGCGCCGCCGCCCCCGCCTGCGCGCGCCTTCCAGCCGGTGCCCGCGCGGGTGCGGCTGCCGGGCGTGGCCGCGCCGGTGCGCATGCGCTGCACGGAGCTGTCGCGCGGGGGGCTGTTCCTCGCGACGGACGCGAGCCTGCCCCCGCTGCACGCGCGCGTGGAGGTGACCCTGGAGCTCGCGAGCACCGAGCTGCCGCTGACGGGCGAGGTGGTGCGCCACGTGCCGCCCGAGCAGTCGAAGGCGTGGGGCATGGCGCCCGGCTTCGCGCTGCAGCTGGTGGAGGCGACCCCGGCGCTGCGCGCGGCGATCGGCCTCTTGCTCAAGGGGGACGCGCCCCCGCCTCCGCCCCCCGCGGCCCCGGAGCCCGCCGAGGACGCGGCGCTCGCGGCGGCGCTCGAGCCCTACCGGCGCCGCGGCGGCTCGGACCCCTACGTGCTGCTCGCCCTGCCGCAGGACGCCTCGCAGGACGCGGTGCGGGCCCGGGCGCGCGAGGCGCGCGGCGAGCTGGAGGCGCTGCTCAAGCGGCCGCTGCCCGCGGCGCAGCGCGCGGCCGCCGAGGCCACGCTCGCGCGGGTGCGCGAGGCGGGAGAGCAGCTGGGCAACGCCGAGCGGCGCGCGCTCCACGACGCGCAGCGGGGCAACCACCGCGGGGTGGCGGCCTGCATCGCGGCGGGGCTCACCGTGACGCGCCTGGAGGCGCTGCGCGGCGAGCACCTGGCGGCGAGCCCGGCGGCGGCGGGCCGCGCGCACGTGCTGCTCCTGACGGGCCAGGCCTTCGAGAAGGACGGCCAGGCGGCGCGTGCACTGGAGAGCTATGAGCGGGCGCTCGCGCTGGACCCCCTGCACCTGGAGTTGCAACAGCGTTACCGTGCGCTCAAGCGGCAGCTCGCCGCGCGGGGGTCTGCATGAAGAGCTTTCTCGTCTCGCAGCTGGCGCGCACGTACCCGGGAGCCGGGGGAGCCGCCGGCCCGGAGGCCTTCGTGCGCGCGCACCCGCATGCGTGGGTGCTCTGGGAGCCGGGCGCATGGCGGCCGCCGGGCAAGAGCACCACCACGGTGGTGGCGCTGCCCCAGGTGGCGGCGGACGCGCGCGCCGGTGAGGCGCTGGCGCTCGCGCTGGAGGGGCGCCCCGACGCGCCGGGCCGGGTGCGGCTGGGGCGCGCGCCGGAGTGCGAGCTCGTGATCAACGACGGCACCCTCTCCTCGGTCCACCTGCTCTTCCTGCGCGAGCCGGGAGGGGCGCCGGGCGGCGGGTGGACGGTGCGCGACGGGGGCAGCCGCAACGGCAGCTGGCTGGACGGGGTGCGGCTCGCCCCGGGGCAGCCGCAGGCGCTCGCGTCAGGGGCCCGGCTGCAGGCGGCGCAGGTGAGCCTGACCTTCTACACCCCCGAGGGGCTCCTGGAGCGGCTGCGGGGGGTGGCGGCGCCGCGACCCTGATCCCGGCCGGGCAGGCTGCCGGGCGGGTTGGAGGGGAGGCAGGCGCCCCGGAAGGGAGGGCCTTTGCGGGGCAGGGGGGCGAAGTGGCCGCATCTGCTTGACTCGCCCGCCGCTATCCCTTATGTCCGCCGTCCTTTGCGCGATCAGGAGTGGCTCTGTCCCTCTCGAAATGCGCGCGTGGAGCTACGGGTTTCACGACCCGAATCGACCAGGGGTTTGACGATGTACGCTGTGATTCGCACGGGCGGGAAGCAGTACCGCGTTGCCGAGGGCGACGTCTTCCGGATCGAGAAGGTCGCCGGGGACGTGGGCGCCAACGTGACGTTCGATGACATCCTTCTTCTGGGCGGCAGCGACAGCCCGAAGATCGGCAAGCCGACCGTGGCGGGCGCCAAGGTGGTGGGGACGATCCTCCGCCAGGACAAGGCCCGTCGCGTCCTCCACTTCCGCAAGGAGAAGGAGGGCTGGACCCGCCGCCGCGGCCACCGTCAGCCGTTCACCGAGGTGAAGGTCACCTCCATCTCCGGCTAAAGCCGGTCATTTTCACGGCCGGGGTGCCCGGCGCGCACCTGCCCCTCCGCGAGGAGGGGACTGCGCGCCACAGCTCCGGACCTTCAGCACGCAGGGACAGGTGTCATGGCTCATAAAAAGGGACAGGGTTCTTCTCGCAACGGCCGCGACTCGAATGCGCAGCGGCGCGGGGTCAAGGTCTACGCCGGTGAGACGGTCAGCGCGGGCAGCATCCTCGTGCGCCAGCTCGGCACGGTGATCCACCCGGGCACCAACGTGAAGCTGGGGCGTGACTACACGCTCTTCTCCACGGTGGACGGCGTGGTGAAGTACGAGCGCCAGGGCAAGGACCGCAAGAAGGTCTCCGTGTACCCCGCCGAGGCCGTCGCCCAGGCGTAGTTCCGACCGGGCTCGCCGCTCTCGCGCGGCGCGCCTCGCGTCCCAGCACGAGCGGGTCGCTCCTGGCCCCGCGCACGTCCTCCTGAGAAGGGGAACGGGCCGGCGGCGCGAGAGCGGCCCGTTCTGCGTTTGTGGCTCACCCGCTTCCCCGGGCCGCCCGCCGCGCGCCGCGCAGGGGGAGCCCGCCAAGGCCTGCAGATGAAATTCGTCGACGAGGTCCGGATCTTCGTGAAGGCCGGCGACGGCGGTAACGGCGCGGTGGCGTTCCGCCGCGAGAAGTACATCGAGCGCGGCGGCCCCTCGGGCGGCGACGGCGGCGACGGCGGCTCGGTGGTGTTCGAGGCCAGCAGCCAGCTCACCACGCTGCTCGACTACCGCTACCAGCAGCACCACCGCGCCAAGGGCGGCGAGCACGGCATGGGCAGCGACTGCAACGGCCGCGCGTCCGAGGACCTGGTGCTCAAGGTGCCGGTGGGCACGCTGATCAAGGACGCGGACACGGACGAGCTGCTCGCGGACCTGAGCGAGGACGGCGAGCGCTACGTGGCGGCGAAGGGCGGCCGCGGCGGCCTGGGCAACATGAACTTCGCCTCCTCCACGCGCCAGACGCCGCGCTTCGCGCAGGACGGCACGCCGGGCGAGGAGCGCACGCTGCGCCTCGAGCTGAAGCTGCTCGCGGACGTGGGGCTCTTGGGCTTCCCCAACGCGGGGAAGAGCACCTTCATCAGCCGCGTGAGCAAGGCGCGCCCCAAGGTGGCGGACTACCCCTTCACCACCCTGGTGCCCAACCTCGGCGTCGTGGCCTACAAGGACCACCTGTCCTTCGTCATGGCGGACATCCCCGGCATCATCGAGGGCGCGAGCGAGGGCGTTGGCCTGGGCCACCAGTTCCTGCGCCACGTGGAGCGCTGCAAGGTGCTGGTGCACCTGCTGGACATGGGCGCCGAGGGCGAGGGGCGCGAGCCGCTCAAGGACTTCGACATCCTCAACCGGGAGCTGGAGAAGTACAGCCCCGAGCTCGCCCACAAGCCGCAGGTGGTGGCGGCGAACAAGCTGGACCTCACGCACGCGCGCGAGGAGCGGCTCGAGCCGCTGCAGAAGGCCCTGCGCGCGCGCGGCCTGCAGGTGTTCCCCGTCTCCACCGCCACCGGCGAGGGGATGGGCCCGCTGATGGACGCGGTGGCCGAGGTGCTCTTCACCGGCCGCACCGACAAGCTGCACGTGGAGCGCCCGGCGCCCGCGCGCAAGGCCGCGGCGAAGGCGCCGGCGGCCGCGAAGGCTCCGGCAGCAAAGGCCGCTCCGGCGAAGCCGGCCGCTGCGGCGAAGGCGCCCGCGGCGGCGCGCTCGCACGCGGAGGGGCGCCAGGCCTCCACGCGCCCCGCGGCGAAGACGGCGGGCCCCCGCGCGAGCGCGCGCAAGCCGCTGCGCAACACGGCGGCGGGCCTCAAGGCCTCGAAGACGAACCGGGTGGGGCGCACGAAGGCGGCGGCCGTGGCGAAGAAGGCCACGCGCGCAGGCCAGGCGCTGCCCAAGCGCGGCCTCAAGGCGGCGAAGGTGGCCGCGGTGAAGCAGGCGGCGGCGAAGAAGGCTCCGGCGCGCAAGGTGTCCGCGCACAAGCCTCCGGCGTTCAAGGTGGCCTCGAAGGCGGCGGCCAAGAAGGGCCGGGGCACGGCCTCGCGGAGGGGGCGCTAGGCGATGGGCGGGGGAGGGGCTCGCTACGAGCGCTATGCGCGCGAGGCACCGGACGCGGAGTCCCTGGTGCTCGACGTGCGCAAGGAGAAGATCGACCGCGTGGTGTCCCTGCGCACGCGCACCTTCACCGTGGTGCTCGACCGGCTCGAGGACAGCTTCAACATGGCCGCGGTGATGCGCACCTGCGAGGGGCTCGGCGTGCAGGAGGTGCACGTCGTGGAGAACCCCGACGCGCCCTTCGTGCCCAACTCGAAGGTGGCCCAGGGCTGCGACAAGTGGCTGGACGTGAAGCTCTACAAGGACTTCGCGAGCTGCCGCACGCACCTCAAGGAGCGCGGCTTCACGCTGCTCGCCTCCGCCATCCGCGAGGACTCGAAGAGCGTGTACTCGCTGCGCTTCGACCAGAAGCTCGCGGTCGTCTTCGGCAACGAGCGCTTCGGGGTGAGCGAGGAGGTGCTCGCGGGCGTGGACGGCACCTTCTGGATCCCCATGCGGGGCTTCACCCAGAGCTTCAACATCTCCGCGGCCGCCAGCGCGACGATCAGCCGGGCGGTCGCCTGGCGGGAAGAGCACCTGGGGGGCATGGGCGACCTGTCCCCCGAAGAGGCGCACACCCTGCGCGAGCGCTTCTACGTGCTGAGCGTGAAGCAGCGAAAGCGCATCTTCCGGGACGCGCCGCGCTAGGGGCACCCGGTGAATGCCGGACAGGCCCCCTGCGTCCCACTCCCAAGACGCTGGACCTGCAGGCCCCCCACCTGGAGACTGCCCGACCATGATTTTCGACCATGCTGCCCTCGTAGCCCTCGCTGTCGCCGTGGCCCAGGCCGCCGCGCCTGCAGCCAAGCCCGACGCGGGCACCCCCGCCGCGGCCGTGCAGAAGGCCCCCGCGAGCAAGACTCCCGCCGCCAAGGCCCCGGCCGCGAAGGCTCCTGAGGCCGAGGCCCCCGCGGCGTCCGCCGCCCCGGCTGCCGCCCCCGCCGCCGCGAAGAAGACGGACCCTGCGGTGACGGCGCTCGTGGACCGGATGCAGGCCTTCTACGAGAAGACCCAGGACTTCCGCGCCGGCTTCCACCAGGAGTACACGTACAAGACCTTCAAGCGGAAGCAGGTCTCCAGCGGCACGGTGACCTTCATGAAGCCGGGCCGCATGCGCTGGGAGTACACGAGCCCCGCGCCCAAGACCTTCGTGCTCGCGAACGAGAAGGCCTACGCCTATGACCCCGCGGCGCAGAGCCTCACCGTGGCGAAGCTGGACACGAACCAGCTCTCCGCCTCCGTCACCTTCCTCTTCGGCAAGGGCAAGCTCGCGGACGAGTTCGCCATCAGCCGCGCCGACTGCAGCACGTGCAAGGGCACGCTGCTGGTGCTCGACCCGCTCAAGGCCGAGACGCGCTTCCGCCAGGTGCGGCTCGAGGTGGACCCCACGAGCGCCCAGGTGCTCAAGAGCACCGTGGTGGACCCGGACGGCAGCGAGAACGTGATCTCCTTCCTCGACCTGAAGACGAACGTCGGCGTGAAGCCCGAGTTCTTCGCCATCAACCCGCCCGCGGACACGCACATCGAGGACTTCACCAAGGCGAAGAAGTAGGTGCGCCCGGTCCGCACGCTGCTGCTGGCGGGGCTGCTGCTCGGCGCCTCCGCCTGCCACCGCGGAGGCGCGCCGGCGCGCGCGCCCGCGGACAGCCTCGCGGGCCTCACCCTGCCGCTCGTGGCGCAGCCCGCGCTGCGCCTGGAGCTGCAGGGGCAGGTGGGCGCGCTGCCCGCCCAGGTGTTCCTGGACCTCTCGCGCCCGCTGAGCACGGCGTCCCCCGGCTGCTTTCCCGAGGGGCCTCCGCGCGCGAAGGAGCGCGCGCGGGTGCCCGAGCCCACCGGCGGCTTCAGCACCTGGGAGCGCGTCCCGCTCGAGGGCGCGCAGCTGGGCCGCGCGCAGCTGGGCAGCCTCTCGGTGGGACTCTCGCGCGAGGAGGGCTGCGTGCTCGCGCTGGGGCAGGACGTGCTCGCTCCCTACGCGCTCGAGGTGGACCCGCTGCGCCGCGAGCTGCGCTTCTCGCGCTCGCGGCCGCGCGAGGCGTATCTGCGGGCGCCCGCGGTGGCCGGGGAGGAGCGCTTCGTGCTGGAGCTCTCGCGCGAGCCCACCGCGGACTGGCCCCTGGTGGCGGTGCGCGTGCGCGCACGGGAGCGCGAGCTCGCCGGCGCCTTCGTGCTCGGCACGCGCGAGCCCTTCACCCGGCTCGCGGGCAACGCGGCGCAGGGCGCGGGGCTCGCGCCGGTTCCGGGGCAGGCGCGCCAGGCCTTCCTCGTGGACAGCGTGGCGCTCGCCGAGGGCGCCGCCGCGGGGCCCCTGCTGCTCGAGGTGGGCGCGGGCTGGAGCCACGCGGGCACGCTGGGCCGCCTGGGGCCGGACGTGTGGGGGCGCTTCCTGGCCACGCTCGACTTCGCGGGGCATACGCTGCTCCTGCGCCGCCCCGCGCAGGTCCCGGGTGCGCGCGCCGCCTGCGGCCCGGGTGAGAGCGAGGAGGGCTGCTACGGGCTTCAGGTCAGGCGCGAGCCCGATGGGCGCCTGTCCGTCTCGGGCGCGGTGTGGCGCGACCTGCCGCGCGGCGGGCGGCTCGAGCTCGAGCCGGTGGGCGCGGACCCGAGCCTCGCGCGCAGCGCCTGCCGGCTGGGGCTCACCTTCGCGCCCGGGCTGAAGGGACAGAACACGCAGCACGTCGTGCCGTGGCCGGTGCTCGCGCAGCAGCAGCCCGAGTGCGCGCAGGTGCTCGCGCATGCAGAGGGGTTCACGCCGGCGCTGTTCGAGGAGGACGCGCTCGACTACTGCCCGGCGACGTGCGCCTACGTGCACCAGCTCGTGACGCGCCGGTTTACCTGCGACTGCCAGCCCACTCCGCTCGGGCGCGGGGCGCTGTCGGTGAAGGTGCAGGCCCCGGAAAAGAAGACGCCGGCCCCGCGTGAGCAGGAGCCGGCGGATCCGGAGTAGGGCGTACTTCCCTCACCCCGACCCCCTCCCAGAGGGAGAGGGAGGACTCGGTCAGCGCTGCGAGGCGATGTGCACGGGCAGCGGGAAGCTGTCGCGCGCGGTGTGCTTGCGCTGCTTCGGGTCGGGGCGGGAGACCACGCGGCCCACGAGATCGTAGTCGTGCGCCTCGGTGACCTCGATGGTCACGAACTCGCCCGGGTAGGCGAGGCCGTCGTTGATGTAGACCTGCCCGTCGATCTCCGGCGCCTGGCCCTCGTGGCGGCCCACCAGCAGGTGCTCGCTCTCGGGGCTGGGGCCCTCCACCAGCACCTCGATCTGCTTGCCCACCAGCTTCTTGTTCTGCTCGCGGTTGATGCGCTTCTGGATGGCCATCACCTCGCGCCAGCGCCGCTCGATGGTCTTCTGCGGCACCTTGTCCGCCATCTCGGCCGCCGCGGTGCCCTCCTCGTCGGAGTACTGGAACACGCCCAGGCGCTCGAAGCGCTGCGTGCGCACGAACTCCTTGAGCAGCTCGAAGTCCTCCTCGGTCTCGCCGGGCAGGCCCACGATCATCGACGTGCGCATGACGAGGCCCGGCACGCGCGCGCGCAGCTTCGCGAGCAGGTCGGTGAGGAACTGGCTGTTGCGCCCGCGCTTCATCGCCATCAGCAGCTTGTCGCTCGCGTGCTGCAGCGGCATGTCCAGGTACTTGGCGATCTTCGGCTCCGAGGCCATCACCTCGATGAGCTCGTCCGGGAACACGCGCGGGTAGGCGTAGTGGAGGCGGATCCACTTCACGTCCACCTTCACCAGCTCCTTGAGCAGCTCGTGAAGCTTCGGCTTGCCGGGCAGGTCATGGCCGTACGCCGTGAGGTCCTGCGCGACGAGGTTCAGCTCCTGCACGCCGGAGGCGGCGAGGCGCTGGGCCTCCGCCACGATGTCCGCCACGGTGCGCGAGCGCTGGCCGCCGCGCAGCGTGGGGATGATGCAGAAGGCGCAGGCGTTGTCGCAGCCCTCGGAGACCTTCAGGTATGCCGTGTACGACGGCATCGAGTTCTCGCGCGGGGTGTGCGCGTCGTGGATGTAGTCGGGATCCGGGATGACCTGGCGCGGCGTGGCCTCGGCCGCGAGCAGGTCGCCGATCTGCGCGTAGGCGCTGGTGCCCAGGAAGTGGTCGACCTCCGGCATGTCCTTGGCGAGCTCGGTGCTGTAGCGCTGGCTGAGGCAGCCCGTCACCACCAGCGTGCTGCAGTGGCCGCTCTTCTTGAACTCGGCCATCTCCAGGATGGAGTCCACCGACTCCTGCTTCGCCGGACCGATGAAGGCGCAGGTGTTGACGACGATGACCTCGGCGGCGGCAGGGTCCTGCACCAGCTGGTAGCCGCGGTGCTTGAGGGTGCCCAGCATCACCTCGGAGTCCACCCTGTTCTTCGGGCAGCCGAGGGTCATCATGTAGAGGCTCTTCGGTTCGGGAGTTGCCACTGCTCGCTTACCTGCTTCCGAGTTCGGTTCGCTCGAAGTGGTCTCCACTCCAGGCGAAGTTGACGGTCGCGCCGTTCGAATAACCCATCGTGAGCGCGCCCGGAGCGTCACTATCACCCTCTCCGAGCTGCATCGAGAGGACACGCCCCAGCGCGCAGGTCGAGGCCGGCCAGTCGAGGACGCGCTGGGCGGTCTTTCCCTTCACGAGAAAGAGCCCAACACGCAGCTCCTGCTCGGCATTGCACTGGCCGTCCCGGGCGTACGGGTCCTTGCCCGAGAGCACGCTGAAGAGGATGCGCCCGTCCGGCAGCCGCAGCTGCTCGGGCACGCCCACCCGGGCCGCCTTCGCCTCCACCGGCGTCCCGGCGACCAGGCGCCCGAGCGATTGCTGGGTGAGCGGGGAGTCGGACTGGACCCAGGAGGGGACGGGCAGGTCGCCGTAGCCGAGCCAGCCGCCCTCGCGGCCCTCGAGCGTGAGGACGTCCTTGGGGGGCTGGAGCTTGAGGGAGGCGCGGAAGGCGTCCGGGAGCTGCAGGGGGCCGCTCAGCGGCGCGCCGCCGGCGCAGGTGGAGGGATGGGGGGCGTCCCCGGAGGTCTCCAGGGTGAGGCAGAGGTCCACGAGGAGCGGGCCCGTCGCAGGGAAGCGGGGCAGGGCGCGGGCCGGGAGGAGGACCTCGAGGCCGAGGCCCGCGGCGCTCACCTTGGTCGCGGCCTTGATGGCGGCAGGCGCGGGCTCGGCAGCGCCCGTGTCGCCCAGCTGCTGCACGCGGCCGTCCGGGGTGATGCGCAGGCGCAGGCCCGGAGCGGTGGGGCCGGCGCCGGGGAAGTAGACCGCGAGCTCGAAGGGGGCGGCGGAGGCGCCGGGCTGGGCGCGCAGCTCCGCGGCCACGTAGAGCGCGGAAGGAGAGGTCCAGGCGGCGCGCGCGCTGAGGCCCTGCGCAGGCTCGGACACGGTGAGGGTGCGGGCCGCGCGGGCGTCCTGGGTGACGCCGTCGACGATGGGAGCCTTCGGGAGCGCGGGGAGCGGAGCGGGGCGGGGGGCCGCGGCGGTCAGGAGCAGCGCCAGGGCCGCGAGGGGCACGGTGCGGCGCAATCCCTCACCCCGACCCTCTCCCAGGGGAAGAGGGAGGACACGGTGTCGACGAGAGGGAGTGCGCATGACCGGGGCCTCTAGTCGCGGAAGTTGGTGAACTGCATGTCCAGCTTCAGCACGTCCTGCTGGCCGCGGAACAGCGCGATGGCCTCCTGCAGGTCGTCGCGGTTCTTGCCCGTCACGCGCAGCTGGTCCGCCTGGATGCTGGCCTGCACCTTGATCTTGGACTCCTTGAGGACCTTGATCAGCTCCTTGCTCTTCTCCACCGGGATGCCCTGCTGCAGCTTGATCAGCTGCTTCACGTTGGAGAGGCCGGTCTTCTCGATGTCCTCGTACTGCAGCACCCGCAGGCTGATGCCGCGCTTGGCGAGCTTCGCCAGCAGCACCTCCTTCGCGGCCTGCACGCGCTCCTCGCTGTTGGCCTTCACCGTGAGCGAGGTGTGGTCCGGGGCGACGACCACGTCGGCCTGGACACCCTGGAAGTCGTAGCGGGTGCTCAGCTCCTTCTTGGTCTGGTTCACCGCGTTGTCCAGCTCGGCCAGATCGATCTTGGAGACGACGTCGAAAGAGGGCATGGCGAGCCCGCCCTTATCAGACTTTGCCGCTCAGATCTTCACCACCAGTGGCACCACCGGCGCGCGCTTGGCCGTGTACAGCTTGAAGGCCCGCTTCACCGCCCGCGTGAGCTCCTCGCGCAAGAGCGCGTCGTCCCCGTAGAGGCTGGGGCTGAGCTCCTGGAAGATGCGCTTCGCCTCCTCGGCCACCCGCCCCAGCTGCACCTGCTCGTCCAGCCCCAGGCCCTGCCCGGAGAGCTGGGGCCCGGCCAGCAGCACGTTGCGGCTGCGGTCGACGACGATTGCCGCGACGAGCAGCCCCGTCTCGGCGAGCCGGTTGCGCTCGGTCACGGCCTCCGGCGTCACCTCGCTGCGGCTGAAGCGGTCGCGCAGCGTGCGCCCGTAGGGGACGCTGCCGGCGAAGCGGCCGCGGCCCTCGTCGAAGGCGAGCAGGTCGCCGTCCTTGGCGAGCAGCAGGTGCTCGGGCGCCATGCCCAGCTCGCGCGCGGTGCCCAGGTGGCGCACCAGCATGCGCAGCTCGCCGTGCACCGGGACGAAGTTCTTCGGCCGCACCGCCTGCAGCACCCGCTGCTGCTGCGGCTTGCTCGCGTGACCGGACACGTGCACGCCGGGTTCCAGCGCGGCGTAGGCCACCTTGCAGCCGCGCCAGTAGAGCTGGTCGATGAGCGCGCCCACGCCCCGCTCGTTGCCGGGAATCGGGCGCGAGCTGAGGATGACCAGGTCATCCGGGCCCAGGCGCACGGGCCCGTCTCCGGTGGCCAGCGTCACGAGCCCCGAGCGCGGCTCGGCCTGGCTGCCGGTGGTGAAGATGGCGACCTGCTTCGGCGGCAGGCTCGCCGCGTCCTCCATGTTGATGAAGAGGTCCGAGCGCGCGGTGATGTAGCCGAGCTCGCGCGCCATCTCCACGTTGCGCACCATGCTGCGCCCCGCGAGCGCCACTTTGCGCCCCAGCCGCTCGCACGAGCCGAGCGCGTGGCGCAGCCGGTGGATGTTGGAGGCGAAGGTGGCGACCACCACGCGGCCCGGGGCCTCGCGCAAGAGCCGCTCCAGCGTGGCCTCCACCACGCGCTCGCTGCCCGTCTCGTGGGTGTGCTCGGAGTTGGTCGAGTCGGAGAGGAGGCAGAGCACGCCCTCGTCGCCGTACTCGCCCCAGCGCTCGAGGTCCGTCTTCAGCCCGTCGATGGGGTCCGGGTCCAGCTTGAAGTCGCCGGTGTGGATGACCGTGCCCTCGGGCGTGCGCACCGCGTACCCCACTGCGTCCGGCACGGTGTGCGTCACGCGCGTGGCCTCGACGGTGAAGAGGCTGCCCACGCCGAAGGGGTGGCGCGGCTCGATGACGCGAAGGTCCGCCTCGATGCCCGCCTCCTCCAGGCGGTGGCGCACCAGCGCGAGCGTGAAGCGGGTGCCGTAGACGGGCACCTTGCGCGGCGCGAGCTCCGAGAGGAGGAAGGGCAGGGCGCCCACGTGGTCCTCGTGCCCGTGCGTGAGCACGATGCCTTGCAGGCCGCCGCCGCGGGTGAGGTGCGTGAAGTCCGGGACGATGATGTCCACGCCGGGCATGGACTCGGGCGGGAACATCAGCCCGCAGTCGATGAGCAGGGACTCCCCGCGGCAGGCGAGCACCAGGGCATTGAGGCCGAACTCTCCGAGGCCGCCGAGCGGGATGACGTGGAGCATGTGCTCCGATTATGGCCACCGCGCTCCGACACGTCTGCCGCTTTCATGCGCTGCGCGCACGACGGCCTGCCCGGAGAAGCACCTTGCCCCGGGTGGGAAAAGAACTGCCCATGCACGGAAGGCCCTCGCCCAGACGCCCCCCTCAACGCGCTCCCGTGCAGGGACAGCAGGCGGGGTTCTGCAAGGAGCGGGCTCA
This sequence comes from Aggregicoccus sp. 17bor-14, assembly GCF_009659535.1. Classification (NCBI taxonomy): domain Bacteria; kingdom Pseudomonadati; phylum Myxococcota; class Myxococcia; order Myxococcales; family Myxococcaceae; genus Aggregicoccus; species Aggregicoccus sp. 17bor-14. Next base: position 173,430 of record NZ_VJZZ01000007.1, read on the forward strand.
GCAGATGCTCAGGGAGCCGGCAGGCCGACGCCTGCGTGCAGGTCTTCGGGGAAGTCGTCGTCGGAGACGCCCGGCGAGGGGCGCTCCGAGAGCAGCTCCACGAGCGCTCGCAGGGCGTCCGAGCGGGTGAAGATGCCCAGCAGGCGGCGCTCCTCCACCACCGCCACCGCGCCGTGCTTCTCCTGCCACATGCGCGCGACCACCGTCTCCAGCGCGGCGCCCGGCGACACGCGGGGCACGTCCGCGCGCAGCGCCTCGCTCACGGCCACGTCCCCGGGGTCCACGCCCTGCAGCGTCTCCATGAGGTAGATGTCGCGCTGGGAGAGCACCCCGCGCAGGAGCCCCTCCTCGAGCACGGGCAGGTGGCGGATGCGGCGCTCGCGCATGAGGCGCTGGGCCTCGGCGAGCGTGTCCTCCGGGCCCACCGTGCGCGGGCTGCGGGTCATGTACTGCGCCACCGTGCGTGTGCTCATGGAGACCTCTGCGTTCTTCAACCCCCGAACGTGCGGCCTCCCCCGGCGGTTGGCAGGCAGGAAGCTCCCGACGGCGCGGACGAGCGCGTGCCCTGCGGCCGGGAGACCGCCGTCGAGGGTCTGCGGCACGCCCCGCGGGTGCCCACCTTTGCCGCCTCTGGACGCCCACAGAACCCCTTCCCCAGGAGGACCCCCATGGCCCACAAGCAGCCGGACTTCCGTCAAGGCACGAACCCCTCCAACCCCAACCGCGGTGCCTCCAGCGACACCCCGCGCACCGACGAGGTGATCGGCAACTTCCAGCCCTCGGCGACCTCGTCGCAGGCCTCGAGCGGACGCACCGAGCAGGGCTTCGGCCGCGAGGACACGGGGCGCGGCGGCGGGCTGGGCCGCTTCTTCCGCGCCGCGAGCGAACGTCTCAAGGGCCGCTCGTTCGGGAGCTCGGACGACGAGCGCTGGGAGTCGCGCGGGCGTGAGGGCTATGGCGACTACGGACGCTCGATCCGCGAGGGCTCCTACCGCGACGACTCGCGCAGCTTCGACGACACCCCGAGCCGCGACGAGCGGCGCTACGGCCGCAGCGGCGCGGACTCCGATGGGGACGTGGACTCGTCCTTCGAGCGCAGCCGCCGGACCGGGCGCGAGGTGAACGAGCGCGAGACGCGCTACACGCAGACGCCCCAGCAGGAGCTGCGCGACATCCAGCGCCGCGGCTACCCGGAGGCGGGCTACGGCACGGGGATGCGCGAGGACCGCGGGCTGTACTCGGACTACGGCCGGCGCGAGGGGGGCTTCGAGAGCGGCGCGTACGGCGAGGGCAGCCGCATGGCCGAGGGCGGCAGGGACTTCGCGCGCCGGCCAGATGGCCAGGGCTACATGCGCACGGGGGCGACGGGGGCGATGGGGTCCTCCATGGGCTCGGCGACCCAGCGCGGGCGCTGGCAGCGCGAGCCGCTCACCGCGCAGGAGATCATGACCCGCAACCCGCGCACGGTGCGCCGCGACAGCCCGCTGCGCGATGCGGCGCAGATCATGAAGGACGAGAACGTGGGCATCGTGCCGGTGGTGGACGAGAACCTGCGCCTGGTGGGTGTGCTCACCGACCGCGACGTGGTGGTGCGCGCCTTCGTGGACGAGCGCCAGCCCCACACCCTGCGCGTGTCCGACGTGATGACGGACGACGTGGAGGCGGTGACGCCGGAGGAGAGCATCCACGAGCTCATCGAGCTGATGGGCCGCAAGCAGATCCGCCGCGTGCCGGTGGTGGACCGCGAGGACCGGCTGCTGGGCATCATCGCCATGGCGGACATCGCGAACCGGGCGGAGCAGGACGAGGAGCTGCAGGCCGCGCTCGAGCGCATCTCCTCGCGCCGCTCCTTCTGGAGCCGCTCGTTCACCTAGGCCCCGGAGGCGCCGGGGGGCAGGCAGCCAGGCGGGGTGCAGAAGGGGCCGCAGAGCAGGCGGAAAGGCGTTAAAGAAGCCGGCCCGTGAACGCGTCCGAATCCCCGCTCGAAGCCCCGCTCCTCGCCGACCTCAACCCGCCCCAGCGCGAGGCCGTCCTGCATGGGGACGGCCCCCTGCTGGTGCTCTCCGGCGCGGGCAGCGGCAAGACCCGCGTCATCACCCGGCGCGTGGCGCACCTGGTGAAGGTGCGCCGCGTGTTCCCGTGGCGCATCCTGGCGGTGACCTTCACCAACAAGGCGGCGCGCGAGATGCGCGAGCGCCTGGAGGGGCTGCTGGGCGCGCAGGCGCACGACCTGGTGGTGAGCACCTTCCACTCGGCCGCGGCGATGATCCTGCGCCGTGAGGCGGAGGCCGTGGGCCTCACCCGCTCCTTCGTCATCTACGACGACGCGGACCAGCTGCAGGTGGTGAAGCGCGCGATGCGCGAGGCGCGCGTGGAGCCGCTGATGCAGCCGCGCGAGATCCTCCACAAGATCGACGGGCACAAGAACCAGGCGCGCCTGCCGGACGACATCGAGGTGGAGGCGGACGACCAGCGCGGGCAGATCGTGCGCAACACCTACCGCGCCTACCAGCGCCTGCTGCGCGCGGCGAACGCGGTGGACTTCGGCGACCTGCTGCTCCTGCTCGTCACGCTGTTCCGCAAGCGCCCGGACGTCCTGGCGCGCTACCAGACGCGCTTCACGCACGTGATGGTGGACGAGTTCCAGGACACCAACCCCGTGCAGTACGCGCTGCTCAAGCAGCTCGCGCCGCCGCCGAGCGCGAACCTGGTGGTGGTGGGCGACGACGACCAGTCCATCTACCGCTGGCGCGGCGCCAACGTGGACAACATCCTGCTCTTCCCCGAGCAGTACCCGGGCGCGCGGGTGGTGAAGCTCGAGCAGAACTACCGCTCGGACCAGGTCATCCTCGAGGCGGCCAACGACGTCATCACCAAGAACCGCCGCCGCATGGCGAAGAAGCTGTGGAGCGACCGGCCCCGCGGCGACAACCTCACGCTGCTGATGAGCCGCGACGAGCGGGCCGAGGCGCAGGAGATCGCCCGGCAGATCCACGCGCTCGCGCGCGAGGGCTTCATCAAGTACTCGAGCATGGCGGTGTTCTACCGGGTGAACGCGCAGAGCCGCGTGCTCGAGGAGGCGCTGCGGCTCGCGCGCGTGCCCTACACCCTGGTGAGCGGCCGCAGCTTCTACGAGCGCGCCGAGGTGAAGGACGCCGCCGCCTACCTGCGCCTGATGGTGAACCCGCGCTCGGACGCGGACCTGCTGCGCGTCATCAACACGCCGGCGCGCGGCATCGGGGACACCACGCTGGAGCGGCTCACCGGCTACGCCACGGGCGAGGGCGTGAGCCTCTTCGAGGCGCTCGAGCACCCCGAGCGCGTCCCGGGCCTCAACAGCGCAGCGCAGCGGCGGCTCGCGGGCTTCCGCGAGCTGCTCGAGAGCCTGCACGGCTACGGGCAGAGCGCCCCGGACGCGGCGAGCGCCGTGGACCGGATGCTCAACGAGACGAAGCTCGTGGAGGCCTTCACCGCCGAGGGCACGGACGAGGCCCTCACCCGCGCGGAGAACCTGAAGGAGTTCCTCGGCGCCTCGCAGGAGTTCGACCTCAACCGCGCCGCGGCCGCCGTGGCGGCGGAGACGGCCGCGCAGGGACAGCCCGTGCCCGAGGCGAACCCGGACCTCGACAACGCGCCGCTGGCCGCGGACGTGCCCGCGCTGCAGGCCTTCCTCGAGCAGATCTCACTCGTGGGGGATGCGGACCAGGACGTGGGCGACGGGCGCGTGGCCCTGATGACCCTGCACGCGGCGAAGGGCCTCGAGTTCGACGCGGTGTTCCTCGCGGGCATGGAGGACGGCGTGTTTCCCCACTCGCGCGCGCTCAACGCGATCGCCGCGATGGAGGACGGGGACGAGGAGGGCGCAGGGGACGAGGAGATGGCCGAGGAGCGGCGCCTCTGCTACGTGGGCTTCACGCGCGCGCGCAAGCGGCTCTTCGTGAGCCTCGCGCAGTGCCGGGCGCTCTTCGGCGAGCTGCGCTACAACCCGCCCAGCCGCTTCCTCAAGGACGTGGAGCCGCAGCGCTTCGGCTTCGACCGCGAGGTGGCAGCGCCCCCGCGGCCTCCACCCTCCATGGGCACCCCGTACAAGCGCCGCGCGGTGGACGAGGACGACGGGGGCCCTCGCATCGACTCGAGCTACTCGCAGGACTCGGGCGGCGAGGGGATGAGCGGCGACGTGCGCGGGATGCGCGTGCGTCACGAGCAGTTCGGCACCGGGAGAATCGTCTCCGCGGACGGGCAGGGGCCGAATGCGAAGGTGACGGTGGAGTTCAAGAACGTGGGGCTCAAGCGCGTCATCGCACGCTTCCTCATGCCGGCGTGAGGCGGCGCGCGGGCCGCTCCCCTGATGCCCCGGAGTTCCCGGAATGACGGGCGCTCGTCCGGGGAGCTCCCGCCGAGGGCTCGCTCGCTGGTGTTGAGTAGCCGAGGAGGCCCTGGCCAGCGGACCACTTGGCAGATGACGGGGTGCATGGGGCGTGAGCACGGTGCGGGCATGCTCAAGAGTGACACCGCCTCGCGGCTGATCCCCACCGGCGTCTCCGGACTCGATGAAGTGCTGTTCGGCGGGGTGACGCGCAACAACATCATCCTGGTGGAGGGGGCGCCGGGCACCGGGAAGACCACGCTGGGCCTGGGCTTCATCCACGCGGGCGCGCGGCGCTTCGACGAGCCGGGCGTCATCGTCACCTTCGAGCTCTCGCCGCAGAAGCTGCTGCGCGACGCGCGCGGCTACGACTGGGACTTCGAGGAGCTGGAGCGCCAGCGCAAGGTGAAGATCCTCTACACCAGTCCCTCGGTGCTCATGGACGAGCTGCAGTCCACCGACGGGGTGCTGGCGAGCGAGATCGCCGCGCTGGGCGCGAAGCGCCTGCTCATCGACGGGCTCACACCCCTGCAGTTGCTCGCGCAGAGCCGCCACCAGCGCTCCTACCGCGAGAGCCTGCACCTGCTGGTCGAGGGGCTGCAGCGGCTGGGCATCACCGCGCTGCTCACCCGGGAGATCGAGGGCCCGGGGCCGGAGGAGACGAGCCACGCGCACGAGCGCTTCGTCTGCGACACCATCATCACGCTGGGCACCCAGCGGCGGCGGCGCGGCATGCTGCGCACGCTCGAGGTGGTGAAGTCACGCGGCCAGGAGTTCCTCACCGGCCAGCACACGCTGCGCATCGAGGCGGGGCATGGCATCCAGGTGTACCGCCGCAGCCAGTCGCGGCCGCATGCCTTCGTGGACCAGCCCACCTCGATGGAGCGGGTGTCCAGCGGCTGTCCCGCGCTCGACGGCCTCATGCAGGGCGGGCTCTACCGCGGCTCGGTGACGCTCACGGTGGGCATCTCCGGCACGGGCAAGACCGTTTCCGCGGTGCAGTTCCTCACCGACGGGGCGAAGCGCGGCGAGCGCGGGCTGCTGGTGACGCTGGACGAGCACCCGCAGCAGCTCATCCGCAACGCCGCCACGCTGGGGCTGGACCTCGCGGGCCCCCTCGCGCAGGAGAAGCTCTTCATCCACTACGAGAGCCCGCTCGAGCTGGAGCTGGACGTGCACTTCGACCGCATCGCGCGGCTGGTGGAGCAGCACCACATCCAGCGCGTGGTGCTCGACTCGGTCGCCGCCTACGAGGCGGCGAGCCCCGAGGAGGCCACCGACTTCATGTACGCGCTGGCCACCTACCTCAAGCGCCGGCTGTGCACGGTGATGTGCAACTACGAGAGCCCGGAGCTGCTGGGCGTGTCGCAGATCAGCGAGAACCTGAAGGCCTCGCACCTCGTCGACAACATCATCCTCTTCAACTACGTGGAGGTCTCCACCCGGCTGCGCCGCGCCATCACCATCCCCAAGGTGCGCGGCAGCAAGAACGTGCAGAAGACACGCGAGTACGTGATCGGCCAGGGCGGCATCTCGCTGCTGGACGAGGACTCGGGCGAGGCGGCCGCGCTGCCCGAGGTGCCGCAGCTGCCCTTCTCCAGCTATTACGGGCTGCTCTCGCGCTCCCCGGCACGCCAGAGCCCGGTCATCGAGACGGCGCTGCAGGACGGGGGGCACCTGCCCCGGTCCCCTCGCATCCCGAAGGAGTAGCGGATGCGCATGAACGACCCGTCGTCCCCGGCCGGTGACGGCACAGCCGCATGGCCCGCCACCCTGGAGAACGCCCAGTGGGCGCCGGCCATCGAGCAGTTCTGCCAGGCCACCGGGCTCACCGCCTGCATCTACGATGCATCGGGGAAGCGCGTGGCCGGTCCGCTCTACTGCACCCCGCTGAGCGCGCTGCTGGTGGGCGCGGGGCTGTGGAGCCCCGCGGGGCCCGCGGACCGTGCCGAGGCCGAGCTGGTGCAGGAGGTGCTCCACACGCGCGAGCCGCTCTCGCGCCAGCTGTACGGCTCGCTGCGCGTGGACGCGCTTCCCCTGCTGGTGGGAGCGCGCCCCGTGGGCGCGGTGCTCTACGGCTGGGTGTTCGACCACTTCTCGGATCCCGTGGAGTGCGAGCGGCTGGGGCGCGCGCTGGGCATCGCGGGGCACACGCTGTGGAGCACTTCGCGCCTGCAGCAGCCGACGAGCGCGAGCCGCTTCGAGGTGGCAGGCACCCTGCTCAAGACGCTCGCCACGCAGAACCTCAACCAGCTCTCGGCGCTGAGCGCGATGCGGGAGCTCGCCCGGATGCGCGACGAGTTCCTGCTCGGCGTCTCCCATGAGCTGCGCACCCCGCTGCAGAGCCTGCGGCTGCGCATCGACCAGCTGCTGCGCACGCAGCTGGACGACCCGGAGAACATCCGCCGGCTGCTGCTGGCCATGAAGCGCAGCGTGGACGCCGAGGCGAAGCTGGTGGAGGACCTGCTCGAGGCCTCCCAGACGCTGAGCGGCAAGCTCACCGTGGAGCTGGAGCCGCTGCGGCTCGCCGCGATGGTGGCCGAGGCGATCGAGGCGTCGGAGCCTGCGGCGCACGCCAAGGGCATCACCCTGACCAGCAGCATTCCGCCCGCCTTCCACGGCGAGGTGCTGGGGGACGCGAGCCGGCTGCGCCAGGTGCTGTGGAACCTGCTGATCAACGCGCTGAAGTTCACGCCGGAGGGCGGCCGGGTGACGCTGCGGGTGAGCGAGTCCCCCGCCGGGGTGGAGCTCGCGGTGAGCGACACGGGCATCGGCATCCCCCGCGAGGTGCTGGGGCAGATCTTCGAGCCCTTCGCCCAGGGCAGCCTCACCCGCTCCCAGCGCAAGGGCGGACTCGGACTGGGGCTCGCCATCGCCCGGCACGTGGTGGAGCTGCACGGCGGCACCATCTCGGTGGCCAGCGAGGGTCCGGGAACGGGCGCAACCTTTACCGTGCGCCTCCCGGTGCGCGCGCGCGCAGGTGCCGCGTGGCGCGCCCCCTGAACGCCGGAGCACGCACCGCCGCGCGCCGCGCGCGGACGGCGGCTCAGTCCCGGGTGAAGCGCTCGACCAGCTCCGGGTGGCCGGAGAGGACGCGGTGGAGCTCCGCGCGCGTTCCGAGCGTGAAGTCCTGGAAGTCGAAGCCCGGGCTGACGGTGCAGCCGCACAGCGTGTAGCGCGCGCCGAGGGGCCTCGCCGCCTGCCAGGCGCCCGCGGGGACCACCACCTGGGGCAGCTCGGCCTCCGAGAAGCGGGTGCCCAGCACGTGGCGCGTGGGGGTGCCGTGGGCATCGACGATGTGGAGCTCCAGTGAGTCCCCGTCGTAGTGGTGCCACACCTCGTCCGAGGTCACCCGGTGGAACGCCGAGAAGGTACCCGCCGGCAGGAGGAAGTAGATGGCCGTGGACGCGGAGCGCGGAGCCCCGTGCGGGAGGCCCTCCAGCTGGAGTGGCGCGCGGAACGTCTCCCGGTAGAAGCCGCCCTCGGGATGGGGTGCGAGGCCGAGCTGCTCGACGAGGCGCCGGACCTCGTCTGTCAGGTCAGGCGCCGAAGGGGGAGGGGGAGGGCGTGCGGGCATGGAGAGCAGCGTGCCACGCTCGCCGCCGGTGGGGGACACGGGTTTCGCCGCGGGCGCGATCGCTTCAGGGCGCTGGCGCCGCCGCCGCGAGGCCGTCGGCGGCCCGCCCGATCTGCTCCAAGAGCTCGTTCTCCTCCTCGACGGACGTGTCGTGCTCGACTCCGGCGTACTCGCGCAGCTCCGCGGAGTACCCGGCCTGCCGCAGCTCGGCGATCGAGGCGCGCGCGCTCCGGGTCGGCACCGCGAGGTCGGCGGCGCCGTGGAAGGCCGAAACCGGCGGGAGCGTTGCCGGTCGAGACCGCGAGCTGAGCGCGGCCGATGGGTAGAGCGAGGGCGGGAGCAGGCCGCTGATGGGGAAGGCGGCCGCCAGCGCCTCGGGGTGGGTGACCGCCAGGGCGAAGGTCATGATGCCGCCCTGCGAGAAGCCGGTGACGAGCGGCTTTCCAATGGTGGGGCGGGCGGCGACCAGCGCGGCGAGCGCGACGGCGAGCCGATCCGCTTCCCGCGTCACCACGGGCGCTGCGACGTCCTCGCGGACGGAGTCGAACCAGAGGTACATGCCGCCGCGCGGGTGGCCATACGGGAGGATGAGGCGGGCGCGGCGGTGGTAACGCCCGAGAATCGGGAGCAGGCCCTCGGGGTTCCCGCCCATGGGATGCAGCGCGACGATCATCGGCACCCGCTCTTCAGGTCGGGCCCCGCCCGTCATGTGCTCGAGGTAGCGCACGCCCGCGATCTCGCCCCGGGTCGTGCTCCCCGCTTCCTCGGCCGGGGGCTGAGCCGCTGTTGACGGTGACTCCGCACCGGCGTCGAAAGCCGTCCGCGCGGTCGCAGCGTCCCGTGAGCGGCAGGCAGGAGCGGACAGGAGCGCCACGACGACCAGGGCCCAGGCCGTGGAACGGCGGTCGTCCGGGTGCCGGAAGCGAGACGGTGGAGTCGAGCGCAGCGTTCGCATTCAGCCAGACAGTGACCCGGGCATGGCCAGAGTTTCGGAGGTGCACCCGCGGTCAGGGCTCAGGGAGCTCCGGGTCGTCTCGCGGCGCGCGCCACGCGCGGTACTGCCCTCCAGGACGAGTCGGCGCGCACCCTACACGCCACCTGCCCGCAGCCCGCACGACCGCGAGCCGCGATGAGTTGCGCCGCAGGGGGGAGCGATGCACGTTGAGGGCGCGGAAGGGCGAGGCGAGCCTGCGGGCCGCGCGCGGAGGCCGGTCATGCAGCGCAACCGAGGTGCGTGATGGCCATCCACCCGCCCGAGCTGTTCTCCGTGGTGTGCCTCGCGCTGGTGCACCTGGGCGTGGGCCGCTTCGGCTTCAAGATCGGACCCCGCATCGACTCGGCCGCGGTGGGCTTCGCCCTCGGTTACGTGTTCCTCCACCTGCTCCCGGATGACGCCGAGCTGCAGCACCGCTTCGCCTCGCGGCTGCTGTTCCCCGGCCTGCAGCTGTGGCTCGTCGCGCTCTTCGGGCTGAGCGCGGTGATCGCCTATCTGGAGGCCGAGCGCGGGAGCAGGCGGCCGCGACGCGTCTACCTCCCGCTCCTCGCCTACAACCTGCTCCTCGGGGCCCTCATCGCGCGGGGCGACGCGGACTGGGCAGCAGTGCCGTTCCTGGTGGCGGGGCTCGGCGTGCACCTGGCTCACCTGGACCATGCCCTCTACCTGCGCGACGCCGCGGGCTGGCGCCGCTTCGGTCCGCTGCTCGCCGCTGCCGTGCTCGCGGGGTGGCTCGGTGCGCTCGTCGTGCACGTACCCCCCATCGTCCAGGCCCACGGCTTCGCGCTCGTCAGCGGGGCGGTGATTGCGCTCTCGTTCTTCGGCGAGCACGGCGGGCACGTCCACTTCGCGCCCCGGTGGCTCTTCGGCGGCGCCGTCGCCTCCGCGCTCGTGATCGCCGCGCTCGACGTGCTGCTGCACTGAGCCTCGGCGCACGGGCTCGAAGGCTTCGCCCGCCTCCCCGACCTGAAGGCGGGCAGCCGGTGGTTGCGCTGCAGCCACGCCCGTGCCCCCCTTTGGTGCGGTTGCCGCCCACCCGCATCGGCGTGATGGCTGCGCGCGCAGCAGACCCCAGCGCGGAGGCACCCCATGATGCACACGCAGACGGACACGCGGACGGAGGCGGCGAGAGGCCGCGGAGCGGCAGCGGAACGGGCGCCTGCGCTCGACCCATCGGCCATTCTTCAGACGGGCTGGGGCTTCTGGCCTGCCAAGACGCTGCTCACCGCAGTCGAGCTCGGCCTCTTCACGCTGCTGGGCGACCACGGCCTCACGGGCGGCGAGATTGCCGAGCGGCTGCAGCTGCGCTCGCGCGCGGTGTTCGACTTCCTCGACGGCCTGGTCGCGCTCCGCCTGCTCGAGCGCGAGGGCTCGGGGCCGGAGGCGCGGTACGCGAACACGCCCGAGACGGCGCAGTTCCTCGACTCCACGCGCCCGCAGTACATCGGCGGCATCCTCGAGATGGCCAATGCCCGGCTCTACGGCTTCTGGGGCGGGCTCACCGAGGCGCTGAAGACAGGCGAGCCGCAGAACGAGCTCAAGCGCTCGGGCCGCTCCATGTTCGAGGAGCTCTACGCGGACCCGGAGCGGCTCGAGCAGTTCATGCGCGCCATGTCCGGCATCTCCGCCGGCAACTTCCGCATGCTCGCCGAGCGCTTCGACTTCTCGCGCTACGCCACCGTGTGCGACGTGGGCGGCGCCACGGGCCAGCTCTCCATCATCCTCGCCCAGAAGTACCCGCACCTGCGCTGCAAGAGCTTCGACCTGCCGGTGGTGGAGCCCATCGCCCGGCGCTCCATCGCCGCTGCCGGCGTGAGCGACCGCGTGACGCCCGTGTCGGGCGACTTCCTGCGCGAGCCGCTCCCGCGCGCGGATGTCATCACCATGGGGATGATCCTCCACGACTGGAACCTGGAGCGGAAGCTGCACCTCGTGCGCGCCGCCCACGCCGCGCTGCCCCCGGGCGGCGCCTTCATCGCGGTGGAGAACCTCATCGACGACGAGCGGCGCCAGAACGTGTTCGGCCTGATGATGTCCCTGAACATGCTCATCGAGTTCGGCGACGCCTTCGACTTCACCGGCGCGGACTTCCGGCAGTGGTGCCAGGCGGCCGGCTTCCGCGAGGTCCAGGTGCTGCCGCTCGCAGGCCCGGCGAGCGCCGCCATCGCGTACAAGTAGCGCCCGGTGCATGTCGAAATGGGCGCTCCCCGTTCGTCGGGGTGATGTGGGACAGCCCTGCACACCCCCTGACGAGGAGAAGGCCATGGTCAGCAAGAACACGATTTGCCTCTGGTTCAACGGCACCGCGCTCGACGCCGCGACGTTCTACGCCAAGACGTTTCCGGACAGCGCGGTGGGGGCGGTGCACCGCGCCCCGGGCGACTTCCCGGACGGCAAGCAGGGCGACGTCCTGACGGTCGAGTTCACCGTGATGGGCATCCCGTGCCTCGGCCTCAACGGCGGCCCCACCTTCCAGCACAACGAGGCGTTCTCGTTCCAGGTCGCGACCGACGACCAGGCGGAGACCGACCGCCTGTGGGACGCGATCGTCGGCAACGGCGGACAGGAGAGCGCCTGCGGCTGGTGCAAGGACAAGTGGGGCGTGTCGTGGCAGATCACCCCGCGGGCCCTGACCTCCGCCTTCACCGACCCCGACCGCGCCGCGGCCAAGCGCGCGTTCGAGGCGATGATGGGGATGCGGAAGATCGACATCGCGGCGATCGAGAAGGCCCGCCGCGGTCGCTGACGCTGCTGCGGTGACCTTTGTCGAAGGGCCGTGTCGATCCGCGGCCGGGTCATTCGTCGCATTGATGAGGCGGGCGAATCGCGTCCGAGCTCATCCAACGACCCACGTCACCCAGGAGATCCCCGTGCGCTTCCTGTCCATGGTTCGAGTCCACGAGAACGGCCAGAAGCCCAGTGAGCGGCTGATGGCCGAGATGGGCAAGTTGATGCAGGAGATGACCGCGAAGGGCGCGCTGCTCGACACCGCGGGCCTGCACCCCACCGCCGAGGGCATCCGCCTGCGCAACGACCACGGCAAGTACAGCCGCACCGACGGGCCGTTCACCGAGACGAAGGAGGTCATCGGCGGCTTCGCGCTGCTCAAGGCCGACTCGCTGGAAGAGGCGCTCGCGCTGACCCGCCGCTTCCTGGAGGTGCACGGCGACGAGTGGAACGTCGAGTGCGAGGTGAGGCAGATCGCTGATTTCTAGCGCCCGCTGCCGAGGGGGCGGCCGCGCTCGGACCCACGCGCCGAGGCGGCCGGCGCTCGTGCCGATACCGTGACGATTCGTGCCGAGAGTGTGCGGATGCCGTGAAGTCGGCGGCACCCTCCAACTTGCAGGATGCAGTTCATGCTCCTGCTCCTGCTTCCAGCCCTCGGCACGCTCACGCTCGGTGCCATCGATGCTCCCGTCACCGACGTCACCGTCTTCAGCGACCGCGCCCGGGTGGTGCGCACCGCCCGGGTGAGTCTCTCCGGCACGGAGCGCGTGGAGCTCCCGCTGCTGCGCGAGGGCGTGGACCCGGAGAGCATCCGGGTGGAGGCGGACGGCGCCGAGGTGCTGCGGGTGGACATCCGCCCGGTGAGCCGTGCCGCCTTCGCCGCAGACCCCGCGCGCAAGGTGCTGGCGGAGCTGGAGCGGCTGGACGATGCCCTGACGCGTGCCCGCGCAGAGAAGGACGCGTACGAGGCGCAGCTGAAGGCGGTGGCGGGGCTGCAGCCGCAGGCGCCCGAGAGCCCGGTGGACGCGCCGCCGCCGCGCCTCAACGCCACGGGCTGGTCGGCCGCGGTCAGCTTCGTGGTGGAGACCACCGAGCGGCTGCAGGCGCGCGTGCGCGAGGTGGAAGAGCACATCGCGCAGCTCGAGCAGGCCCGCGAGCGGCAGGCGGAGGAGGCCGCACGGCTGGGCAATCCGCAGCGCCAGGGCGGGCTCGCGGTGGTGCCCGTGCTGCGCGGCCACGGCGCCGCCACCTTGCGCCTGAGCTACGCCACGCCTCGCGCGCGCTGGTTCCCCGCCTACGAGCTGCGGCTGCTGCCCGAGGCGAACCGCGTGGAGGTGGCCTTCTCGGGCCTGGTGAGCCAGGAGAGCGGAGAGGACTGGACGAACGCCCAGCTCACCCTGAGCACCGCGCTGCCCTCGGGCGCCACCGCCGTGCCGCGGCTCTCCACCTGGAAGGTGGGGCAGAAGGAGCGCTTCATCCCCACGCCCGAGACGCGCGTGGAGCAGGTGCGCGCGCCCCCACCCGAGCTGCCCCCGCTCCGCGCACAGGTGGACGCGGACCTCCTGCTGCGCCGGCGCCTGCTGGCCCTGGTGGGCAAGGAGCCCGAGGACCTCTCCATCCCCGAGCCGGCACCGCCAGAGGAGCCCCACGACGCCTCCGGCCAGCGTGCCCCGCCTCCGTCCGCGCCACCGCCGCGGCCCACGCAGGGCATCGCCCCGGGGCAGGGACAGAGCTTCATCGTGGGCGTCGTGAGTGATGCCTCGACGAAGCAGCCGGCGGCCGACGTGGTCGTCACTGCCACCAGTCCCAACATCAGCGGCGAGCAGGTGGTGGTCACCGATGCCGACGGCCGCTACCGCATCCCGCAGCTGCCCCCGGGCAACTACAGCCTGCGCTTCGAGAAGGAGTCCTTCCAGCCGTACAGCCGCTCCGGCGTCCAGCTGCGCGCGGACCGCACCATCCGCGTGAACGTGGAGCTGCTGCCGGCGGGCCTGCAGGAGACGTTGGTGGTGCAGGGCACCGCGCCGAGCATCGACGTGGGCTCCACCTCCACGGGCGTCAACGTGGGCGCGGACTTCGTGCGCGGCGTCACGGTGACGCGCCCTTCGGGCAGTGGCGGCGCGGCGCGCTCGTTCGAGGGGCTCACCGGCTCCTCCTCGCAGAGCGAGGCGGTGCTCACCTCGGTGGGGCTCGCTCCGCCCGCGGGCTGGGTGCGGCCGCAGCTGGATGCGCGCCTGCCGGCGGAGAGCGCAGGGGGCCGCGACCTGGACTTCCGTGCGGCGCGCCCGGAGACGGTGCGCACCGGCGGCAGCCTGCGCCAGGTGCCGCTGTTCAGCGAGAGCTGGCCGGTGAAGGTGGAGCGCGAGTTGTACCCGGCGCTCGCGCAGGACGCCTTCCTCGTCGCCGAGCTGAAGAGCCCCGCGCGCCAGGTGCTACCCGGCGGCGACGCGCAGCTCTACGTGGGCGCGGACCCGGCCGGCAGCGCACGGCTGCAGGTGGTGGCGCCCGGTGAGCCCTTCACGCTGCCGCTCGGGCTCGACCGCGCGGTGCACCCGGCGCGCAACGTGCAGCAGGTCACGGCGGAGCGGGGCTTCATCGGCAAGGACGAGGTGACGGAGTACCTCACCACCATCGAAGTGGCGAACCCGTACCCCTTCGCGCTGCCCGTGCGCGTCCACGACCAGTGGCCCCTGAGCCGCAGCGAGGACGTGCAGGTGCGCCTGCTCAGCACCGAGCCCTATGCCGAGCAGGACGAGGTGAAGGGTGCGCTCACCTGGCGCCTCACCGTGCCCCCTTCCGGCAAGACCACCGTCTCCTTCCGCTACTCCGTGCGCCGCCCCAAGGGCTGGCGCCTGCACCAGCAACAGTGAGGACTCCCATGCGCTCCGTGTCCCCCTTCGTCGCCCTCGTCCTCTCCGCGCTCGCCGCTCCGGCGGGCGCCTCCCCCTCGCGCATCGCCTCCGTGCTCGTCTACCCGGACCGCGCGCAGGTGACGCGCACCGTGTCCCTGCCGTGCGAGGGCCGCCCCGTCGCCGTCTTCGAGGGGCTGCCACCCTCCGCGGACCGGCTCTCCCTGCGCGCGCGCGCCGAGGGCGCGCAGGTGGAGAGCCTCGTGTACGAGCAGCGCGCGAGCGACACCCGCTACGGCGCCGAGGCCGAGGCGCTGGAGCAGCGCCGGCAGGTGCTCACCCGCGAGCTCGCGGCGCTAGACGATGCGCAGGAGAGCGCCCAGGCGCGCTGGCAGCTGGGCGCGCGCTTCAACGCCGTGGCCGTGGAGCAGGTGCAGCGCGAGCTGGCCGCACCTCGCCCGGATGCGCGGGCGTGGACGGCCGCCCTCGAGTCTGCGCTGGGCGCGCAGCTGGAGGCGGCCGCACGGAAGGCAGCGACGCTGGCGCGCGAGCGCGAGCTGCGCGCCGAGGCGCAGGAGGTGGACGCGCGCCTCGCCGCGCTCGCCGCCGCCAGCGAGCGCGGAGAGCGCCGGGCCGAGGTGCGGCTCACCTGCACCGCGCAGGGGGAGGCCCGCGTGGAGCTGAGCTACCTGGTGGGCGGGGCCGGCTGGGAGCCCACCTACGAGGCGCGCAGCGACGAGGCCCACGGCGCGGTAGAGCTCACCACGCTGGCCACCGTGCGCCAGCGCACGGGCGAGGACTGGCGCGGCGCGAAGGTGACGCTCTCCACCGCCGTACCGCTGCAGAACGCCACCCCGCCCGAGCTGCGTTCGCTGCAGCTGCGCGCGAGCGAGCGCCCCGAGGAGCGCAAGGTGCTGGTGCGCCGCGACGAGTACCGCGAGCACGCCCGGGCGGGCAGCGGCGAGTCGGCCCTGGAGTCGGGCGCGCAGGACCTGCGGGCGAGCGCCCAGGGGCTCTCGGTGCAGCTCCAGGTTCCCGACGCCGCGGACGTGCCGGGCGACGGCACGGCGGTGCGCCTGCAGGTGGCCCGCACGCGCCTGAGGGCCACCTTCCACTTCCGCGCCGTGCCCAAGCTGCTGCCGGCGGTGTTCCGCGTGGCGCGCCTGACCAACGCCGCGCCCTTCCCGCTGCTGCCGGGCAGCGTGGAGCTGTTCCGCCCTTCGGGCTTCCTCGGCCGCCAGACGCTGGAGCGCGTGGCGCAGGGGGCGCCCTTCGAGCTCACCTTCGGCCAGGACGAGGGGCTGCGCGTGGAGCGCGCGGTGGTGGACGAGGTGCGGCGCACCCAGGGGCTCTTCGGCGGCCGCTACCGCTTCCGCTACGCCTACCGCTTCACGCTGGCCAACCACCACGCCGGCGCCGAGGACGTGGAGCTGGCTGAGCACCTGCCCGTCTCGGAGCTCGACGACGTGTCGGTGCGGCTGGAGGACACGACGAGCGCCGGCTACCAGCTCGACACGGGCGACGGCATCGCCACCTGGCGCGTGCGGCTCGCGCCGGGCGAGCGCCGCACGCTGGAGCTCGCCTTCCACGTGGACGTGCCGACCGAGTACGAGCTCGGCGACCTGTAGTTCCGGGCGGCGTGCGCGCGGCGCCTCAGGGCCGCGCGTACGGCGCCACGTTGCTCCGGATGCGCTTCCACTCCGCCTGGGTGAGCGGCAGCAGCGGGTAGATCCGGCCGTAGTAGTCCGCCAGGTCTCCGGTGAAGGGCCAGTCGGAGGCGGGCAGGAAGTGCGCGGGGCCGATCCGCCGGATGAGCGCGACGAGCGCGTCCCGGTCGCCGGGGGCAGTGTCCTTCGTCCAGACCCCCGCGAGGTCGAACCAGACGTTGCGAAAGCGCTTCGGCTCCGCCTCGATGGCGTCGGCGAACGCGCCCAGCGCCGCGAGGGTGGCCTTGTCGATGCCGCCCCAGCCGCCCGCGTGCGCAATCTGCACGGGCGTGCTCCCGGCAGCCGGCAGCACCTCGGTGAGGAAGCGCTGAACGTCCCGCGCGCCGTAGTCGCCCGCGCGCGTGCGCAGGTGGATCATGACCGCGAGCTTCGCCTCGGCGGCGGCGCGGAAGGTGGCAGCGAGCGCGGTCACGTCGGCATCGCGCCGCAGGTCCACCCCCGCGCTGGTGAGGTGCAGCTTGAGCCCCGTGACGGCAGGGTTGCCGCGCCAGCGCGCAATCTCCGGCAGCGCGGTCGGGGTGGTGGGGTCCACCGCGATGAAGGCGGAGAGGCGCTTCGGGTACCGGCGGGCCAGCGCCACGGTCCAGTCGTTCGCCGCCCGCAGCAGGGCCGCGCCATCGGGCCGCGCGGGGGAGATCATCGAGCTCTCGGCGAGGTAGCCCGTGGACATCACCAGCGCGCGCCGGATGCCGGCCCGGTCCAGCTGGGCGAGCAGGTCCTCGGGCGCGAGCGGCGCCGTGAACGCGGGATCGCACTTGCCGAAGCGGCGCACGCTCTCGCAGTAGTCCGGCAGGAAGGCGAGGATGGTCGGCGAGTGGACGTGGACGTGGTGGTCCACGCGCACGGGCTCGGTGCGAGCAGCGCCCGCGGCAGGGCTCGCAGCGGCGAGCGCCAGGGAGAGGCACAGCAGCCCCGTGATGCATTCGAAGCGTGCGCCAGGGCCTCTCGGGTCTCGTGCAGGTCGCATCGGGTGAGGTTGGCGAAATGCCGCGGCTTCGGCAAGGCGCCCCCTGTTCTCCTCAGCGGGGGCTACGGGCGCAGGTGGGCGAGCAGCCAGCGCGCCCGGTCCCCGGGGCCGTCGTCGCGGGGCGAGCACGCGCAGTTGCTCGCGGAGGCCCGGGGAGTCGACGGCCCGCGCCAGGGATGGAATCTCACGGAAGGGCAGCCAGAGGCGGAGGCCGACCGCGGCGAGGACGATTGCCCGCATCCTCTCCGCTTGGGCCTTCGTGCGGGGCGGCCGGCCGAGCCACCGCAACGCCTTGACGAGGATGTACCCGCTCCGGAAGAACTTCGGGCACGCCTCGACGAAGCCCAGGAGCTCGTCGAGGTTGCAGACCTCGCCGCGCCGGCAACGTTCGAGCTGGTCGAAGAAGCCCGGAGGCCATACCGCTTCGAAGGCCCGGTGGGAGCGGGCGGCCGCCTCCTCGTGTCCCGCCTCCCAGTGGGGGACGAGACTGCGCCGCGCGCGCTCCACCTCCTCGCCGAGGACTTTCCAGTTCCAGGCCATGCGTATCGCGTGGAGCGTAGGCCATTTCCAGCGGCCAGGCCCCGCGGCGGACGCGCGGTATCGCACCAACGTCGCGCTCCGGCTGCTCCTCTCCCCAGCAAGCCGCCCCAGCGTGCTGCGCTGGACGCACGGCTTGCACCCGCGCGGGCCGGTCGGCAGCGTTGGGGACCGCGTCTGGCCCGTTCGCCCAGGCTCCCGCTCCGCGACGTGCGCCCCGCCCACCGGAGCGCTGCCGCCGCACCGCAGCCTGGGCACCTCTGGGGGACCGGCGGGAGACGCCACACGTGTATCCCTCCTTCAACATCCTGGTGTCGTCGGCGGGGCGCCGCGTGGCGCTGCTGGACATCTTCCGGCGCACGCTGCGCGACCTGGGCCTGCGCGGCCAGGTGATGGCCTCGGACATGTCCCGCCGCAGCGCCGCATTCCACGCCGCGGACCGGGGCTTCGTGGTGCCGCGCTGCTCGAGCCCGGACTTCGTCCCCGCGCTGCTCGCGCTCTGTGAGCGCCAGGCCGTCCGCCTCCTGGTGCCCACCATCGACTCGGAGCTCGGGGTGCTCGCGGCGCAGCGCGCGCGCTTCGAGGCGGCCGGGGTGACGGTGGCGGTGTCCTCGCCAGAGGTGGTCGCCATCAGCGAGGACAAGCAGCGCACCCACGCGTGGCTGGTGCAGGAGGGGCTTCCCACCGTGCGGCAGGGCAGCGTGGAGGCGGTGCTCGCGCAGCCCGAGCAGTGGCGCTTCCCGGTAATCGTGAAGCCGCGGCGGGGCAGCTCCTCGGTGGGCGTGGTGCAGGTGGGGGACGCGCGGCAGCTGGCGGCGACGGGGCGGCGGGGCGACGACATCGTGCAGGCCGTGGCCCCGGGGCACGAGTACACCGTGGACTTCCTCGCGGACCGCGCGGGCCGCTGCCGCTGCACCGTGCCGCGCCGCCGGCTCGAGGTGCGCGGCGGGGAGGTGAGCAAGGGCATGACGGTACGCAGCGAGGTGCTCGAGGCGCTCGCCTGGCGCGTCTGCGAGCGACTGCCGGGCGCGTACGGCACGCTCAACGTGCAGCTGTTCCTCGACGAGGCCTCTGGCACGGTGAACGTCATCGAGATCAACGCACGCTTCGGCGGCGGCTTCCCGCTCGCGTGGGAGGCAGGCGCGCACCTGCCGCGGTGGATGATCGAAGAGGTGCTCGGGCTGCCGTCCACCGCCTCCCAGGGGGCGTGGCGCGACCGGCTGGTGATGCTGCGCTACGACAGCGCCGTCTTCGTCGACGAAGCCCGCGACGAAGCCCGCGACGAAGCCCCGGATGAAGCCCGCCGCGGCGCGGTCCACGACGCGCAGGCCGCGGGGCCCTGAGTGGTGCCTCCGCCGGCCAGCATCACCTTCGACGTGGACGACACGCTCTATCTGGAGCGCGACTACGCGCGCAGCGGCTTTCGCGCGGCCGGAGCGTGGGCCGAGCGTGCGCTCGGGCTGGGGCTGCTCGCCGAGCGTGCCTGGGCGGCCTTCGAGGCCGGCGTGCGGGGCAGGGTCTTCGACGTCGCGCTGCGCGACTGCGGGTGCACTCCCACGCCGGCGCTGGTGCAGCAGTTGGTGGAGGTGTACCGCGCGCACGTGCCCGACATCGCGCTGCTGCCGGATGCACACGCGCTGCTCCCGCGGCTGCACCCGCGGGCGGCGCTCGCCTGCGTGACGGATGGCCCCCTGCGCAGCCAGCAGGCCAAGGCGCAGGCGCTGCAGCTCGCGCGCTGGCTCTCTCCGCTCGTGCTCACCGCGCAGTGGGGCCCGGGCTTCGAGAAGCCGCACCCGCGCGCGTTCGCGCTCGTGGAGGAGGCGCACGGGGTGCGTGCGGAGTCCTGCGTGTACGTGGCGGACAACCCGGCGAAGGACTTCGTCGCGCCGCACGCGCGCGGCTGGAGGACGGTGCGGCTGCGGCGGGCGGGAGGCCTGCACGCTGCGCGTGCGAGCGGCGCGGACGTGGACCACGAGCTCCCGGACCTCGAGGGTCTGCCCGGCCTGCTCGGGCTGCAGCTCGGCTGAGCCCGGAGCGGCGGGGACTTGCACGAGCGAACGCCGCGCCGCCCGCTGGCTGCACCGGGGGACAGCACCCGCGCGGCCCCACCCGTGCCACGGCGTGCCCCATGCCCGCGCCATCCCTGCGCATCGCCTACGTGAGCCTGCACGACCCGGGCAACCTGCGGGCCTTCTCCGGCATCGCGCACTACGCCTTCGAGGCCCTGAAGGCGCACGTAGGCCGCACCACTGCGCTGACCCCGCCGCCGCTGCCGAGCGCCCTGGTGGCGCGCGCGGGGGGCGCGGCCGCGTACCTCTTCGAGGGCTGGCGCGCGCTGCGGCCCGAGGACTTCGACGTGGCCTTCGTGCTCCAGGCGCCGGTGGTGGGCGCGTTCATCCCCCGGCGCATCCCGGTGGTCTTCAGCACCGACAACACCTGGGCCGCCTACGAGGGCTACTACCCGCAGGTGTACCGCCGCGGCTGGCAGCGCGCGGTGCGCTACGGCGTGGACCGGCGCGCGCTGCGGCGCGCGGACCTGCTCCTGCTCTCTTCGGACTGGGCCGCGGGCTCCGCCGCGCGCGACTACGGCGTGCCGGCCGAGCGCATCGAGGTGCTGCCCTACGGTGCGAACCTGGCCGTGACGCCCGCGCCGCGCGCGTCCTCCGCGTGGGCGCTCGAGCGCGAGGTGCAGCTGCTGCTGCTCGGCGTGAGCTGGGAGCGCAAGGGGGGCGCGCTCGCGCTCGAGGCCGTCACCTGGCTCAACCAGCAGGGCGTGGCCGCGCACCTCACCGTGTGCGGCTGCACGCCGCCCGCGGGCACGCGGCTGCCCCCGTGCGTGACGCTGCTGCCCTTCCTGGACAAGGGCGCGCCCGCAGATGCCGAGCGCCTGCACCAGCTGATGCTGCGCTCGCACTTCCTGCTGCTGCCCACGCGTGCGGAGTGCATGGGGCTGGTGTTCTGCGAGGCCGGCGCGTACGGCCTGCCGGTCATCACCACGCACACGGGCGGCGTCCCCTCGGTGGTGGAGGAGGGGGTCAACGGACACACGCTGCCGCTCGAGGCGACGGGGGAGGACTTCGGCCGCGCCGTGGCCGGGGCGTGGCAGGACCGCGAGGCCTACGTGCGCTTCTCGCGCCGGGCGCGCGAGCGCTTCGAGGCACGGCTCAACTGGGCGGCCTGGGGCCGGGGCGTGCAGCAGGCGCTGCAGCGCCACTTCCCGCAGCTCGCCCGCGGCGAGGCCCGCGCCTAGAGCGTCCCCGCGCGCAGCTCGCCCACCAGGTGCGCGCAGGCGCGCACCGTGAGCGCCATCATCGTGAGGGTGGGGTTGGGCACGCCGCTGGACGGGAAGCAGGCCCCGTCGGTCACGAGGAGGTTGGGCACGTCCCACAGCTGGTTGAAGGGGTTGAGCACGGCCGTGTCCGGGTCGCGGCCCATGCGGGCGGTGCCCACCTCGTGCAGGGCGCTGCCGGGCGGGGGCAGGGCGCCGCTCGGCTCCGCCACCTCGTAGCCTGCCGCCTGCAGCATCTCCACGCAGCTGCTCACGGCGTCCGCCGCCATGCGCCGCTCGTTGTCCGAGTGGGCGCAGGCGATGTGCACCGCGGGGATGCCCCAGCGGTCCTTCACCCGCGGGTCCAGGGTGACGCGGTTGTCCGGGCGCGGGAGCATCTCGCCGAAGGGCAGCATGTTGCAGACGTCCTTCCCCGCGGTGAGCACCTGCACGCCGTAGCCGCGCGCGAACGCCTCCGTGTGGGCCCCCACGTTGCGGAACTGCGGCACGTAGCACCAGGAGGCTGGCGGCCTGCTGCGGGTGCACGGGTCGCAGCGCGCCGCGATGTACGGCGGCACGATGTGGTCCATCAGGTTGCGGCCGAGCTGGCCCGAGCGCGCGCCCAGGCCGCCGGAGAGCAGCAGCAGGCGCGTGGACTCGATGGTGCCCGCCGCGAGCACCACCACGCGCGCATGCACCTCGCGCGCGTGCCCCGTGCGCGCATCCACGTAGGCCACGCCTTTTGCCCGCGCGCTCGCCGGATCGTGGAGCACGTGGCTCGCCACCGCGTGGGTGAGGAGCGTGAGCCGCCCGGTGCGCAGCGCGGCGGGCACCGTGACGGGGACGCGCGCGGTGCGCCGCACCACCACGTGACGCCCGGGCCAGCGCGCCTCCACGCTCGCCTTGAGGCGCCTCTCCGCGGCGCTCGGCGGCACGGGCGCGACGCACTCCGAGTCGGGCAGCCCGGGCAGCCCGTCCGCGTTGCCGCGCAGCCCCATCCAGCGCTCCACGCGCGCGTAGAAGGGCGCGAGCTCGCGCAAGGAGAGCGGCCACTCGGGGCTCAAGCCGTCCACGCGCCCTGCGTGGAAGTCCGCGTCCGACATCCGGTAGAACTGCCGCCCGTGCCCGTGCACCGCGGTGCGCCCGCCCACCCGCCGCGCGCGCAGCCAGGTGAAGGGCATGTCCTCGGGCGTGGTGTAGGGGTTGTCCACGTCGTCCACGAAGGCGTGGGGGTGGGCGCGCCACGCCACGGTGCGCGACTGGATGGGCTGGCGCGCCTGCGAGGGGATGGGCAGCCCGAGGCGCAGCCGCACCTGCTGCAGCGCGAGCAGCACCGGGTCCGCGCGCGTGCTCCCGCCCGCCTCGAGCAGCGCCACCCGGAGCCCCGCCTCGGTCAGCTCCTTGGCGGCCCAGCCGCCGCACGCGCCCGCGCCCACCACCACCGCGTCGAAGGTCGCCGCCATCGTGGCCCGCTCCGCCCGCGCCGCGGCCCCTCGCGCCCGGGCGCGCACGCCCGCACCGTGGGCGCCCGGGCCCCGCGCCGCCCATCGGACTGCGGGGCAAGGCTTGGGCCTACGCCCACTGCACGCCGTGTCCCGCCTCCACCTCGGCCACGCTGAGGCGCGCGCCCTCCTGGCGCGAGCCGCCGCGGAAGGGGTGGCGCGCGATGAAGAGCGGCGTGTCCAGGTCCACGTAGCTGAAGCCGCCCAGCCCCGCGGCGAGGTGCGCCGAGAGGCTCGCCGCGAGGATGCTCTCGAGCATCGCGCCCACCATCAGCTCGAGCCCCGCGGTGCGCGCGAGCGACCAGATGTGCAGCGCCTCCGCCACCCCGTACTTCATCGCCTTGATGTTGACGGCGCTCGCGGCGCCCGCGCGCACCAGCCGCAGCACGTCCGCGGCCGAGCGGGCGGACTCGTCCGCGCAGATGGGCATCGGGGCCTCGCGGGTGAGCGCCGCCATGCCCTCGAGGTCCGAGGGGTGCACCGGCTGCTCGAAGAGCGCGAGCCCCACGCCCTCCCGCGCCACGCCCTTCAGGAAGGCGCGCGCCTGGGCGAGGCTGTAGCCGCCGTTCGCATCCACGAAGAGCCGCGCGTGCGGCGCGGCAGCGCGGATGGCGACGAGGCGCTCGAGGTCCCCCTCGGGCTCGAGCGCGCCCACCTTCACCTTCAGGGTGTGGATGCCGCGCGCGAGGATGGCGCGCGTGGAGGCTAGCGCGTGCGCCACGTCCCCCGCGGTCACCGTCATGTCCGTCTCCAGCGCAGTGCCGGCCCCGCCGAAGAACACCCACAGGGGCGTGCGGTAGTGGCGGGCGAGCGCGTCCAGCAGCGCCGTCTCCAGCGCGCAGCGCGCCGAGGGCGCCTCGGGGAGCGCCTGCGCGAGCTGCGCGCACAGGGGGCGCCAGCCGCGCGCGTCCGCCCCGAGCCACTGCGCGCTCCCGCGCTCCAATGCGGCCCGCGTGCTCGCGGCCGTCTCCCCGGTCACCGCGGTGAAGGGCGCCGCCTCGCCGAGACCCACCGTCCCGTCGGCGAGCTGCAGGCGCACGAGCAGGTTGTCCGCCACGTCCGGTGCGCCGCCGGCGATGGCGAAGGGCTCGGTGAGGGGCAGGGTGAGGGACTCGAGAGAGATGGCGGTCACGCGCGTGGGCGTCATGGCCCACAGGGTAGGGGAGGGCGCACGGACGGGCGAGCGCGGCGCGGCCGCGTTAGGTTGCCCGCTCTCCCCCCGTGAGGCTCCATGGACGCCGCCGCCTACACCCGCCGCATCGGTTACGAAGGTCCGCTGGAGCCCACGCTCGAGGTGCTCACCGGGCTCTGCGCGGCGCACATCCGGACGGTGCCCTTCGAGAACCTCGCCATCCACGAGGGCGCCCGCATCTCGCTCGAGCCCGAGGCCCTGTTCCACAAGGTGGTGCTGCGGCGGCGGGGCGGGTACTGCTTCGAGCTCAACGGCCTCTTCTCCGCGCTGCTGAAGGCGCTGGGCTTCCAGGTGGAGCACCTGCTCGGCCGCGTGTGGTTCAGCAATCCCACCGCCCCCGTCCCCACCCACCAGGTGAGCCGCGTTGCCCTGGGCGGCGAGCGCTACCTGGTGGACGTGGGCTTCGGGGCGCGGGTGCTGCGCGCCCCCTTGCCCTGGAGGCTGGATGCGCCGGTGGCGCAAGGGCCGGACACCTTCCGGCTCGTGCGCACGGACAACGACGAGGTGATGCTCCAGTCCCACGAGCCCGAGGGCTGGCGCAACCTGTACAGCCTGCTGCCCTGCACCGTGCGGCCCCAGGACTACGTGCCCGCCAACCACTACACCTCGACCCATCCCGCCTCGAGCTTCGTGCTCAACGCGGTGGCGGCGCTCACCACCCCCGAGGGGCGCATCACCTTCCGCAACCGCGAGCTGCGGCGCACGACGGCAGCGGGCACCGAGGTGCGCGAGCTGGCCCACCCCGCGGAGCTGGCAGCGCTGCTGGCCTCAGAGTTCGGGCTCGAGGACTGGACGGACCGCGCCGCCCTGGAGCGCTTCCTCTTTCCGGGTCCGGGCTCAGGGCGGTGACACGACGCCCGCATTGCCGCCGCCGCGCCGCACGGGCTCGGCGGCGGCGGTGAGGGTGCCGTCCGCGTTGAAGACGACGGCCGTCACCGCGCCGAGCCCCAGCGGAGGCTCGGTGGGCACGAGCCGGTGCCCGCGTGCGATGAGGGCCGCCGCCTCGGGCAGCGCGAGGAACCCGGGCTCCGCCTCGGCGCGGCCGCTGGGCAGGTTGCGCTGGGTGACGCGCGGAGCGGCCACGGCATCCTCCAGAGACATGCCGCGGTCGAGCGCGCGCACCAGCACCAGCGCCACGGTGGTGATGATGGTGGCGCCGCCAGGGCTGCCCAGGGTGAGCACGGGCCGGCCGTCCTTCAGCACCAGGGTGGGGCTCATGCTGCTGCGCGGCCGCTTGAGGGGCTCGCCCACGTTGGCGAGGGGCATGTCGGCCGAGGGCGGCACGTCGAAGTTCGTCAGCTCGTTGTTGAGGAGGAAGCCGCGGCCGGGCACCACCATGCCGTTGCCGCCCTCCTGCTCCAGGCTGCAGCTGTAGGCCGCGACGTTGCCGTCCGCGTCCACCACGGTGATGTGCGTGGTGCTGCCCTCGTCGGCCAGCTCGGTGCCGTCCGCGGGAGGTGGCGGGGGCGGCACGGGAGCGGGGGGCATGCCCGGGTTGCCCTCGAAGGGGTAGGGGTTGCCGGGGAGTGCTGCGCCCACCGAGGCGCCTGGCTCGCTCATCTCGCCGCGGCGCAGCTCCGCGTAGCCCGCGGACAGGAGCCCGCTCACGGGCACGTCGAAGAAGGCCGGGTCGGCGACGTACGCATCGCGGTCCGCGTAGGTCAGGCGCGAGGCCTCGAGGAAGCGGTGGTAGAGCTCCTCGTCGGAGAGCGCGCCGAGGTCCGAGCCCTCGAGCAGGTGCAGCAGCAGCCCCACCGCGAGGCCGCCGCCGCTGGGCGGCCCTGCGCCGCGCAGCGTGTAGCCGCGGTACGTCGTCTCGAGCGCGGGCCGCACGTTCGCGGAGTAGGCGGCGAGGTCCGCCTCCGTCATCACGCCCGCGCGCACGGGCTGCGTGACGCCCGACGCGAGCGGAGGGTGGACGAGCGTGTCCACGATCTCGCCGGCGAGCTCCCCGCGGTAGAAGGCGTCCGCGCCGCGCTCGGCCAGCAGGCGGTAGGTGCGCGCGAGGTCCGGGTTGCGCAAGTGCGTGCCCACCGGCAGCGGCTCGCCGGTGGGGGTGAGCAGCAGCGCGCGCGAGGGCGCGAAGAGCTGCAGGCGCGCGAGCCCCTTCGTGGTCTGGTCGACGAAGCCCTGGTCGACGTCGAAGCCCTCCTCGGCGACCCGGATGGCGGGCTGGAGCAGCTCGCCGAGCGTCCGCGTGCCGAAGCGACGCAGCGCGAGGTCCCAGCCGGCCACGAGCCCGGGCACGCCCGTGGAGACGCCGCTGGCCACGCGCTGCTCGAAGGGCAGGGGCCTGCCGTCGTCCGCGTAGAAGAGCTCGCGCCGGAAGGCCGCTGGCGCGGGCTCGCGGTGCTCGATCACGCGCGTGCTGCCGTCCGCCGCGAGGTGCACGAGCATGAAGCCCCCGCCGCCGACGCCGCAGGACTGCAGGTCGGTGACGCCCAGCACCGCCGAGGCCGCCACGGCCGCGTCCACCGCGTTGCCGCCGTCGCGCAGCACGTCCAGTGCGGCGCGCGTGGCGCGCGGGTCGATGGTGGACGCCGCGCCGCCGCGGCCCGTGGCGCTGGGGACCGGGCGCAGCGAGTCCTCGCCGCCGCAGCCGCCGCAGCCCGCGCTCGCGGCCAGCGTCAGCAGGACGAGTGCCGCGGCCATCCGCCTCGGCGTGCACCGCGCGCTCTGCATGGCCCCCACTCCCCGCCGGCGCGGCGCCCGTGGACACTCGCGCATCCGGGAAGGGTGCGAGGCGGGGCGCACCGGCGGGAGCGGGCGGCGAGGGCAGGGGGAGTGTCCGGTGCGCGGCGCCTGGGGTCAGGCCTCCTCTCCAGGCAGGCACTCGCGGCATCGACCCAGAGGGCAAGCCGTCTATCCACGAGCGGCGTCGCGCGGAGCTGCACTCCGTTCCACCTTTGTCCGACTGCCGTGTGGAGGTCGTCCCGATCGACGCCGGCGAGCAACGAGGGGCGTTGGGGGGATGCGCAGGCCCAGGGGCTGGGCGCGTCTGCCCGCGCGCGCCCAGAGGAGGGGACGTGAGGCTGATCCGGATGCTGATGCTGGGGCTGTGCGTGGCGCTGTGGGGGACGGGCTGCAGCAACGATGACAACGGAGGTGACGGCGGGGGTGACGGCGGGGGCGGCAATGCACCCTCGGCAGGCACCGCGCGGCTGCGCGTGGTCCACGCCGCGCCGGACGCGCCCGCGGTGGACATCTACGCCGAGGGGCAGAGCACGCCGCTGTTCAGCAACGCGGCCTACACCCAGACGACCGCGTACCGCGACGTGAACGCGGGCACGTACACCCTGCAGGTGCGCCCGGCCGGTGCGGCCGCCACGAGCGCGCCGGTGTACACGCTGGGACCGGTGACCCTCGCCCGCGACACGCAGGTGACGGCGGTGGCCGCGGGGCTGCTCGCCTCGCAGGCCGCGGAGGACCGCTTCCGCATCCTCCTGCTGCAGGAGGGCTTCACCCAGCCGGGTGCGAGCGAGGTACGCGCGCGCGTCGTCCACGCGGGCGCGGATGCCCCGGACGTGGGCATCGACGTGGGGGACGACGACTCCGTGGAGCTGCCGAGCCTCGCGCGCTTCGCGGACTCCGGCGCCGCCGGCGTGGCGCTCCCGGCGGGCCAGGCGCTGCAGGTGGGCATCGTCACGACGGGCGCGGGTGCGAAGCGGGTGACGGGCTTCACCACGCCCGCGCTGCCCGGCGGTGCGAGCCTCTTCGTCATCGCCACGGGGTTGCTCGCCCACGAGGGCGACGCACCGGACGGCTTCGGCCTGCTCGCGGTGGGCCCGCAGGGGACGGTGGGGCTGCTGCGCCAGAACCCGGTGGTGTACGTGCTGCACGCGGGGCCGGATGCGCCCGCGGTGGACGTCTTCTCCGGCACGAAGATCGTCTCCAACCTCGCCTTCGGTGAGCTCTCGGACGGCCTCCAGGTCCCGCCGGACACCTACGGGGTGGAGGTGTTCCCCGCGCACGCGGGCAGCGACCGGCCCTCCGGCGAGCCCGCCGCCTCGGCCTCGCTCACGCTGGAGGCTGGGGAGAGCTACCTGGTGAGCGCCGCGGGCTTCGTCACGAACGTGGGAGGCGCGCGCCAGCCGCTCGCCCTCCACACCTTCGCCGCGGACTTCGCCAACCCGGCCGCGGGCACCGCGCGCGTGCGGCTGCTGCACCAGTCGCCGGATGCCCCCGCGGTGGACGTGGGCACGGTGACGGGCGGGCAGCTGGACACGCCGCCCGCGTTCGCCAACATCGCCTACCCCAACGCCTCGGCGCCCGAGGGCGCCGCGCTCCCGGCCACCCCGCTCACCGTGGGGGTGGCGGCGGCGGGCACGCGCACCCCCGTGGCCACCTTCGATGCAACGCCCACGGCCGGGGCGCGCGTCTTCGCGGTGGCCGCAGGCGCTCTGCAGCCGCAGCGTGGGGAGGAGGGCTTCCGCGCGCTGCTCGTGCTGGCCAATCCCACCCCGGGTATCGACCCCTGGCAGGTGGGCGAGGCCACGCCGGCGAGCGTGCGGCCGGCGCGGCTGTCGCGCGCGGCGCCTGCGAACGTGCCGCGCTACCTCGCGGCGCCATAGCGCAGGGCCGCAGGAGCGCGAGTGCAACTCCGTTGCAAGAGGCCCCCCGGGTTAGCCCGGGGGGCGCACCCGGCCGATGGCGCGCAGCAGCAGCTCCTCGTCCGTGGGGTGGGCGAGGAGCCCCTTCGCGCCGAGCGCCTGGGCCCGCTCGACGGAGGCATCGTCCGGGGGCGCGTGGACGACGATGGAGCCCTGGATTCGCAGCTCCCCCACCAGGAGCCCCTCCATGGCCTGCAGGGGCGCGAGCACGAGATCCGAGGGCCGGGAGTGGAGCACCTCGAGCGGCGTCGCCACCCGCGCCGCGTACCCGTGGCGCGCGAGCTTGCGCGAGATGAGCACCGCGGTGACGGCCGGCCAGCCGTAGAGCAGCACGGGGGCCTCGGAGGCGCGCGCGAGCTCCGGGGCCGGGGGCTCGGGCTGAGCGTCGAGGCCGTAGAGCTCGCGCAGCGCGTGAGCCAGGCCCACCTCCGACGCGAGGTGGGGCACGACGCGCGGCTTGCCCGAGGCGGCGCGCACGTCGTCGATGGCCACCACCGACGCGGGGGCCGGCAGGGCCACGTGCAGCACCTCCTTGTCCTCTCGCTCCAGGCGCAGGGGCACCACGCGGTGCTGGCGCGCGAGCCGGGCCGGGATGAGCCGGGTCAGCGCGGGGTCCAGCGGCTCGCGCTCGAGGTCCACCCACGGCACGCCGAGCTGCTCGGAGAGGGCCGTGAGCACGTCAGCCTCCGAGCAGACGTGCTCCCGCACGAGCGCCAGGCCCAGCGGGACGCGGGTCTGGTGGTGGTGCACGAGCCCCAGGTGGAGCTGGGCGCGGCTGAGCACCCCCCGCTCCAGGAGGATCTCCCCGAGCATGCGTCGCGCACCGGTCTCCATGGTCCCCTCGAAGAGTGGCGACTGCCGGACGGAGCGGCCACCGTGCACATGCGGCCCGGGCCTGCTCGGTCGGCGTGCGGCCGCTCACCGCGCGGCCGCGTCGAGCAACTGCTCGACCTCGCGGTCCAGGTCCCGGGCGACCGCGAGCGCGGCCTGGCTGCCGTAGGGCGCGAGCAGGCTCTCCATCGAGTCGTAGGACAGGTGCACGCCGTCCGCGCGCTCGTCCACGAGGAGGGTGACGGGCGCGTAGGCCGCGGCGTCCGGCGCGCTGCGGGCCATCTCCTTCATGATGAGCGGATTGCCCACGAGGAGGCGCAGAATGCGCGGCGTCGGCGTGCCCTGCTCCTTGCGCAGGACCGCGCCTGCATCGAAGCGGGCGAACTCCATCAGGTTCGAGGGGCCGACGGCCGCGCCCACCCGCTGTTCCAGCTCCGCCTCGCTCCCTGCCGCGTGCAGCGCCTCGCTGAAGGCCCGGAAGTCCGGGCGGCCGATGGTGGCCGTGAGCCGCGCCACCACCTCGTCGAAGGGGCGGGACGAGACGACGCTGAGCCTGCGCACCTGCACGTCGATGGAGGTCATGTGGGGCGTCACGGCAACGGCTCCGGGTGGCGCTCAGGCCACGGTGGAGAGCAGCTCCACGGCGCCCTGCTCGGGGACGTGCCGTCCCTGCTCGGCGCGATCGTGGACGTAGGCGGTGGGGGTGCGGTCGATGAGGAGGCTGAGCAGCTCGGGCCGGGCGTAGTGGCCGCGCGAGTCCATGATCAGCTTGCGCTTGTCGATGCGCGTGAAGTCGAGCTCCGCGACGACCACGCCCTCGCCCGAGCGCAGGGGCTCGCCCAGCAGGGTGCTGTCGGGAGCGACGATCGCGGTGAAGCAGCCGCCGGAGATGGGGCCGACGTTGGGGGCGCCGGTGTCCTTCAGGATCTGCGCCTGCTGGTCCTTGTCGAGCCAGGCCGTGGCGCAGACCACGAAGCAGCCGGACTCCAGCGCGTGCTGGCGGACGTTGACCTCGGTCTGCTGCGTGAAGAGGTCTCCGAAGATGGAGCCCGGGTACATGGCGGAGTGGATCTGCTCGCCGTCGGCCATCAGGGCATAGCGCGCGAGCGGGTTGTAGTGCTCCCAGCACGCGAGCTGCCCGATGCGAGCCACCTTGGTGTCCACGGCGCGCAAGCCCGATCCATCGCCCTGACCCCAGATCATCCGCTCGTGGTACGTGGGGGAGAGCTTGCGGCGCCGCTGCAGCAACGTGCCGTCCGAGTCGAAGAGCAGCTGCGTGTTGTAGAGCGTCCCGCCGTCGCGCTCGTTCACCCCGATGGACACGACCATCCGCGCCGCGCGGGCCGCCTCGCCCAGCGCGTTGGTGGCGGCGGACGGCACCGTCACCGACTGCTCGATGAGCCTGCGCTGCTCGGGGCCGGCGAGGTTCTGCACCGGGGTCTGCACGAAGGAGAAGTACGGGTAGTAGGGGATGATGGTCTCCGGGAAGGTGGCGAACTGCACCCCCTGCTCCCCGAGCTCGTGGATCTTGCGCACCACCTTCGCCACGGTGCCCTCGCGGCTGTAGAGCACGGGGGAGAGCTGCACGGCGGCGGCTTTGACGACGGTCACGGGGGCTCCTTTCACGACAGCGCGTAGCGGGGCAGCGCCATCACCACGGCCTGCACGCCCTCGGCGAACGAGGGGTGCACGGCCTCCATGTCCACGAGCGCGCGTGCGGGAGCGCGCGCCTGCATCAGCGCGGCGAAGACGTGGATGAGCTCTCCGGCCTCCGCGCCCACGATGGAGGCGCCGAGGATGCGCTCGCTCGCGGGGTCGATCAGCACCTTGAGCAGGCCCGCGCGCTCGTCCGTCTCGAGGGCCCTCGCCACGCTCTCGAACGGGGTGCTCGCCGCCTCGTAGGGGACGCCGCGCGCCTTCGCCTCGCGCTCGGTGAGCCCCACGCCCGCCACCTGTGGATCCGTATACGCGGTGTGCGGGACGAGCCGGTCCTTGCGGCCCCGCTCGCGCCGCCCGGCGAGGATCTCGAAGAGCAGCCGGTGGTCGTCCCATGCCGAGTGGGTGAACTGCGGCCCACCCACGCAGTCTCCGACGGCGTACACGCCCGCGGCGCTCGTCGCGTAGTGGTCGTCCACCTGGACGAAGCCGCGCGCGTCCAGCGCCACGCCCGCGGCCTCGCACCCCAGGTCCGCGGTGTTCGGCCGGCGCCCGGTCGCGACGAGCAGGTGCGAGCCCTCGACGCTGCGGCCGCCCGAGAGCCGCACGGAGACCCGCTCCGCGCCGCCCGACACCTCCTCGACGCGGGCGCCGAACACGACCGTGATGCCCTCCTCGCGGAACACGCCCTCGAGCGCCTGCGATACCTCCACGTCCTCGCGGCCGAGCAGGTGGGGGCCGGGCTCGATGAGCGTCACCGCGGCGCCGAGCCGGCGGTAGAGCTGCGCGAACTCGCAGCCCACGTAGCCGCCGCCCACCACCACGAGGTGGGAGGGCAGCGCCCGCAGCTCCATCACGCGGTGGTTGTCCAGCCAGGGCACCTCCCCGAGCCCGCGGATGGGCGGCTCGACGGGACGCGCCCCCACGTTCAGCACCACCACCTGGCCCGTGTGCTGCTCCCCGGCGACCTCCACCCCGTGTCCGCCCGTGAGGCGCGCGTGGCCGCGCACGAGCCGCAGGCGTGCGCCCGCAGAGGCGAGGCGGCGGTCGATCCCCTCGTGCCAGCTGCGCACGATGGCGTCCTTGCGCGCGATGACCGCCGGGAAGTCCACCCGCACGGCCTCCGCGTGGACGCCGAGCCGGCCTGCGCTGCGGGCCACGTGCGCGGCGCGCGCGCTCGCGACGAGCGTCTTGGTGGGCGTGCAGCCCGTGTTCACGCAGGTGCCGCCGAGCGCGCCGCGCTCCGCGAGCAGCACCTGCTTGCCGCCGCGCGCCAGCCGGACGGCGAGGGGAATGCCGGCTTGACCGCTCCCGATGACGACCACCTCGAAGTCCATGGAGGCTCCTGTCGCGACGCGCGCGCTGCACGCGTCCGAACGGCTAACGCTGCACCCCGGCGCGGACGATGACCCCGGGGTGCATGGAGGGCGCGCGGGCCCGCACCGGGCGTGTGGTGCGGCGCGCGCGCCTTGCGAAGCTCAGAGATCGAGCACCACGTCCGCGGTGGGCGTGGCGCAGCAGGGGAGCACGCTCCCGGCCGCGGGAGGGTCGAGCGGCTCGGGCGCGTACGAGACTGCCCCCGAGACGAGCCCGCTCTCGCAGGTGTGGCAGACGCCGGTGCGGCAGGACCAGCGCACCGGCACGTCGCAGGCCTCCGCGAGCTCGAGGAGGCTCGCGAAGCGCGGGCTCCAGGGCACCGCGAGGCCGCTGCGGGTGAACGAGACCGTGGGCCCGGTCCCCGCCGGCCCCACCGGAGCGTGCACGGGGCGAGCGGCCGTGGGCGCGATGCCCGGCGTGAGCGAGGCGCCGGCTCCGAACACCTCCTCGTGGATGCGCTCGCGCGCGACCCCCCAGGCCGCGAGCCCCGCGCCGAGCGCCTCGAGGAAGGCCGGCGGACCGCAGAGGTAGAAGTCCGCGGCGCGCGGCACGCCGAGCGCCTGCACGGCGTCCGCCGTCCAGCGGCCGGCCGCGTCGTAGTCCTGGCCGAGCCGGTCCTGCGCACCGGGCCGACTGTAGCGGACGTGGGCGCGGCCGCGCGCGAGCGCCGCGACGAGCCGCCGCGCCTCGTCCACGAAGGGGTGGTCGCCGCGGTCGCGCGCGCCGAACAGCCACCACACCTCGCGCGGCGAGCGCTGCTGCACGAGCGCGTGGAGCATGGCGAGCACCGGCGTCGCGCCGACGCCCGCGCTGAGCAGCGCGACGGGGCCCTCGCCCGCGCGCAGGGTGAAGGCGCCGCGCGGCGCGCTGACCTCGAGCCGCGCGCCCACGCCGCAGTGCTCGAAGAGGAAGGCGCTGCCCGCGCCGTGGGGCTCGCGCTTCACGCTCACCCGGTAGCGCGGGGCACCGGGCTCGCCCGAGAGGGAGTAGCTGCGCAGCAGGGGCGGCGCGCCGGGCTGGGGCCACAGCCGCAGCACGACGAACTGGCCCGGCAGCGCCGCGGGCAGGGCGCTGCCGTCCTCCGCCTCGAGCTCGAAGGAGCTGATGCTGTGGCTCTCCTGCGCGATGCGCGCGATGCGCAGCGGGCGAAAGCCCGTCCACGCGGGGGGCGGCCCCGAGCCCGGCGCGAGCCCGGTGTTGCCGCCCGTGGCTCCGCTCGCCTCGGCGTCGAGCAGCGCCTGGAAGGAACCCCGCCAGCCGGGACTCAGCGCGCCGATGCGCAGCGCGCGCAGGAGGTCCTCGCGTGCGTGGCCGGGCAGGTACAGGAGCGCGTCCACCTGTGCCACGCTCATGCGCTCGGGGCCCACGGCCACCTGCTCGATCTCATCGCCCGCCCCGACCTCGCCCTCCTCGAGCACGCGCAGGTAGAAGCCCGGCCGGTGGTGCGCCACGACCAGGGCGGCCATGCGGGGCTCTCCCATGCGCAGTCCGAGGCGGAAGCAGGTGACGCGCGGCTGCGAGACCTCGAAGAGCGCCGTTCCGATGCGGTAGCGGTCGCCGATGCACACCTCGTCGTCCGCGAGCCCCTCGACGGTGAAGTTCTCGCCGAACTGCCCCGGGGTGAAGGGCGCGCGACCCAGCAGCTGCTCCCAGTACCGGTAGGAGCCGAGCTGGTAGACGAGCACCGCGCGGTGCTCGCCGCCGTGGCCCCCGAGGTCGCCCTGGCCATCACCCTCGATGTTGAGGCGCCGCACCGTCCTGCGTCCGTTGACGGGCGCCTTCCACACGCCCGTGTGCACGGTGCGGCCCTCCCAGGGCACGTCCCGGGGCAGCCCCACGTTCACCGAGTGCAGCCGTGCCATGCTGGACCTCCCCTCCGCTCACCCGTCCTGCTCGCGCAGCGTCTGGACGTACGGCTTGCCGTAAGGATGGAAGAGCTCCTTGCGTCCCGCCTTCCACGCGGCCTGGAGCTCGGGGTCGGCGAGGTCCCAGTCGCGGCGGCACTTGCGGGTGACCGCGCGCAGGTCCTGGCGCAGCTCCTCGACGGTGGGGCGGCCCAGGTACCAGTAGCCGTTGTAGATCGTGTGGATGACGAGGCCCGGCTCGAGCACGAACACGTGCGGGACCATGGGGTTGTGCAGCGGGTCGGTGTACTCCGCGATGTCCAGGTCCTTCTGGATGCTGCGCCCGGCATCCGAGAGGAAGGGCCAGTGCGCCCCCACGCCGGTGCGGAACTCGTTCGTCTCGGTGAGGTTGTCGGTGCTGATGGTGACGAGCCGGCAGTAGGAGACCTCCAGCTCGCGGTGGAGCTGGACGAGCCCCTCGTGCTGCCGGCGGTCCTTCGGGCAGTAGCTGCCGCGGCTGAGGACCAGCACCATGGGGTCCGCTCCCTGCAGCTCGGAGAGGTGCCTGCGCTTCGCCGTGTGGTCCGAGAGCTGGTAGTCCGGGAAGACGGCACCCGGAACGATGTCAGGTCGCATCGCAGGCTCCTTCACCGCCGAGGTAAGGGCCGCCGCGCCCCTCCGCCTTGAACATTCTTGTCGTGGTCGCAGCGTCCTGCCCCGCGGTCGTATGTCGCGCGCGCGCCGCGGCGTTATCGGACGCCCAGCGCGGCGCAGCACGCGCCGAGGAGGACGCGACCATGGGCCGGAGGACGAAGCGGTGGTGGGCACTCGCGCTCGCGGTGGTGCCGCTCCTGCTCACCCCGCCCGCGGGCGCGCGCGCCGCGCAGGCCTCCGCCGCCCCGGCGCCCGAGGACCGCTCGGTGCGCCCCTTCCGCGCCCACGTCCCGGAAGCCGCGCTCGCGCAGCTGCGCGAGCGCATCGCCGCCACGCGCTGGCCCGACCGCGAGACGGCGGCCGACGGGTCGCAGGGCGTGCCGCTGGCGAAGCTGCAGGCGCTCGTCCGCTCCTGGGGGACCGACTACGACTGGCGCAAGGCCGAGGCGAGGCTCGACGCCTACCCGCAGTTCGTCACCACCATCGACGGCGTGGACATCCACTTCATCCACGTGCGCTCGAAGCAGCCGAACGCGCTCCCGGTGATCCTCACGCACGGCTGGCCCGGCTCGGTGCTCGAGTTCCTCGGGGTCATCGGCCCGCTCACCGACCCCACGGCCCATGGCGGCAGCGCCGCGGATGCGTTCGACGTGGTCATCCCGTCGATGCCCGGCTACGGCTTCTCGGGCAAGCCCCGGGGCACCGGCTGGGACCCGGAGCACATCGCGCGGGCGTGGGCGGAGCTGATGCGGCGCCTGGGCTACACGCGCTACGTGGCGCAGGGCGGAGACTGGGGCGGCCCCGTCTCCAGCGCCATGGCGCGCCAGGCGCCCCCGGGCCTGCTGGGCATCCACCTCAACCTGCCCGCGGTGGTGCCTCCCGAGGTGGAGGCGGCGCTCGCGAGCAGCGCGCCCGCGCCGGCGAGCCTCACGCCGCAGGAGCGCGCGGTGTTCGACGCGCTCGCGGCGTACCGCAAGAAGGGCAGCGCCGCGTACAACGCGATGATGAGCGCGCGTCCGCAGACCATCGGCTACGGCCTCGCGGACTCCCCCGCCTTCCTCGCGGCCTGGGTGCTGGTGCATCCGGGCTTCGCGCGGTGGTCCTTCGGCGCGGACCCCGCGCAGGCGCCCACGCGCGACGAGGTGCTGGATGACCTCACCCTCTCCTGGGTGACGAACAGCGGCGCCTCGGCCGCGCGGCTGTACTGGGAGAACGGCCCCATGGCCGTGACGAGCGCGACCGCGCAGAAGACCGCGGAGATCTCGCTCCCCGTGGCCATCACCGTGTTCCCGGACGAGGTCTACCGCCCGCCGGAGTCGTGGGCCCGGCGCGCCTACCGCAACCTGAGCTACTTCCACGAGGCGGAGCGGGGCGGGCACTTCGCCGCCTGGGAGCAGCCCGAGCTCTTCGCCGCCGAGCTGCGCGCCGCCTTCCGCCCGCTGCGCGCGGCGCGCTGAGGGCCGCGCTCCCTCAGCTGCGGATGCGCAGCACGGCGCGGAAGCGCACCCGGTTCTCGATCATCCGCGCGTACGCCTCGTTCGCCTGCTCGAGCGGGAAGACCTCGTTGCGCGGGGCAATCCCCTCGAGCGCGCTGAAGGCGAGCGTCTCCTCGCTGTCCTTCGCCGTGCCGCTGGGCCAGCCCTGCACCCGCCGGCGCCCGAAGATGAGCTGCAGCGGGCTGACCTCGATGGGTGCGGCGTCCGCGCCCACCACCAGCAGCACGCCGTCGCGGCGCAGCCCGTCCACCAGCGGACCCATCAGCTTGGCGCTGGGCGCCGTGGCGAGGATGGCGCGCGCCCCGCCCAGCTCCTGCAGCAGTGTGGCCGCCTTGCCCTTCGCCTGGTCCAGGTACACGTGGGCCCCGAGCTCCAGGGCCAGCGCGCGCTTGTCCTCCCCGCGCGAGAGCGCCACGGTGCGGAAGCCGAGGTGGCGCGCGAACTGGATGCCGAGGTGGCCCAGCCCGCCGATGCCCTGCACCGCGACCGTGTCGCCGGCGCGGGCCCCGCTGTGGCGCAGGGCGTTGAACGTGGTGACGCCCGCGCACAGCAGCGGCGCGGCGGCCACGGCGTCCAGCGCGTCCGGGATGGCGGCGAGCGCCTCGTGGGGCGCCACCACGTACTCCGCGTAGCCGCCGTCGTAGCTGATGCCGCAGATCTGCGCGCGCACGCACTGGATGAAGTCTCCTGCGCGGCACGGCTCGCACACGAAGCAGTGGCCGCCGTGCCAGCCCACCCCCACGCGCTGCCCCGGCTTCCACTCGCTCACCCCGGCCCCGAGGGCGTCCACCCGGCCCACCAGCTCGTGGCCGGGCACGCGCGGGTAGGCGAGGCCGGGGAACCCACCCTCCTTCACCAGCGCATCCGAGTGGCAGAGGCCGCACGCCTCCACCGCGATGCGCACCTGCCCCGCGGCGGGCTCGGGCACCGGCAGCTGCACGAGCTCGAAGGCTCCGTGGGGCTTCTTCACCTGCATGGCCTTCATCGTCTGTGGCATGTGAGCCTCCTCGTTCAGAGCGCGTTCGCCTCGAGCACGGCATCGGCGAAGGCGCGGGGTGCCTCCTGCGGCAGGGTGTGGCCGGCGCCCGCGGCCACGTGGTGCGTGCGCTTGCCGGAGAACTTCTTCGCGTACGCCGCCCGTCCGACGCGGGCACCCCGCCGTCCGCGTCTCCGTCCAGCGTGTCATCGCTCATGGGCGTTGCCCGCGTGCACGGGCGCTCACCGGTGCGAGGCCGACGCGGCCTCCGCGGGCACGGTGAACTTCACCGTCCGGGTCTGGCCGGGGAAGGTCTCGTGGTTGGGGTTCACCAGCATCACCTGCACCTGGTGCTCGCCGGGGGGCAGCCCGGCCAGGTCGATGGTGTTGATGTCGCTCGTGTGGGCCCACCACCAGGGCAGGTCGTCCACGATGATGTGCAGGTGGCCCACGCGCGGGGACACCGCCACGGCCTCCTTCCCGAACACCGGGAGGATGCGGAGGTTCTGCACCTGGTACTGGATCCACACCACGCCCTGGCGCAGGGCCTTGGGGTCCGGCGGGTCCAGGGTCAGCTCGGGCGGCGGCTCCTGGTCCACTGCGGCGTACGGGTTGGCGACGCGCATCTCCGTCGCCTGCGGCGGAGCTGCGCCCTTGTCTGCGCCCTCGGCGGTGGTGGCGACCGCCGAGACGATGCTGGCCACCGCAGTGGCTGGAACCAGGAATAGAGCAATCCGCTTCAAGGCGTGTCTCTCTCTCGTGCCTGGCGGGTGAACGGCGCGGGTGCCGCGCGCGCCCCGTCGCAAGGAGAACCGCTCGCGCACGCTCCGCTCGTTCCACACGGACCCGAGTCCAACGCGCCGGTTTTCGCGCGCGGCACACTGGCCCTTTGCCAGGTGCGGGCCCAACGTCATGCGGAACCCCAGGAGGCACCCCATGAGCACCCCCAGCACCCCTTCCACCGGTAGCTCCAGCGCGCGGCGCGCGGCGAGCACTGGCAGCTCCAACGCGGGCCCCACCGCGAGCGTGGCCGGCGTCGACCTGAAGCTCGAGGCCTTCGTCATCCCCGTCTCGGACTTCGACCGCGCAAAGGCGTTCTATACGGGCCTCGGCTGGCGACTCGACGCGGACTTCAGCAAGGGCAACGCCCGCGTGCTCCAGCTCACGCCGCCCGGCTCGCCCGCCTCGTTTCAGTTCGGCACGAACCTCACCTCCGCCGCGCCCGGCTCGGCCCAGAACATCTTCCTCGTGGTCTCGGACATCGAGGCCGCGCGCAACGAGCTGATCAAGCGCGGCGCCAAGGTGAGCGAGGTGTTCCACTTCTCCGAGGGGCCCGCGCCCTTCGGCCAGAAGGTCAACGGCCCCGCGCCCGAGCACCAGAGCTACGGCTCCTACGCCTCGTTCAGCGACCCGGACGGCAACACCTGGCTCCTGCAGGAGGTCACCACCCGCTTCCCCGGCCGCGTGGACAAGTCGATGATGTCCTTCAGCTCCGCGAGAGATCTCGCCAGCGCGCTGCGGCGCGCGGCGGCCGCGCACGGCGAGCACGAGAAGCGCACCGGCCAGCGGGACGAGAACTGGCCGGACTGGTACGCGCAGTACCTCACGGCCGAGGAGTCCGGCGAGCAGCTGCCCGTGTGAGCGCCGCTGCAGGGCGCGGCGGGTCAGGTCCCGCCGCGCACGGGGTCGGACTGGAAGTGCAGGGTGGAGGCCGCGGCCGGCATCGCCTCCTCGAGCGTGCCGAGGTAGCGCAGCGCACCCGACTCGTCGACGAGCATCACGCGGATGGGACCGTTGGCGCCCGTCTTCATGCCCTCCTTGCCGGGCGCGAAGGCGCACTGGCGCGTGTCCAGCTTCGCGCCCGCCGCCTTCGCCTCCTTCACCGTCTTGCCCTCCATCTTGCCGGGCTCGTTGGACGCAGGCGACGGCGAGGCGAGCGCGCCCAGGGGCGCGGCGAGCAGCAGGGCAAGGGGAGCGAGCCTCTTCGTGGACATGGGGTCTCCTTCGCAGGGGGCAGCGGGACGTGCGCCCCGCCGGAAGCTGTGGGGCGGCGCAGCGGCGCGCTTGAACGAAGTTGCGCAGCGGCCCCCGGCTGGGACTTCCGTCCGAGCCCCTCACTCCGACGGGGACAGCGCTGGCGCGTCGGCGCCGAGCACGAAGCGCTCGAGCGCGAGCGCGAAGCCCTCGGCCTCCGAGGAGGCGGTGGTGTGGCTCGCCTGCGCCTGTACTTCGCTGGGCGCATTGCCCATGGCGATGGAGAGGCCACTCTCGCGGAACATGGACACGTCGTTGGGCTGGTCGCCGAGCGAGGCGAGGCGCTCGCGTGGCACGCCGAGCCACGCACACAGCCGTCGGGCCACCGCTCCCTTGTTCGCCTCGGCGTGGGTGATGTCCAGGTAGTAGGGCTGCGAGAGCTGCGCGCTCACGCCCGCCCCGCAGTGCGCCGCCACGTCCGCGCGCGCTGCCTCCATCCGCACGGGGTCGTCCGTCACGCCCGTCAGCTTCACCACGCCCGCCTCCAGTCCCTGGAAGTGCGCCACGCGCGTGGGGGCGAACTGCACCGTCCACGCCTCGCGCGCCACGTGCGGTGCTCCCACCTCGCGCACCAGCCAGTCGAGCCCCCGGTACAGCCACGCGTCCAGCCCATGCGCCGCGAGCACCTGCAGCAGCGGGGGCAGCAGCGCGGGCGGGAGGGTGTGCGCCTCGAGGACGGCGAGGTCCGTGGGCCGGCAGAAGAGCCCGCCGTTGAAGGCAGCGAGCGGCGTGTCGAGCGCGAGAGGCCCCGTCAGCATGCGCAGCCCGCGCGGCGGGCGCCCGCTGGTGAGGGCGAAGCCGATGCCCCGGGCGCCCAGCGCCTGCACGGCCGCTACCGCGCGGGGGGTGAGCCGCTTGTCGCGGGTGACCAGCGTGCCGTCCACGTCCGCGAGCACGAGCGCCACGGGGGAGGGAGGGGAGGCTGCGGCGCGGGGCATGGACGCCTCCTTGTGCGAGCGGGCGCACGCGGGAGCGCATGCCCGGGGAGAAGGTGTGCGCGGCGGGGCGGTGGCCGCTTGAAGGAAGTTGCGCGTGTCCTCGGGTACGAGGCCGCGCAGGCGCGCCGCGCGGTAGGGGTGGGCTGGGCCCCGCGGGAGACAGAGGTGACGCCGTGATGCAGACAGAGTCGCAGGTCGACGAGGTCGCGGGACTGCACATCTTCCGGGACCCGGCGCTGCGCGACGTGGAGCTGATGCGCGCGTACGACTTCCCGCTGCAGCTGCAGACGAGCATCCTGGAGGATGCGTACGGGCTGCACCTGGTGGAGCGCGGGCCCGGGCACTTCCGCTACCGGGGCTTCGGCGGCGACTCGCCCCCGGGGCGCATGCTCGTCGTGGAGCCCGGCGAGCCGCTTTTGAGCAGCATGTCGGCGCCGGGCCTGCTCACCGGGCGCGTGATCACCGTCTCGGCCGCCCGGATGCGCGAGGCGTGGCTGGCCGTGGGGGGCAGCGCCGCGGCGCACCCCGTCTTCCCCGTTCCCCTCATCACCGACCCGGACTTCGTCTCCGCCTTCGTCGCCGCCCACGTGGCCTTCTCGGAGGCCGCGCCCCTGCTCGCGCGCGACGTCGCCCTCGCGCGGCTGCTCGAGGTGCTGCTCGTGCGCTACGCGGACCGGGAACGGCACACGGTCGTCCGGCGCCAGGAGC
Source organism: Aggregicoccus sp. 17bor-14 (assembly GCF_009659535.1). Classification (NCBI taxonomy): domain Bacteria; kingdom Pseudomonadati; phylum Myxococcota; class Myxococcia; order Myxococcales; family Myxococcaceae; genus Aggregicoccus; species Aggregicoccus sp. 17bor-14. Next base: position 214,260 of record NZ_VJZZ01000007.1, read on the forward strand.
GGCTCGCCGTGCGCCGGGCGCGCGCCTTCCTCGAGGCGCACGCGTGCGCGGCGGTGCGCCTGGACGAGGTGTCCGAGGCGGTGGGCTTGAGCAAGTTCCACCTCGCGCACGCGTTCCAGAAGGAGGTGGGAATCCCCCTGCACCAGTACCAGCTGGCGCTGCGCATCGACCGGGCGAAGCAGTTGCTCGCCCGCGGCACCCACCCGGGACAGGTGGCCGTCACCCTGGGCTTCGCCGACCAGAGCCACCTCAACCGCCTCTTCAAGCGGATGGTGGGCGTGACGCCGGGCGTCTACCAACGCACGGCGGTCGGCGGGGCAGCGGCCCGGGCGCAGCGCGCTGCCGTCCCAGGGCAGGTGGCCTGACGGGCCGCCCCGGGACGCAGCCTACTGCGGCGTGAAGAAGCTGTCGGTGAACGCGTTCGCGTCCTCGGAGTCCACGAAGGTGGTGCCGCCGATCTCGCGCGGCTTCGCCGTGTCGCTGGTGTCCTGCTCCACGAGCGTGCGCGCGAAATGGGTCAGCTCCACGGAGGTGGCGCCGCCGGTGCCCGGCGCGGGGTCCGTGGGCGGAGGCGCGTCCGGGGGCGTCGTGGAGGGCGGAGGCGTGCCACCGCCTCCGCCGCTGCCGCAGCCGGGGGCGACGGCGAGGAGCGCTGCGGCGGTGAGGCCCGAGAGCCGAAGAGGTGTCTTTCGCATGGCAGCCCTCCCCCCTAGTTCCGCGTCTGCGGGGCCGGCGTGGCCCCTGCGCCCGGCAGCGGCGCCTTGAGGTAGGGGAAGCTCGCGTCGAACTGCGCGGCCTCCTGCAGCACGCCGTCGTGCACGACGACGCCCGCCGGCAGCGCGCCGGGCACCAGGTAGCCCATGGCGACCGTGAGCTCGATGTCCGTCACGTCGTCCCCGGGCCGGCGGCCGTTGGGGAAGCCCGCGGGGTCGCAGCCCTTCGCCGTGAGGTCCACCTGCTTCGCCGCGTTGAAGCAGCCCACCGCGCCGAGGCTGTTCTGCTGGGCGGCGGGCGTGGGCGGCACCGAGGTGTTGAGGCGCTGGTACTCCGCGGTGGCGCCGTTCGCGTTGACCCCGGGCACGCCGGTGAGGAAGGCGGCCACCAGGTCGTTGCGCGGCGTGGCCGGGGCGGTGAGCGCGCCGGCCGTGAGCGTCTGCACCAGCGCGGGCAGGGTGGGGTTCGTCACGTAGTCGAGGAACTGCGCGTCCTCGCGCGGCTCGCTCGAGTTGAAGCGGTTCTTGTCCTTCAGCCCGATGATGACCTCGTTCACCAGCGGCATGCCGAGGCGCGAGACCTGGGTCCACGCGCCGCCCTCTCGCGCGGGCACGTTGTAGGTGGCGCGCGGGTTGAGCACCCGTGCCTGGCGCAGGCTCGCGGTCTGCCAGCCGCCGATGATGGGCTTGTCCGCCGAGGCCGTGAGGCAGGCGATGGGCAGCTCCATCGCGATGGTGGTGATGTTCTTGTCCGCCAGCGGGTTGGGGAAGGCGCCGCGGTTGGCCGGGTCGAGGATGGCCGTGAAGTCCGGCACGTTGAGCAGGTCGAAGAGCACGCCCACGTTCACCGCGAAGGACTCCCGCCGCTGGCCGACGAACACCTTGCCCGTGCCCTCGCAGCCCGGAACGGTCACGGTGTGCACGAAGGTGTTCGCGTAGGCCTCGTAGTTGGGGAAGGTCTTGGTGCCGATGTTGTCGAAGGGCTTGGCGAAGGTGGTGGCGCCGCCGGTGCGCGTGACGTCCTGGGCCGCGCTGCGCCGGCCCTCCCGCGCCACCTTCACCGTGTACGTCTCGATGACGTGCTGGTTCGCGGCGCGGCTCGCGTCGTCCGTGATGGGGCCCAGCGCCGGGAAGGCGATGTTCATGTCCTTGCCGCCCACCGGGACGGTGAGCCCGTTGTCGCCGTTGATGCTGTTGCGGAAGCGGAACTGGAAGGTGAGGTCCTCGCGGGCGTCGCCGTCGTTGTCGATGTGGATCTCGTAGAGCGCGTCCGGATCCATCACGAAGTAGTTCGGTCCCCCGTAGGCGTCCTGGAAGGGCTGGTAGTTGGCGATGAGGGTGACGTAGCCCTCTCGCCCCTCCTCGTAGCTGCGGAACATGTAGAAGTCCGTGCTGTCCACCTTGGGCAGCTCGGTGATGAAGGGGGCCTCCCGGTGACTCGAGGCCAGGGCGCTTCCTCCCACCAGCGGAAGCGCGCCCAGGGCTGCCGCTGCGACCATCCTCTGCCATCTCGCCATCGTGGAGCTCCTGATGCGGGTGTGCGGCCATGGGCCGTCCGCAGACCCTGGAGAGCCCGGGGCGGGCGCGCATCGGACCCGCGTCCCGCCCGTGTGCACGCGACAGCGCGGACGGGCAGGCGGTGCAAAGCGGACACGGGCCTCGCACCCGGGGACTGCGTGGCGCCAGCGCGGGAGGGCACATCCTCAGGGCACCATGCGCCTGCCCCTCGCCTCCCTCCTCGTTCCACTGCTGCTGAGCGCCTGCCAGCGCCCGGCGCCGGCCGAGCCTGCCGCTGCAGCCGAGGCGCCTGCGCCCCGCGCGGCCCCTGCCGCCGAGCCGCTGCCGCCCCTGCTCGCGCTGCGGCTCGCGCAGGAGGCGGAGGCGCGGCCCACCGGGACGCCGCGCGCCGAGGAGGTGCTCGCGGCGCTGCAGCGCGCGGGGCTCCACCTGGGCGAGCACCAGCAGTACCTCGCCTCCGCCTCCGGCGCGCGCTACTGCTACGGGGCGCGCAGCCAGCGGGGGCTGCGCCTCAGCGTGTGCGAGTATGGGGACGTGGCGAGCGCCCGCGCGGCGCGCCAGCGCGTGCTGCGGGCGCTGGGCTCGCCCGAGCGCGCCGTGCTCCTCAACCGGGCCACCACCCTGCAGCTGCAGCGGCCCGTGGGCAGCCCCGACGCGGAGGCCGAGGCGCGCACCGCCGCCCAGGCCTTCCAGAAGCTCTAGCGCCCATGGCTCCTTCCCCGAAGGTCCTGGGCCTGCTCGCGCTCGCGTGCGCGCGCCCACCGCACGCGCTGGACCTGGAGTACTCGCTCTTCTTCGCCGAGGACCCGCAGCACCGCGGCCTCGCGCGCATCACGGGCGAGGCGGGCGTGGCTACGCCGGTGGTGTTCAGCGCGCGCGAGCGCACGCGGCACGTGGCGCTCGCGGACGGCGGGCCCGCGGGCCAGCTCACGGCGATGGTGCGCCAGGGCGCCTTCCACATCTGGCAGGGGCTCGACCACCTGCTCTTCCTCGTCGCGCTGCTGCTGCCCTGCGTGCTGCGCCGGGACGCGCAGGGCTGGACGCCGCGCGCGGGCTTCGGCCCGGTGCTCCGGGACGTGCTGAAGATCGTCACCGCCTTCACCGTGGCGCACTCGCTCACGCTGAGCCTCGCGGCGCTGGACGTGGTGCGCCTGCCGGTGCGCTGGGTGGAGGCCGGCGTCGCGCTCAGCGTGGTGGTGGCGGCACTCAACAACGTGCGCCCCTTCCTGCGCGACCTGCGCTGGGTGGCCGGCCTTCGCGCTGGGGCTGCTGCACGGCTTCGCCTTCAGCGAGACGCTGGTGGACCTGGGGCTCTCGGAGGGGGCGCTCGTGCGCACGCTGCTCGGCTTCAACGTGGGCGTGGAGCTGGGGCAGCTCGCCGTGGTGGCGCTGTTCCTGCCGCTCGCCTACGCCCTGCGCGGCTCGGTGGCGTACCGGCGCGGGGTGCTGGTGGGCGGCAGCGCGCTCATCGTGCTGCTCGCCTCCGTGTGGTTCCTCGAGCGCGCCTTCGTGCTGCGCATCCTCGCCCTCTGAGGCGCGGCCCTGCTGCAGAGCTGACGCGAGTGGCCTTCAGTGCAGCTGGGCCTCGAGCGGGGCGCGCTGCTCGCGGGGGAGGGTGAAGAGGAAGCGCGCGCCGCCGCCGCCGGGGCTCTCCGCCCAGATGTGTCCGCCGTGGCCCTCGACGATGCCACGCGCGATGGTGAGCCCGAGCCCGGTGCCCAGCGCGGCCGTCTCGCGCGCCTGCACGAAGCGCTCGAAGACGTGCGGCAGCAGCTCGGCCGAGATGCCGGGCCCGCGGTCGCGCACCTCGAAGGTGACCACGTCCGCGCGCTCCGCGTCGGCCCGCAGCGTGATGGCGCTCCCCGCGGGCGAGAACTTCACGGCGTTGCCCACCAGGTTGCTGAACACCTGGAGCAGGCGCTCGTGGTCGGCGAGCACCCGGGCCCCCGTGCCCGCCAGCTCCAGCTCCAGGTGTTGCCCCTTGTCGCTCACCAGCGGCTCCATCTCCTCGCGCACGGCGGTGAGCAGCGCGTCCGCCTCCTCGGGGGAGCGCTTCAGGGTGAGCGTGCCGGCGCTCATCCGGGCGAAGTCCAGGAGGTCGCGGATGAGCCGCTTCATCCGCTCGGCGGAGCGCAGGATGATGGTCGCGTTGCGAGCGGTGCGCCGGCCCGCCTCGTCCGCGCCGGCGCCGCGCTGAAGCTGCTCGGCACGCATCGCCACCACGCCCAGCGGACTCTTCAGGTCGTGGCTCACCACCGCGAGCACGTCCTCGCGCATCCGCACGGCCTCGCGCGCGTCGCGGTAGAGCTGCGCGTTGTAGATGGACATGGCCGCCTGGCTCGCGACGCTCTCCACCACCTCCACGTCCTCGGGCGTGAATGGGCGCGAGGCGCCGGCACGGGCGACGCTGATCACGCCGAGCACGCGGCCGTGGGCCGTGAGAGGCGCGAAGATGTTGGACGTGGGGCCGAGGATCTCGAGCAGCTCACGGTGCTCCGCGTTGCGCGCGATGCGGTCCAGATCGCGTGCGCCGTTCTGTGGGACGAGCCGCGAGCGCCCGTCGCGCAGCACCTGCGCCCCGGGGCTGTCGGAGCCGGGCACGGGCGCGAAGCCGCGCAGCCGCTCCATCAGCGGCGCGAGCTGGGGCGCGCGCGACGCCACCTGCACCCGCTGCAGCTGACCGTCCTCACGCAGGAGGTCCAGGAGGCAGAAGTCCGCCAGCAGCTCCACGGCCAGCTGCGCCAGCGCCCGCAGGGTCACGTCCAGGTCCAGCGACTTGGCGAGCTCGCGCGCGGCCCGCACGGAGAAGGCCTGCATCTGCTGGGCGCGGTGCTGCTCCGAGATGTCGTGCGTCACCTTGGCGTAGCCGCTCAGCCTGCCGTGCGCATCGCGCAGCGCGGTGAGGATGACGTGCGACCAGAGGCGGCTGCCATCCTTGCGCACGCGCTCCTCCTCGCACTCGAAGCGGCCCTCGCGGCAGGCCCGCTCCAGCGCGAGCCGTGGCCGTCCGTCGGCTGCGTCCTGCGGGCCGTAGAGAAGGGCGTGGCTGCGGCCCAGCGCCTCCTCTGCCCGGTAGCCGTAGATGCGCTCGGCGCCCGCGTTCCAGCTCAGGATGCGCCCCTCGGGGTCCAGCATGATGAGTGCATAGTCACGCACCCCCTCGACGAGCAGGCGCAGCTGCTCGGAGCGGGTCTGCAGCACCTGGCGGTCGGACTCCACCACCCGGTGCGTCGCGATGGCATTGGCGGCGGCCGTGACGGCGGCAAAGCTGCGCAGCTCGTCGAGCGGCGGCTGCAGCCCTGCGTGCTCCATCTCGTCCAGCACGCAGTCGCGCACCAGCATCCACTCGAGCGTGAGGGCGTGCGCCGAGAAGCCCTGCGCCTGGCGCTGGCGGGCGTGTTCCTCGGCCTCGGGCTGAGCGCGCGCGAGCACGTCCAGGGCGGCAAAGGAGAGCGGCTGCTCGAGCGTCGCGGGGAAGGACGCGAGCAGCGCGGGGAGGTTGCCGAGCAACGCATCGTCCCGCAGTCCTACGGCCTGTGGCAGCGAGCGCCGCAGCTGCACGCGCAGGCAGCCGAGGGTTGCCTCGTGGTGGCTGCGAAGGAAGGTGGCGATGACGCTCATCCGAGCGCTCCCGAGCCGCGAAGCATTGCGGCCCCAAGGTAAGAGGCGCAGCCCTGCTGTGCATCGTCCCCGGGGATGAGCGGCGAGGCGTGCCGGGGTCCGCACCGCGCGGAGGCGGCGGCCGCCGGGGCTCACCCCGCCCGGAGCGGGAAGCGGCCGAGCGGCTCCCACGGCCCGCCGAGGTAGCGCCACAGCAGCAGCGCCTCACCCCGGGTGGCGAGCGGGGCCCAGCTGCGCCCCAGCTCCGCGAGCGCGGCGCGCGCCTCCTCGGGGGTGGCCTTGTTCATCAGCGTCACGTGGGGCGTGAGCGGCTGGCGGTCCTGGGGCGTGAGCCAGGGCGCGAAGGCGCGGGCGAGCTCGGCATGGAGTGCGCGCAGCGCCGGCGCCTCCTCGGCCCGCGCCGCCATGCCGCGGCCCAGCGGCACGAGCCGCGTGAAGTGCAGCGCCACGGGCCCGTGGCGCTCGGCGGCCTGCGCGAGCGCGCGCTCCACGGCGGGCTGCTCGGCGCCGGGCAGGTGGTGGAAGAGCGAGAGGTGCGCGGGGATGAAGTTTCGCCCGGGAGGGAAGTAGCGCCGGCGCAAGGAGTCGAGCTGCGCGAACGCGGCCGGCTCCAGGCCGAGCGTGACGAGCAGCGGGGGCCGTGCGGGGGGCTGCGCGGGGTGGCTCATCGGGCGGAGTGGGGTGGGGCGCCGAAGTCTAGGCGCAGGGCGTTCGGGACGCCCTGCAGGCGCGCGAGCATGTCGGCCTGCGAGCAGACGCCCTCCCGCACGGGCGCGTGCGCTGGCTCGCCCGGCCATGGCGAGGCCCCCCGCGCTACTTTCCGACCGGGCGCGGGTTCAGGTCTGCGTATGCGCTCCCTGCCCCTGCTGGCCCTGCTCGGCGTGACGGCCTGCGCCGCCTCCCGGCCCCTGCCGCCCGCCGCCCCACCCCCACCCTTCGATGCGGAGCGCGCGCTGCACGCGCTGGAGCGGCTGGCCTACGGTCCCTCGGCACGGGACCTGGAAGCGGTGCGCCGGGTGGGCGTGGACGCCTGGGTGGACGGGCAGCTGCGCCCCGGTGGGGCCCCGCCGCCGGCGCTCGCCGCGCGGCTCGCGGCCTTTCCCACGCTCGCGCAGTCCCCGCAGCAGCTGCTCGAGTCCTTTCCGCCCCGCGGGGCCGCCGCGGAGCGCGACGGGGAAGAGGGCGGGCGCGCGCGGCTGCCGTGGGAGGAGCGGCCCCGGCGCATCGTGGAGGAGCTCGCGACGGCGAAGCTGGTGCGCGCGGTAGAGAGCGAGCGGCCGCTGGAGGAGGTGCTGGTCGACTTCTGGTTCAACCACTTCAACGTCTCGGCGGACAAGGGGGCCGTGCGCTGGCTGGTGACGTCCTACGAGCGCGACGCGATCCGTCCCCACGTCTACGGCAAGTTCCGCGACCTGCTGGGCGCGGTGGCGCACCACCCCGCGATGCTCTTCTACCTGGACAACTGGCAGAGCACGCGCGAGGGCTTCGCGCGCGGGGGCGCTCGGGCGCCCACCGGGCTGAACGAGAACTACGCGCGCGAGCTGCTGGAGCTGCACACGCTGGGCGTGGACGGCGGCTACACGCAGCAGGACGTGCGCGAGGTGGCGCGCTGCTTCACCGGGTGGAGCCTGCGCGCGCCGCGGCGCGAGCCCGCGTTCGTCTTCCGCGCCGCCGCGCACGACCCGGGCGCCAAGCGGGTGCTGGGCCACGAGATCGACGCCGGCGGAGCGCGCGATGGCGAGGCGGTGCTGGACCTGCTCGCGCGCCAGCCCGCCACCGCGCACCTCGTGGCGCTGAAGCTCGCGCGCCGCTTCGTCTCGGACGCGCCGCCCGAGGCGCTGGTGGAGCGCGTGGCCCGCGTGTTCCTGGACACGGGCGGAGACCTCCCGAGCGTGTACCGCGCGCTGTTCCACGCGCCCGAGTTCTGGGCTCCGGAGGCGCGGGGCGCGAAGACGAAGACGCCGCTGGAGTTCGTCGCCTCGGCGCTGCGCGCCACCGACGCCCGCGTGGAGAGCGCGCGCCCACTGCTCGCGGCGCTGGCGCGCATGGGCCAGCCCCTCTACCGCGCCCCCGCGCCCACGGGCTTCGCGGACCGCGCGCAGGCCTGGGTGAGCTCGGGGTCGCTCGTGGCGCGGGTCAACTTCGGCCTCGCGCTGGCGAGCGGGCGGCTGCCCGGCGTGCACCTTCCCGAGGGCGGGCCGCCACCCGCGACGGACCCGGACGCGCTCGCGCTCGCGCTGCTGCACCGGCCGCTCTCGTCCGCCACGCGCGACACGCTGCTCGCCGCGCTGCAGGCGCCCACCGCCGCGACGGGGGACGCCCTCGGCCCTCCGCCGCCGGCGCCGCTGGTGGCAGGCCTGCTGCTGGGCTCGCCGGAGTTCCAGAAGCGCTGACGCGCGAGCCCCTTCCCCCCACTGCCTCCGGAGCCTGCCATGCCCCTGTCGCGCCGAGACCTCCTGCGCACGCTCGCCCTCGCCGGTGCGGGCGGCGCGCTGCTGCCTTCCTTCCTGCAGCGTGCGCTCGCCCAGGCGGGCCCCGCGCGGCGCGCGCTCGTCACCGTGTTCCTGCGCGGCGGGGCGGATGGGCTGTCGCTGGTGCCTCCGGTGGGGGATGCGGCGTACCACCGGGCGCGGCCCTCGCTCGCGCTGCCCGAGCGCGGCGAGGGCGCGGCGCTGCGGCTCGACGGCGTCTTCGGCCTGCACCCCGGGCTCGCGCCGCTGATGCCGCTGTGGGGCGAGGGGAGGCTCGCGCTGGTGCACGGCGTGGGTCTCCCGGTGCCGGTGCGCTCGCACTTCGACGCGCAGGACTTCGTGGAGTCCGGCACGCCGGGGCGCAAGGCGACGCCGGATGGCTGGATGAACCGCGCGCTCGCGCTCGCGCCGGCCCCCGGCGGGAGCCCCCTGCGCGCGGTGGCCCTGCAGCCCACGCTGCCGCGCGCGCTGCTGGGGGAGGTGGACGCGCTCGCGCTGGCGGACCTCGAGGGCTTCCGGGTCCGGGCCGGGGCACGCTCGGAGCAGGCCGGAGCGGGCTTTGCCGCGCTCTACGCGGGGGCGGTGGACGCCGCGCTGCGCAGCACCGGGGCGGACGCCGCGCGCGCACTGCAGTCGCTGGGCGCGAGCGCGTTCGCAGAGCGTCCGCCGGAGCACGGGGCCGAGTACCCGCGCAGCGCGCTGGGCCGCAGGCTGCAGGACGTGGCGCGGCTGCTGCGCGCGGACGTGGGGCTGGAGGTGGCGGCCACCGAGATGACGGGCTGGGACACGCACGTGCAGCAGGGCGGCGCGCAGGGGGCCTTCGCACGGCGCTGCGAGGAGCTCGCGGGAGCGCTGGCCGCGTTCGCGCAGGACCTGGGCCCGCTGCTGGAGCGCGTGGTGGTGGTGGTGCTCACGGAGTTCGGCCGCACGGTGCGCGAGAACGGCAGCCACGGGACGGACCACGGCTTTGGCAGCGCGATGCTCGCGCTGGGCGGCGGGGTGCGCGGGGGCCGCGTGCACGGGCGCTTCGAGCCGCTGGAGGAGGCGCGCCTGCAGGACGGGCGCGACGTGCCCGCGTGGACCGACCACCGCACCGTGCTGGGCGAGGCGCTGGCCGCGAGCCGGCCGGGGGTGGACCTGGCGCGCGTCTTCCCGGGCTTCACCCCCGCCGCGCCGCTGGGGCTCTGGGGCTGACACTTCGATGGCGCTGGGGCGGCAGGGCCCGGGGCCATGGCCCTGCGGCCGCCTGCGGAGGCAGTATCCTCTGCGCATGACGACCCCGCCCGCCGCCCGCCCGTTCCACTACTCCTTCTACGTGCGCGACCTGGACGAGGCGCGGCGCTTCTACGGCACGCTGCTCGGCTGCCCGGAGGGGCGCAGCACCGGCACCTGGGTGGACTTCGACTTCTTCGGCAACCAGATCTCCTGCCACCTCACGGGCGCGATGCCCGTCACGCGAGACACCGGCAAGGTGGACGACGTGCTCGTGCCGATGCCGCACTTCGGCGCCGTGATCGGCTGGGACGAGTTCGCGCGCCTCGCCGACCGGCTGAGCGCCGCAGGCACCGCCTTCATCATCGCGCCGCGCCTGCGCTATGCGGGCAAGCCCGGCGAGCAGATGACGATGTTCTTCCGCGACCCCGCGGGCAACGCGCTCGAGTTCAAGGCCTTCCGCCGCGAGGAGGAGATCTTCCTCGACTGGGTGCAGGCGAAGGCGGACCGCGCGTGAGCGCGCCCGAGGTCGTGGTGGTGGGCGGCGGCGTCGTCGGCGCGAGCGTGGCCCTCCACCTGGCCGAGCGCGGCGTGCGCGTGCGCGTGCTCGAGCGCGGGGCGGTGCCGGGGGAGGGGAGCACGGGCCGCGCCACCGGGGGCTTTCGCGCGCAGTTCGCCACCGAGGTGAACGTGCGGCTCTCGCTGCTCGCGCGCGAGACGCTGCGCAGCTTCCGCGAGCGCACCGGCGTGGACCCCGGCTACGAGCCAGTGGGCTACCTGTGGCTCGCGCGCTCGGCGCCGGTGCTCGAGACCCTGCGCGCCGCGCAGCGCGTGCAGAGGGCGGCGGGGCTCACCGAGGCGGTGGAGCTGGACCGCGAGGGCATCCGCGCCGTGAACCCCGGCGTCGTCACCGACGACGTGCTCGCCGCCGCCTGGTGCCCCACGGACGGCTACGTCCGGCCGCTCGAGGTGCTGCGCGGCTTCACCGAGGCGGCGCGGCGCCAGGGCGCGGTCTTCACGTACGGCGCGGAGGTGGTCGCGGTCGAGCGCTCGGGCGAGCGCCTCACGGCGCTGCGCACGCGCGCCGGCGAGACGGTGGCCTGCGGCGCCGTGGTGAATGCCGCGGGCGCCTGGGCCGGCGCGCTGGGTGCGCTCGCGGGCACCGCGGTGCCCGTGGCGCCGCTGCGCCGTCAGGTCGCGATGACGGTGCCCACGGACGCGCTGCCGCCGGACGTGCCGATGACCATCGTCGCCGACGACGGCTTCCACCTGCGCGCGCGCGAGGGCCGCGCGCTCTACGCCTGGCCCACCGCCGGAGACCCGGTGGACCCCTGGAGCTGCGCAGTGGAGCCCGCCTGGGTGGCCGAGGCCGCGCGCAAGGCGGGGGAGCGGGTGCCTGCGCTCGCGGGCGTGCCGGTGGACCCCGCGCGCTGCTGGGCGGGGCTCTATGAGCTCTCGCCCGACAAGCTCTCCATCCTCGGGCGCGCCCCCGGGCTCACGAACCTCTGGCTCGCCAACGGCAGCTCGGGGCACGGCGTCATGCACAGCCCCGCGCTGGGGCGCCTGCTCGCGGAGCTGATGGTCGAGGGGCGGGCGACGAGCATCGACCCCGCGGTGCTGCGCGCCCTGCGCCCCGAGCGCTTCGACGAGGAGCCGGTCGTGGTGCGAGAAATCCTGTGACGGTGCCGGCGCGCTACTTCCCGAGCGGGTCCTTGCCGAGCACCGTCCAGTCGGCGTGCGCGTGGCCCTCGGCGATGACCTCGTCCATGCGGCTCGCGATGGCCGGGAGCACGGCGAGCGGGACGCCGGCGCGCGCCGCCTCCTCCTGCATGAGGCGTGCGTCCTTGCGGGCCATGGCGAGCTCCCACGAGGGGTCCGAGTAGCTGCCGCTCAGCATCCGCGCCATGCGCGCGCCGAGCGTCGCGCCCGGGTTGAAGTACTCGAAGAGCTTCGCGGCGTCCGCGGGCGCCACCTCCAGTGCCTTCGCGAGCGAGAGCATGTCCGCGAAGCCCGAGGTGAGGAACATGAGGAACATGTTGCCGATGAGCTTCATCGACGCCGCCGCCTCCGGGCGCGGGCCCAGATGCACGAGCTTGCCGGTCATCGCCTCCAGGGCGGGCCGCACGCGCGCGAGCGGGGCCTCGTCTCCCGAGACGAGCATGGTACCGGTGGACTCGCGCGCGTTCTGCGGCCCCATGAAGACGGGGGCGTGCACGAAGTCCACCCCGCGCTCCTTCCAGCGCGCGATGCGCTCCTTCGCCCCGGACGCCGTGGTGGTGGTGTGGTCCACCAGGACCACGCCGGTCGCGAGGCCCGGGCGTGCGCGCTCGAGCACGTCGTCGACGGCTGCATCGTCGGAGAGCGTGAGGTGCACGCGCTCCGCGCCGCGCACGGCCTCCGCGGGGTCCGTGAAGGCCCTCGCCCCCGTCTCCGCCGCCACCGCCTGCGCCTTTTCGGGCGAGCGGTTCCAGACGTTGAGCTCGTGCCCCTTGAGGCGCAGCGCGCGGGTGAAGTTCGAGCCGAGCAGTCCCATTCCGAGAAAGGCGATCATGCAGGGGACTGTAGTGAGCGCCCTCCCCGTGGAGAAGCGCGCTCCGCTTCGAGCGCCGGATGGGCTACCCTCCGGCGCCCATGGTGTTCACGAGACGGATGGCGAGTGCGGCCTTGCTAGCGGTGGTGGCGTCGAGCTCCTTCGGGTGCCGCCCCGTTCAGCGTTCGGAGTCGGTGACCCACACGGAGGAGAGGTCGAGCATGGGAGTCCACTACCTGGAGATCGTCACCCCCGACGTGGACGCCACGTGCGCGCTCTACGCGCGCGTGCACGGCCTGAGCTTCGGCCCGCCAGACCCGGAGCTCGGGCAGGCCCGCGTGGCGACGCGCGCGGACGGCTCCCTGGTCGGCATCCGCAAGCCGCTCGCCGCGCACGAGGCGCCCATCCTGCGCACCTACCTCGAGGTCGCCGACATCGAGAAGGCTGCGAAGGAGGCGGAGGCCGCCGGAGCGCTCGTCGCCTACGGGCCGACGAAGCAGGGACAGCGCGGGACCTTCGCGATCGTGATCCAGGGCGGCGTGCAGCACGGGCTCTGGCAGCGGTAGGGAGCTTGCGCGCGCCGTCTGGAGGCGCTATCGCCAGGGCCCACGTCTGGCGGACGTTACTTGCTCCTTCTCGGCCCAGGTGAGCTGGCCGCTGCGAGCCCTGCCATGCACGACCCCCGCATTCCCGTTCCTCCCGCCGAGACCCTCGGCGCCTACGACGTGTGGGCGCAGGCCTACGACGGCTTCGACAACCCGCTCATCGCGATGACGGAGCACGCGCTCGACGCGGCTCCGCTGCGCGTGGAGGGCCGGCGCGTGGTGGAGCTCGGCTGCGGCACGGGACGCAATGCGCGCCGCATCCTGTCGCTCGGCGCGTCGGCCTACGTCGGCGTGGATGGCTCCCCCGGGATGCTCGCGCGCGCGCAGGAGCGCCTCACCGGGCCCCGCGTGCGCTGGCTGCAGGCGGAGCTCTCGAGCCCGGTGCCCTTGCCGGACGGGAGCGCGGACGAGGTGCTGCTCTGCCTCGTGCTGGAGCACGTCGCGGAGCTCGGGCCGCTCTTTCGCGAGGTGCAGCGGCTGCTCGCCCCCGGGGGCAGCGTGCGCTGCCTGGAGATCCACCCGCGCCTGGTGGAGCGGGGCACGCAGGCGCACTTCTGGCACGAGGGGCGCGAGTACCGCCTCGCGAGCTACCCCCACGCGGCGGAGGCGTACGTCGCAGCGTTCGACGAGGCCGGGCTCGAGCTGGGCGCCGTGTGCGAGTGGTACGCGACGCAGGAGGCCGAGGCGCGCTGCGCGAAGCTGCGCAAGCACCGCGGCCTCCCGGTGCTGCTGGACGTGCGCGCGTCGCGGCCCTGAGGCGCGCGCGCGGCCTTCAACCCGGCGCGCTGCCGCGGCGAGCGGAGGCCTTCCGCACCAGCCGCAGCGTGCCGCGCTCTCCGGCGCACCAGAAGCCCCCGGCGCCGTTGCCCTCCACGCCGGCCACGAACTCCACCGGGAGCGACCACGCCTCCTGCACCGTTCCATCGGGGGCGAGGCGGCGCAGCTCGCACGGCTTGCCGCTCTCGCTCACGGCGTGCCAGAGCGCACCGTCCACGCAGGACACCCCGGTGACGAAGCGGTCCGACGCGAGCGTCTTCACCACCGCGCCGGTCCGCGCGTCCACCTTGTGGATCCTCGCGCTCGCGTACTGGCCTACCCAGAGGTAGCCGTCCGCCCACGCCATCCCGGTGTCCTGTCCCTGCCCGGGAGCAGGCAGCCTCCGGACGACGCGGCCGTCCGAGGGCTGGAGCACGAGGATCTCTCCGCGCGCGAGCTGGTAGAGGTGCTCTCCGTCGAACGCGGTGCCGGCGTTGGCTCCGGGCACGGCGAAGCGCCGCACCACCTGCTCCGACTCGGGATCGAACGCGACCAGCTCGTCGTTGCGCGCGAACCAGACGAGCCTCCCATCGAAGGTGACGCCGTGGATCCGCCCGTCGTCGAGCGGGATGTACTCACGGACGACCTCGGCACTCGCGTCAGGCTTGCTCATGGGACTCCGTCTGGGCAGCGGGCCCGGGGCGCTTCGTCGACCAGCGCTTCACCCGCAGCGCGAGTGCTACCACGGCTGCACCGGCGCCCGTCGTCGAAGCGGCGGTGAGGGCAAGGGACGTCCAGCAGGCAGGGCACATGGTCTCTCCCGGAGGGTGGTGGAAGACGTGTACGCGCGCGAGGCCCGCGCTGGCGCGTAACATTCGTGGCGCGCAAGCCGCAGCCCGGCGCCGGCCAGGTGACAAGCGGGCCGCGCCGGCCGATCCTCCCGCCGTGCTCCTCCTTCCCACAGCGCTCGTCGAGGCCGGACGCGCGCTCTCGCGCGGCGAGCCGCTGAGGGCGCTGGGGCTCGTGGGGCGCAGCGAGGATGCGCTCGGGCTCACGCTGCGGGGCATCGCCTACGCGCAGCTCGGAGACCTGGAGCTGGCGAGGCGCTCGCTCGAGCGGGCGCTGGCACTCACGGGAGAGCCGCTCCTTCGCGCCCGGGCGCGCGCGGCGCGGGTGGAGGTCGCGCTGGGCGAGGGCGATGCAGCCACCGCTGCGCGCGAAGCACGTGCCTCGGCCGACGCGCTGGCGGCGCTCGGCGATGCCCGCAACGCGGCCATGCAGCGGCTCGTGCTCGCGCGCGCCGAGGTGCTGCTCGGCCGGCTCGACGAGGCGCGCCGCACGGTCCAGGAGGTGCTCGAGGCCGCGCCCACGGCGGACCTGCAGGCGGTCGCGCTGCTCGCCCGGGCGGAGCTCGCCCTGCGCGCCATCGCCCCGAGCGAGGCGCGCGACGCGCTCCTCTCGGCCCGCCGCAGGCTCCAGGAGGCTCCGAATCCGCTCCTCGAGCGCGAGCTCGCCGCGCTCCAGCAGGAGCTCTCGCGTCCCGTGGCGCGGCTGCTGCGGGCGGGCGCGCTGCGCGAGGTGGACCTCTTCGCCGTCGAGGCGGCAGCGGGAGGAGACCTCGTCCTCGTCGACGCCTGCCGGCGCCTCGTCGTCGCGGGCCCCGCGTCGTGCTCGCTCGCGCGCAGGCCCATCCTGTTCTCGCTGCTGGGCCTCCTGGCGCGCGCCTGGCCGGCGCCCGTCGCGCGCGACCTCCTCGCCGCGCAGGCCTTCGACACCCGCCTCGTCAACGACTCGTACCGCGCGCGGCTGCGCGTGGAGGTGGGCCGGCTGCGCAAGGCCCTGGCCTCGCTCGGCGTGGAGCCGGTGGCGACGCGGGAGGGCTACGCGCTCACCGCGGCGCGCGAGGTGGCGCTGCTCCTGCCGCTCTCGGACGGTGAGGCCGCGAGGCTCTCGCTGCTGCTCGCCAACGGCGCGGCGTGGTCGGCGCGCGGGCTCGCGGAGCACGCGGGCGTCTCGCCGCGCACCGCGCAGCGCGCGCTCGCCGCACTGGTGTCGAGCGGCGCCGCGCTCCGCACGGGAAGCGGGAAGCAGGTGCGCTACGCGCGGCCCGGCCTGCCGCTCGCGTCACGGTTGTTACTCCTGGGGCTCGTGCCGCAGCGTTAGAGCTCTGCGCGTGGCGGCAATCGCGCCGTCCCGAACACGGAGTGACGAGATGAGCCAGGTCCAGGCGAGGGTGGGTGAAGTGGAGCAGCGGTTGCGGCCGGCAGAGGTGGGCCGCGAGGCGTGGCTCGAGGCACGCAAGGCCCTGCTCGCGCGGGAGAAGGCCTTCACCCGCGAGCGCGATGCGCTGAGCGCCGCACGCCGCGCGCTGCCGATGGTGCGGGTGGGCAAGCGCTACGTCTTCGATGGACCCGAGGGGCCGCGCACGCTCGCGGAGCTCTTCGAGGGGCGGCGCCAGCTCATCGTGTACCACTTCATGTTCGGCCCCGACTGGGAGCAGGGCTGCAGGAGCTGCTCGTACGTCGCGGACAACTTCGCGGGCGGCCTCGTCCACCTCGCGGCGCGAGACACCGCCTTCGCGGCCATCTCCCGCGCGCCCCTCGCGAAGCTGCGCGCCTTCCAGCAGCGCATGGGCTGGAGCTTCCGGTGGCTCTCCTCCGCGGGCAGCGACTTCAACTACGACTTCCACGTGTCCTTCCGCCCCGGCGAGCTGGCGGCGAAGGAGGTGGAGTACAACTACGCGCGGACCTCGTTCCCGCACTCCGAGGCCCCGGGCGTGAGCGTGTTCCTGCGCGAGGGCGATGCGGTCTTCCACACCTACTCGACCTACGCGCGCGGGCTCGACCTGCTGATGAACACGTACAACTACCTGGACCTCACGCCGCTCGGCCGCCAGGAGGACGCGGACGCGGGAGGGATGGCGTGGGTGCGCCACCACGACCGGTACGAAGGGCCCTGAGCGCGCTCCGCCCGGGGGGTGGGGGGCACCCCTGAATTGCGCTGATGTCGGAATAGTTGGGGTAGATTTGACTCGCACACCCTGTGTCACGGTAACTTTTCACTTCGAGGCTCGGTGCGCTCTCGCTCCGCCTCCCGGACTCCGCCGGGTGGCGCCTCGAAGGAACCCCATGATTCTGCGCCGCTTCTGCCTTGCCCTGGCCCCCGCCCTGCTCCTGCTCCTCACCGCGTGTCCTGCCGGACCCTGCCCCCAGGCGTCGACCTGTGAGGGCTGTGCTGCGATGTACGTGGAGGAGGGCTGCTACTGGTGCCCGACGGACGGCAGCTGCAACGCCTCACTCGACGACTCCGCGTGCGGCTTCAGCGAGCAGGTGACGTCGGCGAGCGCGTGCGTGGCCACCGGCGGCGGCTCCAACGCCAACGGCTGCACCTCCAGCTACCAGGGCCCCACGGGCGACCCGCAGGTGAGCACCCAGTGCATGTCCGTGTGGAACTACCGCTGCGTGCAGCACGACTCCTCGAAGGCGGACCAGAACTGCCTCGTGTACGACTCGCTCGAGGCCACCGTGGCCTGCCCCTACTGCTCGGGCGGGAGCAGCGGCGGCGGCGGGGGTGGTGGCACCCAGACCCCGGCCAACAACTGCAACACGAGCGGCACCGCCCAGGGCTGCAGCTCGGGCTACCCCTACTCCTGCTCGGCGTCGTCCAAGTGCTACGCGAGCCTCAGCGCCTGCGCGGCGGACGTGTCCTGCCAGCGCTAGCGCACTCCCGCACCGGCCCGGGCGCGCGGCCCGGGTAAGGCTTAAGCTTGCACTTAATTAAGCGAGGGATTAATCATGTCCCCGTGCAAGCCCTCACTGCCCTCGCCGACCCGACCCGCCGCGCCATCGTGGAGATGCTCGCGCGAGGCGAGCGCTCGGCCGGCGAGGTGGTGGACGCGTTCGAGCTGAGCGCCCCGGCGGTATCGCAGCACCTCAAGGTGCTGCGGGACGCGGGGCTCGTGCAGGTGCGCGCGGAGGGGCAGCGGCGCATCTACACCCTGGACACGCGCGGGCTCGAGGAGCTGGACGCCTGGATGGGGCGCATCCGCGGCTTCTGGACGGGCCGGCTGGATGTGCTGGAGCGGAAGCTGCGCGACGCGGACGCGCCGAGGAAGGGACGGAGCCGATGATCGAGATCGTCGAAGACGCCACGGTGGAGCTCGAGCGGCTGCTGCCCGGCCCCGCCGAGCGCGTGTGGGAGCACCTCACGCAGCCCGAGCTGCTCTCGCAGTGGCTGCCCGTCACCCGGCTCGAGCCGCGCGAGGGCGGCGCCGTCACCCTGCGCCCCGAGGGTCCCCACGGCCCCGAGGTACAGGGCGTGATCACCCGCTGGGAGCCCTCCCGCGTGCTCGCCTTCACCTGGGACGAGGGCGATGCGCCCCCCTCGGAGGTGACCCTCGAGCTGCACCCGGAGGGGGAGGACACGCGCCTCGTCCTCACGCACGGGCGCGCCGAGCGCAGGGTCGTCGCGGGGCCTCCGGGACCGCGCGGCCGCGACCTCTCCGTCCTCGCCTTCCCGGCGCGCATCCCGCCCGTGCGCTGCCTGCGCCGCGCGGCCTGACCCGCTCCCATCGCCTGAAGGCCGGACGGCCCGCGCGCGCGGGGACGCCCGGCGTGTGCCCTCGTCCCTGTCTGGAGGCCGCCGTGAACATCCCCTATGTGATCGAGAACACCCACCGCGGCGAGCGCAGCTACGACCTCTACAGCCGGCTGCTCAAGGACCGCATCATCATGCTCGGCACGGCGATCGACGACGACGTGGCGAACGTCATCGTGGCGCAGCTGCTCTTCCTCGAGAGCGAGGACCCGGAGAAGCCCATCAGCCTGTACATCAACTCGCCGGGCGGCGTGGTGACGGCGGGGCTCGCCATCTACGACACCATGCAGCACGTGCGGCCGCCCGTGGCGACCATCTGCGTGGGGCAGGCGGCGAGCATGGCCTCCATCCTGCTGCTCGCCGGGGCGAAGGGCCTGCGCCAGGCGCTGCCCCACGCGCGCATCATGCTGCACCAGCCGCACGGCGGGGCGCAGGGGCAGGCCACGGACATCGCGCTGCAGGCGAAGGAGATCCTCCGGCTCAAGAGCCTGGTGAACGCGCTGGTGCACCGGCACACCGGACACGCGCTCGAGCGCATCGAGCAGGACACCGAGCGCGACTACTACCTGAGCGCGGAGGAGGCGCGGCAGTACGGCGTCATCGACACCGTGGTGGACCGGCTCAACGCGTCCACGGCGAGTGGAGGATGAGGTGGCAGAGGTCCCCGCGCTGGAAGTGGGGGTCCTTGCACGCGAGGAAGTCGTCGTTGAAGGTGCCGAAGGTGCTGTCGGGGCGGTGCTTCAGGCCCTCGTAGAACGCGTCGATGAGCTCGCGCTCGAAGTCGCTCCCACGCGGATGCGCCGCGGTCACCGCCGCGCGCTCCTCGTCCGTGAACTGCTCGTAGGTGCGGCCCGTCACGTCCATGCCCGCGCCGAGCTGCAGCAGCGCGGCCTCCGCGTGCATGAGCTCGGGGATGCCTGGCGTGGTGTGCAGGGCAATGGCCTCCCACACCTTCGCCACGTCCGCCTCGGCGATGCCGTGGCCGCGCAGGAAGTCGCGCGCCGCGTTCGCCCCGTCCACCTCGAAGCGCAGCCGGCTCTGGCGGAAGTGGGACGTGAGCCCGAGGTCGTGGAACATCGCGGCGGCGTAGAGCAGCTCCGGGTCGTACGCGAGCCCCTTGCGCCTCCCGCTCAGGGCGGCCCAGTAGTAGACGCGGGTGGAGTGGTGGAAGAGCAGGTCGCTCGCGGTGTGGCGCACGAGCTGCGCCACCTCGCGCGCGAGGCGGCTGTCCGGGACGGTCACGTCGAGCAGGGCGAGCGAGGGCATGGGCTAGCGCGCCGCCTCGGGCGGGGTGCGGAAGCCGATGGCGAGCCGGTTGTAGACGTTCATCAGCCCGATGGCGATGGTCAGGTCCACCAGCTCCTTCTCGCCGAAGACCGCCGAGGCGGCCCGGAAGTCCGCGTCGGGCACGCCGGTCTGGGCCACCAGCGTCACCGTCTCGGCCCAGGCGAGCGCTGCCCGCTCGCGCTCGCTGAAGACCTTGCCGCCCTCGCGCCAGGCCTGGACGAGCGCGAGCTTTTCGTAGGGGACCCCGAGCTTGAGCAGGTCGCGCGTGTGCAGGTCCAGGCAGTAGGCGCACCCGTTGATCTGGCTCACCCGCAGGTAGACCAGGTCGACGAGCTGGGCCTCGAGGCCGGACTGCATCACGTGGCCGTAGACGCTGCCGATCGCCTTCATGCCGGCGGGGGAGACCTTCTGGTAGTCGATGCGTTGGGACATGGCGGTTCCTCGTGCCTCCGGAGCCAGGGATGGCTCGCTGTGGATGCCGCGATAGTGCGCCCCGAGAGGTGCATCGAAAAGAACCAGAAAGTGCTCATTTGGCTGTACCATGAGGCATGCCGTCCCCGCTCGACATCCGGCTCGATCGCTCGGCCGGGACCCACCTCTCGGAGCAGATCCGCCTCGGCGTGCTGGCGGCGATCCGCAGCGGGGCGCTCGCGCCCGGGGCGAGGCTGCCCTCGTGGCTCGCCCTCGCGGCCCAGCTGGGCGTGGCCCGCGGGACCGTCAAGGCCGCCTACGAGCGCCTGACCGACGAGCAGGTCATCGTCGCGTCGCGACCGGGGGGCACACGGGTGGCTGACTCCCCGGCGCGCGCGGGGCTGCCGGTGCCCGCCGCGGACGCCGAGGCGCCGCCCGCGCTGTACCAGCACCTGCTCGCCGGTCCTGCCGTCTTCCAGATGGGAGTCCCCGCATCGGACGGCTTCCCAGCCCGCCTGCTCGCCCGGCTGCGCGCGCACGCCGCGCGCGACGAGGTGGCCGCGCCCGCCCTGTACCCGGACCCGCGCGGGGAGCCGGCGCTGCGGCGGGAGATCGCCGCGCACCTGGCGCTCGCGCGCGGGCTCGGCTGCCGCCCCTCGCAGGTCTTCGTCACGGCGGGCTTCGCCGGTGGCCTCGCCCTCGCGCTGCGGGTGCTGGGGCAGGAGGGCAGCACCTGCTGGATGGAGAACCCCGGCTTCTTCCAGAGCCGCCGGGCGCTCGAGCTGGCCCGGGTGACGCCCGTGCCGGTGCCGGTGGACGCGGAGGGCCTCGACGTCGCCCACGCCACGCTGCACGCGCCCGGGGCGGCGCTCGCGCTGGTGACGCCGGGCCAGCAGGCGCCGCTGGGTGCGACGCTGTCGCTGCGCCGGCGGGTCGCGCTGCTCGAGTGGGCGCAGCGCACGGGCGCGTGGATCCTCGAGGACGACTACCTGGGGGAGCTGCAGCTCGAGCGGCGCGCCGCTCCGGCGCTCGCGTCCCTGGATCAGCGCGGCCGCGTCCTCCACCTCGGGTCGTTCAGCAAGACCATCAGCCCCGCGCTGCGGCTCGGCTTCGTCGTCGTGCCGCAGGCGCTGGAGGCGCGCTTCACCGAGACCGTCATGTGCCTCGGCTCCGCGCCCGGCCCCGCCGTGCAGCACGCCACCGCCGAGTTCATGCGCGCGGGGCACTACCTGCGGCACCTGCGGCGCATGAAGCGGGTCTACGCCGCGCGGGGCGAGGCGCTGCGGGCCGCGCTGGAGCGCAAGGGGTACTCCGTCCACGTCGGAGGCCTCGCCGCCGTGCTGCGGCTGCCCGAGGGCGCGCCGGATGCGGCGATCGCGCAGGAGGCGCGTCGCAGCGGGCTCGCGCCGGAGCCGCTCTCGCGCTTCTTCAGCCCGGGCAGCAGGGCGTCACCGGGCCTCCTGCTGGGCATCGCCACGGCGCCCGATGCGGAGCTCCCGGCGGCCTGCGAGCGCCTGCATCGGCTGATCCGCAAGCACTGCCGACTCCCAAGTCTCTGGAAGGGATGACACGCTGGAGCCCGCCATGAACGCCGACGAGTGCCTGCCCCCAGCGCTGCGAGGACCCACCACCACGCTCACGCCGCTCGTCCGGGGCCTGTCGGGCGCCGCGGTGTACCGCGTCGAGGCCGCGGGCGCGCAGTATGTGCTCAAGATTGCCGGTGCGTCGGAGCGCGACGCGGACTGGCACCACGCGCTGCAGATGCAGCGGCTCGCCGCGGAGGCGGGGCTCGCGCCGCGCGTCCTCCACGTGGACGAGGCCCGGCGCGCCGTGCTCACGCCCTTCATCGTCGACCGCTCGTTCGTGGGCTACCTCCGCAACCCGGGCACTCACGAGGCCGCGCTCGCGCAGCTCGGCCGCACCGTGCGCCGGCTGCACGAGGTGCCCCTGCCGGCGAACGCCTCCGGGAGGCAGCCGCTCGAGTTCCTCGCCCAGACGTGGGAGCAGCTCGCGGGGTTCGCGCTGCCGGCCTTCGTGCGCGACGGGATCCAGCGCGCGCTCGCCGAGCCGGCGCCCGCGGAGGAAGGCCCGCCGGTGTTCAGCCACAACGACCTCAACCCCGGCAACCTCGTCTACGACGGCGAGTCGATCCTCTTCCTCGACTGGGCCACCGCCGGACCGCAGGATGGCTCCTACGATCTCGCGGTGCTCGCCGTCTTCCTGCGCCTGGACGACGCCACCTGCCTGCGCCTGCTCTCGGCCTACGACGGCGCGCCCTGCACCGCGCTGCCCGCGGGCTTCGTCTACCACCGCCGCCTCGCGGCGACGCTCGCGGGCGCGGTCGCGCTCCTGCTCGCCCGCCAGGCGAAGCATGCGGGAGCCACGGGCGCGGAGACGCTCGCCTCCACGCCCGCGCTCGGCGAGTTCTACCAGCGGATGATGAAGGGCGAGCTGAAGCTCGGCACGCCCGAGGGGCAGTGGTGGTTCGGGCTTGCCCTGCTCAAGCACGGCCTCTCGGTGTGAGCGCGCTCACGGAGCCAGCAGGTACGCGGGCAGCGGGCGCTCCGGCTCCATCACCACCAGGGCCTGCAGCAGCCCGGCGGACATCTGGGAGAGGCAGGCGAAGGTGCGCAGCGAGGCACCGAAGGCGCGCATCAGGCTCTCGTCCACGCCCAGCGCGGTCCCCACCATGGGTGCGGCGCCGTACAGGAGCCAGCCCAGGCTGCCGAAGGCGAGCAGCGACCACGGCCAGCCGAGGTTGCCGCCGCGCAGCGCGAACGCCGTGAGCAGGATGGGCGCGATGAGGGTGAGCGAGACCACGTCGCCCGTGTTCGAGGCCAGCGAGGGCAGCACGTGCAGGTTCCCACCCGCCAGCGTCTTCAGGTCGTCGAGCGTGAGCTCGCCGACCAGCGCGAGCGCGATGGCGAGCGAGATGCTCACGGCGAGCCAGCGCAGCGCGGGGGGAACCTGCAGGTCCAGCCCCGCCACGCGGTACGCGCGTGCGATCTGCACCGTGCCCCACACGCTGGCCGCGTTGCCCACGAAGAGCAGCACGCCGCTCAGCGCCACGGAGAGCGCCGAGATGTCCTGCGCCTCGAAGCGGCTCGTCGTGCGGAAGAGCAGGGCGTTGAGGGCGAGCAGCCCGTAGCAGGTCCCCATCAGCGCCCAGGGCCTGCGCATGTAGTCGCCCGCATCGAGCGTGAGCGCCGCGACGAAGCTGCCCAGGGCGGCGGACCCCACCGCGAGGATGCCGACGATGAAGTAGATCGTCTCCTCCGCGAGCCCGCCGTGCAGGCCGCGCAGCGCGGCGTACGCGCCCAGCGCGCCGACGAAGGGGAGCGCCGCGGTGAACCCGGCGCCCTTCACCGGGAGAGGTCCTTCACCAGCTGCGAGAGCAGGAGCTCGGTCTTCATGCTGCCCAGCAGCACCGAGAGCAGGGGCTGCAGCGAGGGCACCACGCGCGCGAGCTGGGCGGGCGAGAGCGCGCCCGGCGCAGCGCTCGCCTCGCGCAGGCAGAGGCTGTGCACCGTGTTCGCGGCGGCCGCGGGCCCGAGGTACTGGGCGAGGCGGACGGTGAGGATCTCGACGGCTCTGTTCGATTCCATTCAGTTGCCTAACCTAGCCTCAGTCCCCCCCCGGAGCGAAAGGTGGGCTGCCCTCGGCCTGGTACCCGGAGGCCATTCAGGGTGGGGCAGTGTGGGTGCAGCGTCGCCCGCACCATGCGAACTCCGCTCTGGCTGGCCGTGCTCCTCGCTGGTTCCGCCTGCTCCGGGACCCGCGCCTCCGCCCCTCCTCCTGACACCCAGGCTCAGCGCGCGCCCCCTGCCGCAGCCCCGGCACCTGCAGCGGCCGCCCCGCCTGCGCCCGCGCCCGCAGCGGCGCCTGCGCAGGCCGCACCGGACCCGGCGGGAAAGCAGTCCCCCGAGCGCGAGGCGGCGCTGGCCCAGGCGGTGGCGCCCTTCTTCGACGCCTTCGTCAACCAGGAGGCCGCCTTCAGCCGCGACGGCCGCCAGGTGCTCTTCGTGTCCAACCGCGACGGGCTCCCGCAGCTCTACGTGGCGGACGTCGCCCACCCGACCGCACCGGCGCGCCGGCTCACGCGCACCACCGAGCGGGTGACGGGCGCGCTGCCCCTGCCCGACGGCACGAGCGCCCTCGTGCGCATGGACACGGGCGCGGACGAGAACTGGCGCCTGTACCGGGTGGAGCTCGCCACAGGCGAGCTCACCGGGCTCACCCCCGGCGAGGTGCTGCAGCGCGACGACCCGCAGCTGCCCGAGCGCGCGCCCGAGGCCGTCTTCTTCTCCGCGCGCAAGATGGCCGAGAAGGCGAGCGCCCTGTACCGCCTGCCGCTCTCCGGCGGGGCGCCCGGGCGGGTGTACGAGGACACGGAGTCGGGCTTCCTCACCGACGTGAGCGAGGACGGGCGCGCCGGGCTGTGGCTGCGCATGCACTCCGCGTCCAACTTCGAGCTGATGCGGGTGGACCTGCACACGGGCGAGGCGCGAAGGCTGTACCCGGCGGGGGACACCCAGGCGGCCGTCAGCGACGCGCGCTTCACCCCGGATGGGCAGCGGGTGCTGCTCGCCACCGACGCGGGCGGCGAGCAGGCGGTGCTGCTCGCGCTCGACGCGCGCGATGGACACGAGCTCGCGCGCTACGTGGAGACGCAGCCCGCGACGGCGGAGCTGGCGGGCCTGGAGGTCTCTCCGCGCGGCGACGCCGTGGCGGTGGACGTCAACGCGGGCAACCGCCACGAGCTGCGCCTGCTCGATGCGCGCACGCTGCGCCCGCGCACCCGGGTGCAGCTGCCCCTGGGCTTCGGCGCCCTGGGCCGCTTCTCGCAGGATGGCCAGCACCTCTCGGTGACGTGGAGTACGCCCTCGCAGCCCACGGACGTGTATGGCGTGGACGCGCGCTCGGGCCGGGTGACGCCGCTGCGGCGCGAGCAGCGCCCGGGGCTCGCGAGCCTTCCTCCGGTGGAGGCGAGCATCGTGCAGGTGAGGGCCCACGACGGGCTGAAGCTCCCGGTCAACGTGTACCTGCCCCGCGGCGGCGCCACGGCCGGCAAGCGCATGCCGGTCATCGTGAGCTACCACGGCGGCCCCGCGAGCTCGTACGCCGTGCGCTGGTCGCCCGCCATCGGCTTCTTCCTCTCGCAGGGCTACGCGTGGGTGGAGCCCAACGTGCGCGGCTCCAGCGGCTTCGGCCGCGCCTACGAGATGGGCGACAACGGCCCGAAGCGCTTCGAGGCCTTCAAGGACATCGAGACCACGGCGCGCTGGGCCGCCTCGCAGCCGTGGGCGGACGCGGGCCGCATGGTGGTGTACGGCGGCAGCTACGGTGGCTACACCACGCTCATCACGCTCGAGCGCAACCCGGACCTCTGGCGCGCAGGCGTGGACCTCTTCGGCGTCGCCAACATGCGCACCTTCCTCGCGTCCACCTCGGGCGTCATCCGGGACATCTTCCGCGAGGAGTTCGGCGAGCTGGGCCGCGACGACGCGCTGCTCGAGTCGCTCTCGCCGCTCGCCCAGGTGGACCGCATCGTGGACCCGCTCTTCGTCTACGCGGGCGCGAACGACCCGCGCGTGCCGCGCAGCGAGAGCGACCAGGTGGTCGCGGCGCTGCGCCAGCGCGGCGTGCCGGTGGAGTACATGGTCGCCCCCAACGAGGGCCACTCGCTCGCGCGCCGGGAGAACCAGATCGAGGCCCAGGCCCGCATCGCCCGCTTCCTCGAGCAGTACGTGAAGGCACCGGCCGCAGGGCCTGCCGCCGCACCCGGGCGGCCCTGACGCGGGGGCGCCCCCCGCCGGCTGACCCGCCGTGCGAGCATGAGTTGCTCGACTTCAGGGGCCCAGGGAGTGGTATGGCGGCCCTGGCGCCCCGGGATTCCGGGGCCCGCAGAGGCACTTTCCCCCTCGACCTGGAGTCACACAGATGGCTGCAAAGGCGAAGAAGACGGCCCCCGGGGCCAAGCCCCCCACGAAGTCCGAGCTCTACACCTCCATCGCGGAGGAGACCGGCCTGAGCCGCAAGCAGGTCGGCTCGGTGTTCGACGCGTTCGCCGAGGAGCTGAAGAAGAACCTGGGCGGCCGTGGCTCGGGCAAGTTCGTGGTCCCCGGCCTGATGAAGGTGAAGGTCATCAAGAAGCCGGCCACCAAGGCGCGCAAGGGCATCAACCCCTTCACCAAGGAGGAGACCATCTTCAAGGCGAAGCCCGCCCGCAAGGTGGTCAAGATCCAGCCGATGAAGGCCCTCAAGTCGATGGTCTGAGCGGGGCCTCGCAGCCCCCTGCCGCACCAGAGGCCTCTGCTCCCCACGGGGAGCAGGGGCCTCGCGCGTCTTCAGGGGCTGCAGCCCTCGCGCGGCGCCGGCAGGCGCGTGATGCGGCCGCGGGGCGGCGCGACGAGCGGCTGGCCCTGCGCCTTCCAGTACTCGACCAGCGCGTCGCGCACGGTGAGCGGCCGCTGCTCGCCCAGGTCGATGCTGCCCGGCGGCAGCGCCCGGGTCACCGCGTCCAGGCCGGAGCCGCCGCGCGCGAGGAAGTCCGGCATGGCCACGCGCAGCCGGGCGCTCGCGGGCAGCGGGCGGCCGTCCTCGCGCGTCACCGCCTCCACGTGGGCCTGGCCCGCGCAGCCCGCGAGCGTCACCCGCAGGCCCGAGACCTGGAGGATGCCGCCCTTGTGCCCGTACGCCGCGTCCAGCAGCTGGCGCAGCTCGGCGGGGGAGAGGGTGAGGGTGGCGAGCGTGTTGTCGAAGGGCAGCACCTCGAACACGTCCCCGTAGCGCAGCTCTCCGGCCGGCAGGTCCGCGCGCAGGCCTCCGCTGTTGAGCAGCGCCACGTCCACCCCGGCCACCGCGCGCAGCGCGTCCGTCAGCACGTTGCCCAGGTCGCTCTCCGCCTCGTAGGCGCGCTTGAGCGGCGCCGGCACGCGCACGCCCAGCGGGCGCTGCTGCTCCTGCTGCACCCGCGCGAGCGCCTCGCCGAGCAGCGCCCCCATCGCCGGGTCCGCCTGCACCGGGTGGCCGCGGAAGCGCGCCGGGACGAGCTGCGCGCCCGCGCCGGCCTCCTTCAGCGCGCGCTCGTCGCAGGTGCCCAGCCGCGCCTCCACGCGCTCGCACACCGGCAGCGCCGCCTGCAGGCGCGTGCGCTCGGGCAGCACGCGGTGCGTCTTCGGGTCCAGCTCGAGCTCCACCAGTCCGAAGGCGCGGCCCTGGCCGGAGGTCTCGATGACCGGCGTGCCGTTCACGAAGTGGCCCACCGGCTGGTGGGTGTGGCCCGCGATGACCGCGTCCAGCGTGCCCGCGGGCAGCGCCTCCAGCAGCTCGAAGATCTCGCTGTCCCCGCGGTCGCACGAGGAGGTGTCGTGCGGGTCGTCCAGGCGCTTGCACACCGCGCCCGCGTGGGCCACGGCCACCACCACCTCGGCGCCCCGCGCGCGCAGGCGCTGGGCCGCGGCGAGCGCCGCGGGCGCCATGGGGCTGAAGCGCAGCCCGGCCACGTTCACCGGGTTGGTCACGCTGGGGGTGGTGGGCGTGGCAAGCCCGAGCACGCCGATGCGCACCCCGTTGCGCTCCACCAGCAGGGTGCCGTCGCCCTTGAGCCACGCGGGCGCGGCGCCGGTGGCGGCCTCCTGCACGTTGGCGGCGAGCACCGCGAAGTGGGCCTCGGCGATGCGGGCCTTGAGCGCCCCCACCGGGTCGTCGCCCGCCTGCGCCACCGAGCGCGCGCCCACGGGGCCGAAGTCGAACTCGTGGTTGCCGAGCGCTGCGGCCACGTAGCCGAGCTGGTTCATCGCGCGCACCACCACCTCGCCCTCGGTGAGGTTGGAGGCGAGCGTGCCCTGGAAGAGGTCTCCGCCGTCCAGCAGCAGCACGCCGTCCGGGTTGTCCTGGCGCAGCGCCGCCACGTAGCCCGCAAAGGTGGCGAGCCCTCCCTGCGTGACGGGCGTGCCGTCCGGCAGCTTGCCCTCGTGCGGCATCACCCAGCCGTGCAGGTCGTTGGTGCCCACCAGCGTGAGGCGCACGGGCGCCGGGGGCAGGGCGGGGGCGCGCGTGGCCGGCGCGCAGCCACAGAGCGGGGTGAGCAGCAGCGCGGCGAGGAGGGCGGGCGGAGAGCGGAGCACGTGTCCGTCTAGAACGGGGGGCCGTCCGCAGACAAGGGCTGCGCGAAAAGCAGCAGGGGTGCGCGGGAGGACTCCTCCCGCGCACCCCCGAGGTCAAACGAAGCTCACGCGAGCGCCGGGAAGGTGACCCCGGCGCCCGGTGTGGGCGCTAGAAGACGTAGCGCGCACCCACCTGCACGCGCCAGCGCGACGCGGTCGGCGAGTGGACCACCGTGGTGGTCTCGGTGGGCTCGGTGAAGGTGTAGATCGGCCGGTTGTTCGCCGCGTCGTAGCCCACCGCCTTGAGGAACTGCGCCGCGTGGGTCTCGAAGTTCGCGTCCTGGCGGAACAGGCCCCAGTCCGCGTTGAGCATGTTGGGCAGGTTGAAGAAGTCCGCCTGCAGCTCCAGGTGCTGGCCCTTGATGAACTCGGGCGAGTTCCAGCCGAGGCGTGCATCGAGCTGGTTCTGCCACGGGTTGCGGCAGGCGCCGCGCTCCGCGAAGCCACCGCGCGAGTCGGCGAGGCAGGGGTGCTTGTCGATGAAGGCGGCCAGGGCGGCGTACTGCGTCGGGTCCTGCAGGGTGATCTGGCTCTCGTCCTTGGGGACGAACACCATGTCGTTGCCGCTGATGCCGTCCGCGTTCACGTCGCCGTTGACGGTCCAGGTGTAGGGCGTGCCGGACTGGCCGATGTAGATGAGGCCCAGGTTGAAGCCGAGCGGCAGCGACGTGGTGCCGGTGACCGTCAGGCGGTGCGGGCGGTCGAACGCGGAGGCGCGCACGTTGCGATCCTCGAGGTTGCCGTCCACGGGCGAGAACTGGAAGTTCGAGAGCGCCTGGGAGCTGGTGAGCGAGATGCGGTCCATCGAGCGCGAGTAGGTGTAGGCCACGCGCGCGTCCACGATGTCCGCGAGCGTCTTGCGCACGCCGAAGGTGGCGCTGGTCACGTAGCCACCGTTCTTGTTGTAGACCTTCACGGCCTGGCGCAGGTTGACGGGGTCGAAGCGCTTGGGCGCGGCCGAGAAGCCGGTGGCGCCGAAGGTGCCGTACAGCGCGCGGCCCTCGCCGCTCAGGTCGTCCTGGCGGACCAGGTTCGCGTCCGTGGTGTACCAGCCGTTGATGTCGCGGGTGTAGAGCAGGTCCACGGTGCCCACGAGGCCCAGCGGCAGGCGGCGGTCCATGCCGAGCGCGACGCGGAAGTTCTGCGGGTACTTGGTCTTCGCGTCGAAGTAGTCGATCTCACCCTGGTTCGTCGGCGCGGTGGGCGTGCTGGTGCCGCCGGCGCAGTCGTAGGGCTGGGCGTTCGGGTCGGTGGTGAAGGCCGGCACGCCCGCACCCGTGGTGGCGTTGCGGTTACAGGTCAGCTCCACCTGGGACAGGCCGTTCACGCCGTAGGCGTTGGAGACCCAGACGTAGGGGGGGCGGCCGGAGAAGATGCCGGTGCCGCCGCGCAGCACGGTGTTGCCGCCGTCCACGTCCCAGTTGAAGCCGAGGCGGGGCGACCAGAGCGGGTTGCCCGAGGGCACCTTGCTGGTGTCGATGGCGAGCGCCGCATTGTCCACCAGGCGCGGGTTCGCGTTCGCCTTGGAGAGGAGCGGGATGTCCACGCGCAGGCCCGGGGTGATGCTCAGGCCCTCGAAGGGCGTCCAGTTGTCCTGCACGTAGAAGCCGGGCTGGAACACGCTGAAGGCGGCCGTTCCCGGGTCCTGCACGTCGCTCACGCCGAAGCGGCGCTGGAAGGAGGCCGCGCGACCCGCCTCCAGGTCGTCCAGGCTGTTGAAGGCCCACACGCCGGTGGACGCCTGGAGGAAGGCGTTGCGGATCTTCAGGTACTCGGTGCTCGTGCCCGCGGTGAGGGCGTGGCTGCCCATCTTGTAGGTGAGGCTGTCCTGCAGCTGGTAGATGTCCTGGTCCAGCGTGTTGAGCTGGCTGAAGCGCTCGGCGCCCGCGGCGAGCCAGGAGTCGGCCGTGCCGAGCTTGCCGGACTTCACGAGGATGAGCGGCGAGTTGTCGCTCGGATCGCGCTGGTCGCGCAGGATGGAGAAGCCGGTGAGGAACTCGTTGGAGAGCTTGCCGTCCAGCCAGCTGCTGGTGAGCTTCACGCGCGCCACGTGGCTCGCGGTGGACTGGGCGTAGCCGGCGTTGGACAGCTGGTAGCCGTCGCGCAGGCGGCCCGGGATGCTCGGCGAGGTGGGCGAGCGGGTCAGGTTGTCCTGGTCCGCGGTCACCAGGTTGTAGGAGACCTCCGCGTAGCTGTTCGGGATGGCGCTGGTGCTCAGCTTGGCGAACAGGTTGTGGTCCGGGTTGTGGAGCGAGGTGCCCAGCGCGGTGCCCGGGTTCTGCATCCCGTACTTGTTGGTGAGGATGGACTGGAAGCGCTCGGCCTCCGCGTTGGTGAAGCCGGCGCGGGCCAGGTCGTCCGTGGGGTCGCCGCTCAGCTGGAAGGCGTTGCCGAAGGCGCTCTTGCGCGACTGCAGGTCCGTGGTGATGAAGAAGTGGAGCTTGTCCTTGATGATCGGACCGCCCAGGCTCACGCCGTACTGCAGGACGTTGTAGTCGAGGAAGGTCGGGTCGTCGCGGTCACCGGCCAGCTTCTTGTTCTGCCAGTAGCCGAAGAGCGAGCCGCGGAACTCGTTGCTGCCGCTCTTGGTGATGGCGTTCACCATGCCGCCGGCGAAGTTGCCGTAGCGCACGTCGAAGGGCGACACCTGCACGACGAAGGAGTCGATGGCCTCGATGGACAGCGCCTTGGCGCCGGCCTGGCCGCCCGGCGTGCCGTTGCTGGCGAGGCCGAACATGTCGTTGTACGACGCGCCGTCGATCTGGATGTTGTTGAACTTGGTGTTCTGGCCGGCCATGGAGCCGTTGGCGGCCTGGGGCGCGGTGGAGATGAGGTCCGAGAAGTTACGGCCCTGCAGCGGCAGCTCGACCATCTGCTTGCCGGTCACCGTGGTGGAGGGGCCGTTGCGCCCGCGGTCCGAGAAGGCGTCCAGCTCGTGGCCGACCACCGTCAGCTGCTCGCCCATCTCCTCCTGCTTCTGCAGCTTCGCATCCAGCTTCAGCCGGTTGCCGAGCAGCAGCTGGTAGCCCTTGCCCTGGGTTCCGAAGAAGCCCGTGGCGCTGACGCTCACCGTGTACGGCCCACCGGGGGGCACGTTGTCGAGCATGTAGCCGCCCGAGCCGTCCGTGACGGCGACGAAGGTCGCGCCCGTGCTCTCGTTGCGGATCTCGACGACCGCGTCGGGGATCGGCTGACCGCCCGGCTCGGTGATCTTGCCGAACAGTGCGGAGCCGGTGACGCCTTGGGCCAGCGATGTGAATGCGAAGGCCAGGACCGCGGCGAACGCCGCGACCCTGAGCTGCGATGGATGAATGAAGTGACGCAAGAACCCCTCCCGGGTTGCGCGGCTGTGGGGGGACAGCCGGCGTCGCTCGTCTAGCCCGATCAGGGCCCCGCTGCGAAGATGGGGCCGTCACTTTTTCATCACGCACCCCGTGCGAAGGTCCCACCGGGGGTGATGTGTGCCAGGCGCCGCGGATGTGGGCCTGGGTCCGACTCCGGCAGATTGTGGCCGGATTGCGGGGGGATGCGCGCGGGCGAACCCTAGCCGGCGCGCGGGGTGATCTCCACGGACGCGGCGCTGCGGTCGGCGGGTCCGTGGAACACCGCCTCCACGTTGTTGCCGTCCGGGTCCAGCACGAAGGCCGCGTAGTAGCCGGGGTGGTAGCTGCGCTCTCCGGGCGCGCCGTGGTCGCGCCCGCCCGCAGCCAGCGCCGCGGCGTGGAAGCGCTGCACGGCCTCGGGCCCTTCCGCCTGGAAGGCGAGGTGCACGCGCGAAGGGGCGGCGTCGCCCGCGGCGTCCACCCACAGCTCGTCCGAGTTGAAGTGCCGCGGGCTCTCGGTGGTGAAGGCGCGGCCGAGCGCCGCCAGCGCTGCGCGGTAGAAGGCGCGGCTCTTCTCGAGGTCCGCGACGCGCAGGTGCACGTGGTCGATGAGGCGTCCGGTGTGAAGGCGCATGGTGGCGCGCAGCATGCTCCGCCCCGCAGGCCCCCGCGTCGCCCGGAGGGACGCCACTGTTGCGCGCCGGGCGTTGCCCAGGCGCGGCTCAGCGCGGGGCGGGCACGTCGTCCGGATGGCCGGGCACCTCGGGGGGCCGCGGCGGCTCCACCTCCGGGGGCGCAGCAGGAGGCGCCACGTCGGGTGGCCGCTCCGGCAGGGTGGGTGGGGACGGCGGTGGCAGCTCCTGGGGCGGCTGGGGCACGCGGGCACTCCTCCTCTCGACTCGTCGTTCGAGGAAGGTGTGCACGCGCGCCCCGGCCCGCAGCGCCGCTACAGCGCGGCCTGGCCCGGCTTCAGGGTCACCGCCTTGAGCGCGTCCACGATCCCCTTGCCGAAGAAGTCCGTGTACCCGGCGCCGTTGCCCCCACCGCTCGCGCCCGAGCAGGTCGCGGTCGGGATGAGCAGGCCCGGCCCCTGGATGACGGTGCGCGGGTCCGGGCAGGGCTGGTTGTTGGCGGAGGTCTGCAGGAAGGACTCCACCTGCTGCGGCGACATGTGCGGCTTGTTGGGGTTGTTGCCCGCGAAGTCGCCGTACTGGGAGATGATCAGCGCCGCCACGCCCGCCGCGTTCGGCGTCGCCATGGACGTGCCCTGCACCCAGGCGTAGTACGCGCACACCACGCCGCTGCCGTCCGGGTCCACGCAGTGCTGGAAGTAGTTGTCCGGGTTGGAGGGCAGCGCATCCGTGTTCTCCGCCGACCAGGCGCCGAGCACGCGCCCGATGCCAAGGTAGGGCGGCGGCGGCGCGCCGCTGCCCGGGACGCCGGTGTAGTTGCGCGTGGAGCCGCCGGGCGCGGACACGTCCGTCGCGTCCACGCCGTAGTTCGAATAGAAGGCCTTCTGGTTGTAGTAGCCGGTGGCGGCCACTCCGACGACGCCCGGCAGCTCCGCCGGCACGTTGAGGAAGCTCTGCACGAAGTTGCCGTCGCTCAGGTTGAAGCCGTCGTTGCCCAGGGCGGCAATGGGCAGCACGCCGTTGGAGCGCGCGTAGTCCGAGGCGCGCTGCACGATGGTGACCAGCGCCTGGCCGTGCTTCGCGTGCTGCAGGAAGCCGCTGAGGCTCATGGAGGCCACGTCGTAGTGGTGGTTGCCCGCGTAGACGAGCGCCGCGGCGAGCGCGAAGAAGCTGCCGGAGCCGGTGTCACCGAGCACCTTCAGCGCCACCAGGGTGACGTTCGGAGCGACGCCCGAGACGCCGATGGCGTTGATCGGCGCGCCCACCGCGCTGAGGCACCAGCTGCCGTGGCCCACCTTGTCGTCCCAGCTCGCCGGGTTCGGGTCGCCCTCGGCGAGGCCGTTGTAGGCGCCCGAGGGGAGCACGAAGGAGCGGCTCTCGGCGAAGTTCAGGTTGGGCGCGATGTCCGGGTGCGGCACCGGGAGCACCTCGGCGCCGGTGTCGAGCACGGCGACCCGCACGTCCCGGCGCCCGCGCTGCACGGCGTAGGAGCCGGTGAGGGTGGAGTTCATCCGCATCTTGTCCCACTGCTGGCTGCCCAGCGAGTCGGGCATGGGCTGTGGATCCGCGCCGGGCGAGGTGATGGTGCCGCCGTTGTTCTCCGTGGCGGCCGCGTCCCGGTCGAGCGCAGAGAGCCCCCTCTCCGGAATCGTCAGCAGCAGCTCGTCGAGGCTCGCGGCCTTGACGACCGGGTTCGCCTCGATGTCGGCGATGAAGTTCGGATTGCTCGACTCCACCGCCACCGCGCCCACCGCGTCGAGCCGTCCCTGGATGCTGCCGCCCGCGGCCTGGACGGCGCGCTCGGCGTTGGACGGCAGGTTGTTGGATTGATTGAAGACCACCACGTAGCGCTGCGTCGCGGCCGAGGCCGCCCCCGCTTGTGCTCCCAGGAGCGCAAGCAACACCCACCCGATCTGCTTCATCGTCCCTCTCCTCTCTCCCGGTGACGCGCCGCACGGGCGCTCCTGGGAGGGCAGAAAGGTGTGGCGACGCGGGAGCGGGGCAATCCGGACTGCGCGCTGGCGGACGGCGTGGCAGCGAAGTGGCGGTTTCAGCGCAGCCGCTCTGCGCGGACCCGGACGCAGGCGCTGTACCCGGGTGCAACCCCACGCGGGAGCAGGAGGGCGTGGCGCTCGCCTGCACTCTCGGTGGCGGGGACGGGCGCCATCGTTAGCTTGCCCCGTGCGTCCCCCTCCTCTCTGCGAGGCACCCCCATGGAGTACAGGCGAGTCGGCAGCAGCGGTCTCAAGGTCTCGGCCCTCAGCCTCGGCGGCTGGACCACCTTCGGCGGCAGCGTCCAGGACGACCAGGTCGTGCGGCGCATCATTCACACCGCCTTCGAGGGCGGGGTGAACTTCTTCGACCAGGCGGACGTGTACGCCAACGGCAAGAGCGAGCAGATGATGGGCGCGGTGCTCAAGGAGCTCCCGCGCCACCGGCTCGTCGTCTCCAGCAAGCTGTTCTGGCCGATGAGCGACGACGTGAACGACCGCGGCCTGCACCGCAAGCACGTGCGCCACAGCATCGAGGGGAGCCTCAAGCGCCTCGGCACCGACTACCTCGACCTCTACTTCTGCCACCGCTACGACCCGGAGACCCCGCTCGAGGAGACCTTGAGCGCGCTGAGCCAGCTCGTGGACCAGGGGAAGATCCTCTACTGGGGCACCAGCGAGTGGAGCGCCGAGCAGATCACCGAGGCCGTGGAGCTCGCGCGCGCGAGCGGCCTGCACGCCCCCGTCGTGGAGCAGCCGCAGTACTCCATGCTCTGGCGCGAGCGCGTGGAGCAGGAGATCCTTCCGGTCACCGAGCCCCTGGGCATGGGCCTCGTCGTCTGGAGCCCGTTGGGCATGGGCGCGCTCACCGGCAAGTACGACGCGGGGCGCCCCGCCGACGCCCGGCTCTCGCGCGAGGACACCTTCGCCAAGCGCCTGCTCTCCGAGGAGAACCTGCAGAAGGTGCGCCGCCTCAAGCCCATCGCGGACGGGCTCGGCGTGAGCCGCGGCACGCTCGCGCTCGCGTGGGCGCTGCGCCAGAAGGGCGTGAGCAGCACCATCGTGGGGGCGACACGGCCGGAGCAGATGAAGGAGAACCTCCAGGCCGCGGACTTCCGCCTCACCCCGGACGCCGTCGCGCAGGTGGACCGCGTGCTGGCGGGCGCGGGGAGCTAGGAGACCCATCCATGGCGAAGACACTGAGGGGCCTGCGGGTGGCGGTGCTCGCCGCCGACGGCTTCGAGCAGGTGGAGCTCACCGTGCCGCTGAAGGCCCTGCGCAACGCGGGCGCGCACGTGGAGGTGGTGAGCGTGCACGCGGGCTCGCTGCGCGGGATGAACGGGCTCGAGCCCGGCAAGGAGGTGAGGGTGGACCGGCGCGTGAGCGCGGTCGGCGTGCAGGACTACGACGCGCTCTTCATCCCGGGCGGCTTCGTCAGCCCGGACCTGCTGCGCCAGAGCGACGCCGTGCGGGAGCTGGTGCGCGCCTTCGACGAGGCGGGCCTGCCCATCGGCACGCTGTGCCACGGCCCCTGGGTGCTCGCCTCCGCGGGCCTCACGCGCGGCCGGCACCTCACCTCCTGGCCCGGCATCCGCGACGACCTGACGAACGCCGGCGCCCGCTGGGAGGACCTCTCGGTGGTGCGAGACGGCAACTGGGTGTCCAGCCGCGGCCCGCAGGACCTCACCCACTTCGTGCCCGCGCTGCTCTCGCTCTACGCCGAGAGCGAGGCCGCGGCGCGCGCCCGGGCCCGGGTGCGTGCGCGCTGGGCGCGCAGGGCCGCGGGGCTCGCCGCGCTGGGGCTCGCGGGGCTCGCGCTGCGGCAGCGCCGCGCCGGCGCGCTCGCGTGGGGGTAGGGGCGCGCGCTCAGGGCGCCGCGCGCGGCGCGGCGTCCGCAGGAGGGCCGAAGGCGCCGTAGCGGCGAAACCAGTCCACCGCCGCCTGCACCCACTCGCGCCGGTGCAGCGCGAGCTGGTGCTCGTCGCGCGGGTACACGACCAGGGCATGCGGAGTGCCCGCGGCCTGGAGCGCCTCGGCGAAGCGCTGCGACTGCGCGAGGCGCACGCGCCAGTCCTGCTCGGCGTGCAGCAGGAGGAGGGGGACGTGTAGCTCGCCCGCCCACTGCCGGGCGCTGCGGCGCGCAATGGCTGCGGCGCGGTCGCGGCTCCACTCGGGGATGCGCTTCGCGTAGACCTCGGCCTCGAGGTCGGGGCGGTCGGCGAGCGACATCTCGAAGTCGTATTGACCGCTGCGCATGGCGGCGGCGCGCACCGGCAGGCCCGCGCGGATGGCCATCAGCCCCTCCATCCCGCCGCGCGAGCCGCCCAGCAGGTAGAGGCGGGACACGTCCGCGCCGGGCACCGCGCGAGCCAGTGGCACCAGCGCGCGCACGTCCGCGAGGTCCGCGCCGCCCACTTCGTCGGCCCCGTCGCCTCCATCCGCTCCGCGGTACTGCGTGGCGACGACCACGAAGCCCGCGTCCGTGAAGTCCTGCATCTGCACGAGCCCGAAGGTGCCGATGCGGCCGTAGTCCGCGTTGCCGCCGCGCAGCCACAGCAGCACCGGGTGGGGCCCCTGCGAGGCTTGGGGCGGCCGCAGCACGAAGCCTCTGACCCGCAGCGCGCCCACCCGGTAGAGCACGCGCTCGCAGCGCCCCTCGCGGGCCGCGGCCTGCAGGCGCGTGAAGTCCGCGGGTGGGAAGAGGCTCTCCACCGGGCGCGCGGCGAGCTCCGCCTGGAGGCCGGCCTGCTCCAGGTCCTCCTGCAGGTAGTCCCGCATCTCCGCATCGAAGGCAGCGCGGTCCTGCGGGACGGGGCAGGGCTCGCGGGCGACCACGTCCCCGTCGGAGGCCTCCTTCGGAGCGGAAGGAGCTGCCGGCGTGGAGGCGCAGCCGCAGAGCACGAGGAGCAGGGTCACCGCAGGCAGGGCAGAACGCATGCGCCGAAGGTAGCAGCGCCTGTGCGCCGCCCGAGCTGCCCCGCGGTCCGAGCGGGGGGACGTATGCTCCGGGGACCACGGTCCGAGCTGCGCGCTCAGAAGGAGTTGCGCAGCTCGCCCGCGCGCAGGCGCCGCACCAGCTGGTGGTAGTGGAAGTGGCAGGCGCACTTGACCACGAAGAGCAGGAGCAGCTCGGGCTCGGGGCGCTGCGCCCAGGCGCGGGAGAGCCTGCGCGTGTACTCACGCCGCAGCGCGGGGTCCGGCAGCCGCGCGAGCAGGCGCGCCGCGAGCACCAGCGCCGTCGCGAGATCCCGGGCCTGGCTCGCGCGCCGCCGCCACGGGTGCGTCTGCCAGTAGCGTGCGCGCCCGCGTCCGTAGTCCAGTCTTCCCTCGAGGAACAGCGCCTCCACCCGCTCGAAGTAGGCCTCGGGCTGGTAGAGCGCCTCCATCAGCCCGATGTAGCCGTCGCGCAGCGCCTCGCGGCTCATGCGCAGCGGGATGACGTTGGTGCCGTAGGCGGGCCGCTCCGCCAGGTCCAGCCTCCCTTCGCGCGCGAGCCGCGCGTGCAGCGGCGTCTTGGGGATGGCGGAGAGCATGCCCGCCATCACGTGCGCGATGCGCGCCTCGCGGGCGAACGCGACCTGGCGGGCGAAGACCTCGGGCGTGTCCGCGTCGAAGCCCACGATCATCCCCGCCCACACCTCGAGCCCCGCGTCCTGGATGGCCCGCACGCGCGAGAGCAGGGTGCCTGCGCGCGGGCGCACGTTCTGCAGCTTCTTCGCCTCGAGCAGCGCCGCCTCGTCCGGGCTCTCCACGCCCACGAAGACGCTCACCACGTTGGCCTCCACCATGCGGGCCATCAGGTCCGCGTCCTCGGCGAGGTCCAGCGAGGCCTCGGTGAAGAGGACGAGCGGGTAGCCGCGCTCGCGCTGCCACGCGGCGACCGCGTCCAGCAGCGGGCGCACCGCACGCTTGTTGCCCACGAGGTTGTCGTCCACCACGAACACGTGGCGCACCCCGCGCGCGCGCAGGGCCTCGAGCTCCGCCACCACCTGCCCGGGCAGCTTGAGGCGGGGCTTGCGGCCGAAGGTCACGATGATGTCGCAGAACTCGCACTGGAAGGGGCAGCCGCGCGTGAACTGCAGCGAGCCGAAGAGGTAGGGGCGAAGGTCCAGCAGGTCGTAGCGTGGGGTGGGCAGGCGGGTGAGGTCCGTGCGCTCGAGCTGCTGGTAGCGCGCGGAGTGGCGCCCCTCGGCCCACTCCGCGAGGAAGCGCGGCCAGGTCCCCTCCGCCTCGCCCACGAAGACCACGTCCGCGAGGCCCTGGAAGTCCTCCTCGTGCACCGAGGCCCAGGGCCCGCCCACCACCGTGAACGCACCGCGCGCCTTGAGCGCCGCGAGCAGCTCGCGCATCCGCTCGCGCTGCACCACCATCCCCGTCAGGCCCACGATGTCCGCGCGCGCCAGCGCGTCCAGATCCAGCGGAGTGACGTTCTCGTCCAGGATGCGCACCCGGTGGGGGGCGGGGGTGAGCGCAGCGAGCAGCGGCAGCGCGGCCACCGGCATGCTCGCGCGCTTGCCCAGCAGCGGCAGCACGTGCTCCATGCCCCAGAAGGACGGCTCGAAGCGCGGGTTGACCAGGACGATGTCGGCCATGGCAGGCCTCCTGCCCGGAGCGTGGGTGCGCCCCTGGCCCGCGCGCCATTGCCCTGCGCGGCGGGCCCCGCCCGCTCGCCCTGCGGCCCGCCAGTCAGCGCGCTGCGCTCGTGGGGACGGGGACCGTGAGCTTCACCGGCGCGGGCCTCGCGTCGATGCGGACGTGCTCGGGCAGCGCAGCGTCGCGGTAGGCCGTGCGCGTCGCCATGTCCACGGGCTCGTTTCCGCGCAGCGCCTTGAGCGCGTAGAAGCCGTTCATGCAGGCGCTCATCAGCTGTGCGCCGGCGCGCAGCCTCCCCAGCCGCTTCGCGACCCGCGCTGCGGAGGCGCGCAGGGAGAACGCCCTGCGCCAGAGCTGGCGGTGCGAGTTGAGCAGCTCTCCGGGCGTCATCGCGCGCGGGCGGAAGGCCACGTTGTAGCCGTTGAAGAACTCCCAGCCGCGGTCCTCGAGCAGCCGGCCCTCGCTGAGCAGCTCGTCGTAGAGCGGCGTGCCCTGGAAGGGGGTGAGGATGGAGAGGAAGGGCACGTCCACGCCGATCTCGTCGAGGTTCTCGGCCATCTGCAGGATGCTCTCGGGCGTGTCGCCGTCGAAGCCGGAGATGAAGCCCGCCATCACGCAGATGCCGCGCTCGTGCAGCCGCTCGACGGAGGCGCGGTAGGTGGCAATCTTGTTCTGGCGCTTGTTGGCCTGCTTCAGGCTCTCCGCGCCGAAGCTCTCGATGCCGAAGAAGATGCCGATGCAGCCGGAGGCCTCGAGGTCGTCGAGCAGCGCGCGATCATTCGCGATGTCGAGGCTGGCCTGGGTGAGCCACCACTTCTTCTCGGGCACCATGGCGCGCAGCAGGGCGTGGGCGTAGGGCCGGTGGATGGTGAGGTTGTCGTCCCAGAACCACACCACCTTGCGCTGCCAGGCGTGCTCGAAGTCGTCGTAGCGGATGTCGCGCAGCACCTCCTCCACGGGCCGCATCCGGAAGCCCGGGTTGAGCGTGGGCACGGTGCAGAACGAGCAGCGGTAGGGGCAGCCGCGCGTCGCCTGCACCACGCGCGGCACGAAGAAGCGGTCGCCGAGCAGGTCGTAGCGCGGCGTGGGCAGGCCGCGCATGGAGTGTGGGCCGCCCTGGTAGCGGCGCTGCAGGGCGCCACGCTCCGCGTCCGCGAGCAGCGTCGGCCATACGGCATCGGCCTCGCCCAGCACCACGGCGTCCACGTGCCGCAGCGCCTCCTGCGCCGCGTACGTCACGTGCGGCCCGCCCGCGACCACCTTCTTGCCGCGGCTGCGGAAGGCATCGGCGAGCCGGTACGCCTCGGGGGCGAAGCCGGAGAAGAAGGACAGCGCCACGAGGTCCGCATCCGTGTCGAGGTCCACCGGCTGCACCTGCTGGTGGATGACCCGGACCTCGTGGCCCGGCGGCGTGAGCGCAGCGAGGTGGATGCCGGTGATGGGCGGCACGAAGTCCAGCTCGTGCCCCTGCCGGTAGCGCTGCACGTAGACGACGACGATGTCGATCTTCATGCGCACGAAGGTAGCCACCGGCAGCAGGGCGAAGGGCGTCGCGCCGCACGAGCGGCCGGCGGAGGCCCGCGAGCGGCTGCCCCGCGAACCCGAGTGGTCGGAGCGCGAGGGGCCCGGATGCCGGACACCTCGGGTCCCTGTACGCCGGAGGGGCCGCGCGATGGGGTAGCGTCACGAGATACCCCCGAGCAGCGGAGCCCCCATGCGAACGATGTTGCTGGCGCTGGTGACGAGCAGCGTCCTGATGTCCACCGCCCACGCCCAAGGCACGGCGAAGCCCGCCGCCTCCGCGCAGCCGAAGACCGAGGACGAGAAGGCCTTCTACGCGCTGGGCTTCCGCTTCGGCGAGTCGCTCGCGGTGCTGCAGCTGAGCCCCTCGGAGCTCGAGGTGCTCAAGCGCGGCCTCGGTGATGCGCGCGCGGGCGCCCCCGCGGCGGTGGACCTCGCGCAGTACGAGCCCAAGCTGCAGGACATCGCCCGCGGGCGCCAGGGCAAGGCGAACGAGGCGACGCTCGCGCGGGCGGCGCAGGAGAAGGGCGCGCAGAAGCTGCCCTCGGGCGTGGTCTACCGCGAGCTGCAGGCGGGCTCTGGCCGCGCTCCAGCCGCGAGCGACACCGTGAAGGTCAACTACCGCGGCACGCTCATCACCGGGGAGGAGTTCGACAGCTCGTACAAGCGCGGCGAGCCCGCGGAGTTCCCGCTCAACGGCGTCATCTCTTGCTGGACCGAGGGGCTGCAGCGGATGAAGGTGGGCGGCAAGGCGAAACTCACGTGCCCTGCGAGCAAGGCTTACGGCTCACAGCCTCCTCCCGGCTCGCGCATCCCGCCGGATGCCGTGCTCCAGTTCGACGTGGAGCTGGTGGGCATCAGCGGGAAGTAGCGCCCGTCCGCTACCGGGGCCGCTCGCGCGAGCGCCCCGCCCGGGCCCGTGTGGCACAGTGGGGCGCCATGGCCCGCGCCGACCGCCTCCTCCGCCTCATCCAGGTGCTGCGCCGCCACCGCGCGCCGGTGAGCGCCGCGGCACTCGCCGAGGAGCTCGAGGTTTCCGTGCGCTCGGTGTACCGCGACGTGCAGACGCTGCGCGCGCAGGGGGCCAGCATCGAGGGTGAGGCGGGCGTGGGCTACCTCCTTCGCCCCGGCTTCCTGCTGCCGCCGCTCATGTTCAGCGACGAGGAGCTGGAGGCGCTGGTGCTGGGCCTGCGGCTCACGGCGGAGCACGGGGACGCGGCGCTGGGCCGGGCCTCCGCGGAGGTGGTGGCGAAGCTGCGCGCAGTGCTGCCGCGCGACCTGCGCCAGCTCGTGGACGAGACGGCCCTGCTCGCGGGCCCCGCGCGCGAGCGCCCGCCCGAGACGGTGGACCTCGCGGAGGTGCGCGCGGCCATCCGCACCCAGCACAAGGCGCGGCTCGCCTATGTGAACGAGCGGGGGGACGCGAGCGAGCGCACCGTGTGGCCGCTGGGCCTGGGCTATTTCGAGCGCTCGCGGGTGCTCATCGCCTGGTGCGAGGCGAAGGGGGACTTCCGCTCCTTCCGCGCGGACCGCATCACGCGCTGGGCCACGCTGCAGGAGCGCCTGCCGCGCTCGCGGATGGCCCTGTTGCGGGAGTGGCGCGAGCGCGAGCACATCCCCGCGCAGCTGCCGGGCGGTACCTAGACCCATCGGGTGGGCCGACGACGGAGCATGTCGGCACCAAGGGTAGCCGCGCCGTGGAGGCGGCGCAGGACGCGGTTCCTTGGGCCGCGTCCTCGCTGCAGATGGGGCGTCAGGGCTGGAAGGGTGACGGAACGCTGCGGCCGCTCGCGGTGGGGCGTCGCCGACTCCGCGTCGCTCAGGGGTGACCCATTTGCGCTGCGCGCATGAGGGCGGCCCTCGCGGCGCACCGCCAGGGCTGAAGCTTCCCTCCACGTCCGCCCACGCAGCCTCCCGCGTGGAGCGAAACGTCCGTTCCACGCACCAACGCTCCGGCCCCGAGTGCAGCTTCACTCTGCGTGCGGGCCCCCTCGGGAGCCGAAGGCTGCGTCGCGCAAAATCGTAAAATAGGATTTTACGTTTTTGCATCGCGCGCCCGTCCGCGCCCGGGAGGGGCGTCTCCTTTCGGGACAGGAGTCCACGCGTCGTGGACGGCTTCTGCCACCCGGAGAAGCCTCGTCCCCTACCCGGCCTCTCCTTCTCGAGGCCGTCCCCCTCGCGCCACTCTCGCGTGTCCGGAGAGGACGGAAGCGCTGCATGCGCACTGCTGACAGAATCTGTCACCAGGGCCCCGTAGCTTGCCCTGCGTACCCACCGCAGAGGAGAAGCCGCATGCGCCGCTACGTCCACGAGACCGTCGTCCCCACCCCGGCCGGGAAGCTCTACCGCGCCCTCACCGACATCGCCCGCTGGCCGCAATGGGATGCGGAGCTCGCCTCCACCGAGGCCCCGGCGTCCCTCACCCGCGGGGCCGCCTTCAGCCTCACGCCCCGCGGTGGCCCCCGGGTGCGCATGACGGTGGAGGAGGCGAGCGCGCCGGCCTCGTTCACGGATGTGGCCCACCTGCCGCTCGCCCGCATGCGCACGCGGCACGACCTGCTCCCCTGCGCGGAGGGCACGCGGGTGCGCGTGACCATCGAGGTGGCGGGCCCGCTCTCGCTCCTCTGGGACCGCGCGGTGGCGCGCAAGCAGGCGGCGGGGAGCGAGGCCAATACGCACGCGCTCGCGCGCTTCGCGGAGGCGCAGCCGTGAGGGCCTGGGTGGGCGTCGTCTCGCGCTCGCACGTGCAGCGCGGGGTGGCGGGGGGCTTCGCGCAGCTGTGCCATGGCCGCGCGGAAGCGCTGCGGCGGATGAGCGTGGGCGACTGGCTCGTCTACTACTCGCCGCGCACGGACATGCAGGAGGGCGAGCCCCTCAAGGCCTTCACCGCGCTGGGGCGGGTGGAGGGGGAGGGGGTGGAGCAGGTGGACCTGGGCGGAGACTTCCGGCCCTACCGCCGCCGCATCGCCTACCTTCCCGTGCGCCGGGAGGCGAAGGTGGACGCGCTCGCCGCGCGCCTCGCCTTCATCCGCGAGCATCCCAACTGGGGGATGCTCGCGCGGCGCGGGCACTTCGAGATCCCGCTCGAGGACCTCGCGCTCATCGCCGGGGCGCTCGGGGTGCAGGCGCCCTGAGTGCTGCGGCGCGCTGCGCGAGCCCGCGGGCCCGCGCAGCGCGAGAGAGGCTCACACCTCGATGCTGCGCGCGGTGCGCGAGGTCCAGCGGTACAGCCCCGCGACCACGAGGATGCCCACCACCAGCGCGACGAGCATGGTGGTCACCTCGCTGAAGTTGACGTTGAGCGCCAGCGGCTCGCCCTTGCCGGTGGAGACGATGAGGCCGGCGAGCGCGACGTTGAAGAGGCTCTCGCCCACGATGAAGCCGGACATCACCAGCACGGCGAGGCGCTTGGCCGTCTCGCCCCAGGGGTGCTTCTCCACGCCGCGCTCGAAGAAGTAGCCGGCGAAGGCGCCCACGACCACGGGCGCGGTCACGGCGCTGGGCAGGTAGATGGCGAGGCCCACTCCGAGCGGCGGCAGGCTGTAGCGGCCCTTGGTCGCGGCCTTGAGGCCGAAGTTGATGACCACGAGCAGCAGGCCCAGCGCCGCGCCCCACAGCACCAGGTCCCAGCGCAGGTCACCGCCGATGACGCCCTTGGCCAGGGTGGAGATGAGCGTGGCCTGGGGCGCGGCGAGCGGCTGGTTGGAGATGGCGTTCGCGTTGGGCGCGCCCGCGAAGCCGTAGGCCTTGTTCAGCAGCTCGAGCACCGGCGGCACCACCACCGAGCCCGCGACCACGCCGATGAGCAGCGCCACCTGCTGCTTCCAGGGGGTCGCATCCACGAGCTGTCCGGTCTTGAGGTCCTGCAGGTTGTCGTTGCCGATGACCGCCACCGCGAGCACCACGGTGGTGACGAAGAGCGCGTAGGCGACCAGCGCGTGGGAGACCTCGGGGCCGGTGAGGCTGCGGCCCACCACGCCCACGCTCAGCGCGGCGCCGAGGATGGTAAGGATGGCGATGCCCGAGACGGGCGAGTTCGAGGAGCCGATGAGGCCGGCCATGTAGCCGCACACCGCCGCGGCGCACACGCCCGCGAGCAGCACGTAGGCGATGCCCACCGCGACCAGGGGCATGCTCACGCTCGCCAGCGCGGTGCCGCTCAGGAAGCTGCCCAGCAGCCACCCGGCGGGCACGAGCGCGAGCAGCGTCACGATGCCCACCGTGGCGATGGGCATGTCCTGCTCGGTGCGCGGGGGGGCGCTGCCCTGGGTCTTCGCCTTGCGCGCGGCATCCAGCGCGCTCTTGAGGCCGCCGATGACCGGCTTGGCCAGGCCCGCCAGCGTCACGATGGCCGCCGCGCCGATGGCGCCGGCGCCGATCATGCGCACCTGCGTGCTCCACACGCGCAGCGCGTGGCCCGCGGCCTCCATGTCCGGCATGGGGTTCATGGAGGTGAGCATCGGCACGAGCAGGGCCCAGGCGATGATCAGACCCACGAGCATCGCGATGCCCACGGTGATGCCCATCAGGTGCCCGGCGCCGATGAGCGCGAGCGAGCTCGCGGCGCCGATGCCCGTGGCCCCGCGGCCGACGCGGAAGTACAC
Organism: Aggregicoccus sp. 17bor-14; assembly: GCF_009659535.1. Classification (NCBI taxonomy): domain Bacteria; kingdom Pseudomonadati; phylum Myxococcota; class Myxococcia; order Myxococcales; family Myxococcaceae; genus Aggregicoccus; species Aggregicoccus sp. 17bor-14. The sequence continues at coordinate 258,812 of NZ_VJZZ01000007.1, forward strand.
GCTCACCTCGCCGGCCATGACCTTGATGGCGGCGCCGGCGGCGAAGAGCGCGGAGGCGACGCTGCCCCAGATGACGGCCATGAGGCCCGCGCGGCCCTCCTCGGCGCCGCTGCGCGAGGAGGTGCCCACCTTGAGCACCTCGGCGGCCGCCACGCCCTCGGGGTAGGGCAGGTCGGACTGGGACACGAGCGCGCGGCGCAGGGGCACCGTGTACATCACGCCCAGCACGCCGCCGATCGCGCACGCGCCGAAGGTGGGCCAGAAGGGCACGTGCGTCCACCAGCCGATCATCAGCAGGCCGGGCAGCACGAAGATGACCGAGGCCAGGGTGCCGGCCGCCGAGGCCAGCGTCTGCACGATGTTGTTCTCCTGGATGGACGCGTCCTTGAAGGCGCTCAGCAGCGCCATCGAGATGACGGCCGCCGGGATGGACGTCGCGAAGGTGAGGCCCACGCGCAGCCCGAGGTAGACCTGCGCCGCGGTGAACACCAGGGTGATGAGCACGCCGAGGACGACTCCTCGCAGCGTGATTTCCTTCGGTGTGGACTGGGTGTCGGCCTTCATCCTGAGGACTCCGTAAGGGGGACGGCGGGGGAACGGGTACTGCGGGGCGCGGATGATACAGGCGTCCTTCAAAGAAATGGATTTACCGGACGCTCGGGACGCCAGAGCCGCCTGCGGCGCCGCGGCGCACCGCGCCGTCATTGTCCGGAGCACCGCGGCTGTGCATAGCTGCGCGCCACCTTCCTCCCGCACGAGACACGCCCCGCATGAGCCCCTGCGCGACTCCCGCTCTGTCCCGCCTCCTTCCCCTGGCCACCTGCGTGCTGCTCGCGTGCGGCGGCGGATCCGGTGACACGGGCGATGCCTCGACCCTGAAGGGCACGTGGCGCGGGACGGTGAGCGGGCTCGTCGTCGAGGCGCGCATCGACAGCGAGCAGGGCTCGAGCTTCGGCGGCATCCTCACCCTCAGCGACCCGCGCTGCTTCAACAGCGGACGGCTGCTGGGTGGGCTCGCGGATACCTCGGTGACGATGACTGCGTCGGGGTCCGGGTCGACCTCGGAGATGACGGTGGTGGCGATCACCGGTCAGGTGAGCGGGGACGTGCTCGCGGGCTATTTCTCCGCCACGCCCCAGGCCACGGGCGCAGCGAGCCCCTGCAAGATCGACCGCGCGCCGCTCACGATGACCCGCCAGTAGCCGCGGGCTCAGGGCCCGGTCAGGAGCCCCTCCTCCTCGGGCACCATCGCCAGCACCGTGGCGAGCAGCGGGTGCTGCGGGTTGAAGCCGGGGCGCCGTCCCGCGAAGGTGTACGGCGTCACCGCGAGGGACTGCATCCGGTCCAGGCGGTACAGGCGCCAGCCCGGCTGCTCGCTGGAGTGCGAGAAGCCCGCCGTCTGGTACCCGCTGAGCAGGGTGTCCCCGGCGCTGCTCAGCCCCAGCGCGTGCGGCTCCACCGTGCGCAGGAGCCCGTCGTACATGAACACCACGACCCGGCGGCCGCGCACGGCCCGGGAGAGCGCCTCGACCACGCTGCACCTCCTCCAACCTGGAAGATGGGGGCGGGGGAGCGCCGGGGGAAGTGCGGGGCGCTAGTCGCGGCGCAGCCGGTAGCCGAGCACGCGCCCGTCGCGCCCCAGCACCAGCGCCGTGTCGCCCAGCACGGCGGGCGCGCTCAAGAGCCGCGTGTCCAGGCGCTGCTCGAAGACCGGGTCCTCACCGGGCTGCTGCAGGCCGAGCAGCAGCCCCTCCGGGCCCTGCAGCGGCACGAGCACCGTGTCGCCCAGCACCGCGACTCCACCGGAGAGCGGCGCGGGCAGGTGGCTCTTCCACGCGAGGCTGCCGTCCTCGAGCTTCACCCCCACGAGCTCCGAAGGGGGCGCGCCCATCCACACTCGTCCGCCCGCGAGCGAGGGCGCGCTGGTGGCGCCCACCGCGGGGCTCACCTCCCACACCGTGCTCCCGTCCGCGGGGCGCAGGCGCAGGAGCCCTCCGGTGCGCGTGCTGAGGAACACCGACTGGCCATCCCCCGTGAGCCCCACCACCTCGCCCTTCGCCTCGCGCCAGCGCTCCGCGCCATCCTGCGCCGAGAGGCCGAGCACCTTGTTTCCCTGCACGAGCACCAGCGTGCCGGCTCCGAGCACCGGGGTCAGCGGCGGAGGCAAGCGGGCCGCGACTTGCGGGGGAAGCCCCGGGCGGCGCCAGCGCAGGGCGCCGGTGTCCACCGCGTGCGCGCGCACGCTGCCGTCCGGCGCCATCACGTACACCGCGCCCTCGTCCGCCGCGAGGTCCGCGAGCACCGGGGGCTGCCCGGTGAGGCGCCAGCGCTCGGCGCCCGTCTGCAGGTCCACGCACACCAGGTCTCCGCCCACCGTGCCCGCGAGCACGTGGCCGCCCGAGACGGCGGGGCGGGCGGCCACCTCGCGCCCGAGCATCGCGCGCCACAGCACGGTGCCGTCCGCGCGCAGCCGCAGCAGTGCCCCTGCTTCGTTGCCCAGCAGCACCCCGTCCGCGAGCGGCAGCAGGCCGGTGCGGCTCGAGGCATCCGAGCTGTACGCCACCACCTGCTCCACGGGGCGCTTGCAGCCGGCGAGCGCGAGCAGCATCAGCAGCAGCGGGAGGGAGCGCAGGGAAGGGGGCATCGGCACAGGCGCGGGTGGCAGGGAGCGGGGGCGCTCCCTAGGATGCACGGGAACCAGAGGAAATCCACACCATGGCTCCCATCCGCGACGACGAACTGCCCAGCGCCACCGGGATTCCTTCCACCGCCCGCCGGGGCGACTTCAGCCCTCCGCCCACGCTCAGCGTGACGGAGGAGCTCCTGCGCGCCCTGCCCAAGACCGACCTGCACTGCCACCTGGACGGCTCGATGCGGCTCAAGACCATCCTCGAGCTCGCCGAGAAGCAGGGGGTGAAGCTGCCGGCGGACACCGAGGACGGGCTCGCGCGCGCCATCCACATGGGCCAGGTGTGCGAGAGCCTCGAGGACTACCTCGTCGCCTTCGACGTGACGCTCAGCGTGCTGCAGACGGAGGAGGGGCTGTACCGCGCGGCGTACGAGCTCGCGCTGGATGCGGCGGCCGAGAACGTGCGCTACCTGGAGGTGCGCTACAGCCCCGCGCTGCACCTGAAGGGCGGCCTGCGCGAGACGGTGGTGGTGGACGCGGTGCTCGAGGGCCTGCGCGCCGCCAAGCGCGAGGTGGGCATCAAGTACGGGGTGCTGCTGTGCGGCATCCGGCACATGAGCCCGCGCACCAGCGTGCGGCTCGCCGAGCTGTGCGTCGCGTACAAGAACCGCGGCGTGGTGGGCTTCGACCTCGCAGGCGCCGAGATGAACTTCCCGGCCAAGGACCACAAGGACGCCTTCCAGCTCATCCTCAAGAACAACGTGAACTGCACCGCGCACGCGGGCGAGGCCTACGGGCCCGAGTCGATCGCGCAGGCCATCCACTTCCTCGGCGCGCACCGCATCGGCCACGGCACGCGCCTGCGCGAGGACGGCGACCTGCTCAACTACGTGAACGACCACCGCATCCCGCTGGAGATCTGCCCGACCTCCAACGTGCAGACCCGCGCGGTGGACGCGCTCGAGAGCCACCCGCTCAAGTTCTACCTGGACTACGGCCTGCGGGTGACCATCAACACGGACAACCGGCTCATCACCGACACCACCGTGACGAAGGAGCTGTGGACGAGCCACCGGCACCTGGGCCTCACGCTCGAGGACCTCACCACCTGCATCGTCGCGGGCTTCAAGAGCGCCTTCCTCCCGCAGCGCGAGAAGCAGGACCTGCTCAAGCACGTCAACGCGGAGATCGGCAAGACGCTCGAGGCCTTCGGGCAGAAGCCGATCTAGAGTGCCCTCCCACACCCCGTCTCAATGCAGGGAGAGTTCATGGAAGGCACCCCGATTCCTCCGCCCACCCCCGGGCCCGACCCGATCGCCGCGCAGAAGCAGGTGCAGGTCCCGGCCATCCTGCTCATCGTGCTCGGCGCCCTCGGGCTGATCTTCGGCCTCATCGGCGTCGCGAGCCACAGCGTCAACCAGTACGGCCCGCTGCTGGACAACCCGGAGCTGCCCGAGCAGGCGCGCTCCGTCGTCCAGGGCTTCGCGAACCACGGCCGCTGGCTCAACCTGCCGGGCATCGTGCTCTCGGGCCTGATGCTCCTGGGCGGCCTGAAGATGAAGGGCCTGCAGAGCTACGCGCTCGCGCTCACCGGCGCGATCGTGGCCGTGATCCCCTGCATGGGCGTCAACGGCTGCTGCTGCATCGGGATGCCGGTGGGCATCTGGGCGCTCGTGGTGCTGATGCGGCCCGAGGTGAAGGGCGCCTTCCGCGGCTAGCCGCAGAAGGCGGGGTGGGGGACCCCTGCGTCCCCCACCCGGACCGCGCGCTAGGTGACCTTCATCCCCTTGGGGATGACCACCACGCCGTCCGCCGTCACGTGGAAGCGGCGCCGGTCCTCCTCGACGTTGAAGCCGATGGTGGTGCCCGGGGGGATCTCCACGTTCTTGTCGATGATGGCGCGGCGGATGCGGCAGCGCCGCCCGATGGTGACGTTCTCGAAGAGGATGCTGTCCTCCACCTCCGAGAAGCTGTTCACCCGCACCTTGGGGCTGAGCACCGAGCGGTGCACGTGGCCGCCCGAGATGATGCAGCCCTCGCTCACCAGCGCGTCCGTGGCGTGGCCCACCCGCTTGTTCTCCCGGTCCGCGAAGACGAACTTCGCGGGCGGGTGGTTGTTGGGCTGGGTGTAGATGGGCCACTTGTCGTTGTAGAGGTTGAAGATGGGGTCCACCTCCACCAGGTCCATGTTGGACTGGTAGTAGACGTCGATGTTCCCCACGTCGCGCCAGAAGCCGCGCTCCTTCGCCTCCTGCCCGGGCACCTGGTTCTGGGCGAAGTCGTAAACGAAGACGCGGCTCTTCTTGTACATCTCGCTGATGATGCTCTTGCCGAAGTCGTGGGCGCTCGCGTCGTTCGCGGCGTCGCGCACGATCTCCTGCACCAGGGGCTCGGTGCTGAAGAGGTAGTTGCCCATGGAGGCCAGGCACATCTTCGGGTTGCCGGGCATGGGCGGCGGGTTCTTCGGCTTCTCGAGGAAGTTGAGCATCTCCCCGTTGGGCCCCACGTCGATGATGCCGAACTCCTTGCCCTGCTCGATGGGCACGGGGATGGCGGCCACGGTGCAGTCGGCGCGGTTCTTCACGTGGAAGTCCAGCATCTGCCGGCAGTCCATCCGGTAGATGTTGTCCGCGCCGAACACGAAGATGTGGTCCGGCTCCTCGTCCGTGATGAGGTTGAGGTTCTGGTAGATGGCGTCCGCGCTGCCCTTGTACCAGTCCAGCCCGGTGCGCATCTGCGCGGGCACGATGTCGACGTAGTGGCCGAGGAAGTTGCTCATGCGCCACGCGCGCGACAGGTGGTTGTTGAGCGAGTCGCTCTTGTACTGGGTGAGCACCTTCATCCGGTAGATGCCGGAGTTGGCGAAGTTGGAGAGAACGAAATCGATGATGCGGTAGCGCCCGCCGAAGGGGACCGCCGGCTTCGCGCGCTCGCGCGTGAGCGGCTCGAGTCGGGTGCCGGCACCACCGGCGAGGATCATTGCCATCGTCTTGGCCATGCGGGCCACAGTACTTGCGGAGGCTCAGCCCTCAAGCCCTCTGGTCCGCGGACGGGGGTAAGCGTTCGATAGCCGATGCGCTGTGCTAAGCCTCGTCCGCATGGCCGCTGAGCAGACGCGCGTGACGAGCATGGCGCCCCGCCCCGGTGCAGGGAACGAAGGCGCTGCCCCCGGGGGCTGGCTGGTGCAGATCCACGGGCCGCAGCTGGGGCGCAAGGTGGCGCTGGGGGGAGGCGCGCTGGGTGGCGGCGCCCCCGGTGACGGCGCACCCGGCGCTCAAGCGGTCGGCATCGGGCGCGACCCGGACAACGCGGTGGCGGTGGAGCTGGACACGGTGAGCCGGCACCACGCCCGGCTGTGGTGCGAGGGCGCGGACGTGTGGGTGGAGGACCTGGGCAGCACCAACGGCACCTGGCTCAACCACGCCCCGCTGCCGGGCCCCGCGCGGCTCGAGAGCGGGGACCTGCTCAAGGTGGGCGGCGCCCTCTTCAAGTTCCTCTCGGGCGGCGACGTGGAGGTGCAGTACCACGAGACCCTCTACCAGCTGGCCATCTCGGACGGGCTCACCGGGGCGAGCAACAAGCGCTTCCTGCTCGAGTACCTGGAGCGGGAGCTGGGGCGCTGCCACCGCTACGGGCGCGCGCTCTCGCTGCTGCTCTTCGACCTGGACCACTTCAAGCGCATCAACGACATGCACGGCCACGTGGCCGGGGACCAGGTGCTGCGCGAGCTCGCGCAGGGGGTGCTGCCGCTGGTGCGCCGCGAGCAGTGCTTCGCGCGCTACGGCGGCGAGGAGTTCGCGCTGGTGCTGCCCGAGGACGGGCCGGACAAGGCGCGCCACTTCGCCGAGAAGCTGCGCCGCCAGGTGGCCGAGCGCGCCTTCCGCTTCGAGGGCGTGCGCATCCCGGTGACGGTGTCCATCGGGGTGGCGGACCTCACGGCGCAGATGACCGAGCCCCAGCAGCTGCTGCAGGCGGCCGACGCGCAGCTCTACGAGGCCAAGCGCGGCGGGCGCAACCGGGTGGCGGGGTAGGGCGGGTGCACGGCGCAGGGATGCAAGCGCGGGCCCTGCGGAGCGTTATCCTCCGCGAGGCCGCCCGCCCTCTCGCGGGCACGGCAGCAGGGAGGCAGGCGTGGCGCGGGGTGTGAAGACGGGAAGGTCACTGGCGGGGGCGCTGGCGCGCGCCGTGCTCATCCTCGGCGGGGTGGCGCTGCTGCTGGCCGCGGCGCTGGTGAGTCAGCTGCCGCGCGCCGGAGACGCTCGCATCGAGGCGGCGCCCGAGGTGGTGGGCGTGTACGACGGGCAGTCGTACGCGTGGATCCTGCGCACGAAGAACGGCGCCGCCCTCATCGACACCGGCATGGAGCCGGACGGGGAGCACCTGCTGCGCGAGCTGGCGGCCGAGGGCCTGGGCCTGCGCGACGTGCACACCGTGCTGCTCACCCACGGGCACCGCGACCACTGGGGCGCGGCGCACCTCTTCCCGGACGCGCGCGTGCTGGTGGGGCCCGGCGAGGAGGACGTCATCGCGGGCGTGGTGAAGCTGCACGCCCCGCTCGTGCGGCTCTTCGACCAGCTCACGCCCGCGCCGCAGCCGCCCGCGCGCATGGAGACCCTGTTCGACGGGCAGGTGCTGGAGCTGGACGGAGAGCGGCTTCGCGTCCTGCACCTGCCGGGGCACACCCCGGGCAGCGTGGCCTTCCTCTGGCACGACCTGCTCTTCACCGGCGATGCGCTGATGGCCCGCCGCGGGGGCGTGGGGCCTCCGCCCTTCTTCCTCTGTGAGGACGCGGCGCAGGCGCGCGAGAGCCTGCGCGTGCTGCTGGAGCTGCCCTTCACCCGCATCGCGGACGGGCACACCGGCCTCACCGAGAACGCGAAGGCGAAGCTGCGCGAGGCGCTCGAGTAGCTGCGCTCCGTGAAGCGCCGCGGGCGTTCGAGCCAACCTCCCGCAACTGCTGGAGGTGTAGGCAACTTCGCCCCTCGCTGGAGTTGTCGCACACGGCCGCGCGCGTAAGCCGCCGTAATGCCACTGCCACCCTCTCTGGAGAGCGAGGCGGCAGGCAGCGCCTGATTTGTGTTCAAAGCAAATCACCGGGACAAGGGGTGCCGACGCTCAACGCCGAGGCGGCCGTCTCCCCACCGCCTCCCCCACCCGGAGTACGGATGTTCCGACCCAAGTCGCTCCTCTCCCTGTGCGCCACCGCCCTCACCCTCACGGCCGGCTGCGCGGCGCAGGACCCCGCTTCCGAGCAGGCCCCCGACAACCTCGCCGCCGACCCGGCCGCTCCCGCCGCCGAGGCTCCCAAGGCGCCCAAGACCCCCGCTCCGGACGCCGGCACCCCGGTGACCGGGACCAGCCCGGGCACGACCCTCACGGCCACGCAGGGCCCCGTGGCCTCCACGCTCAGCGCCTCGAGCTTCAGCCGCGTGCTCTGGGTCTCGCCCACCGGCAGTGACACGGCGGCGGGCACCGAGACCCAGCCCTTCCGCACCTTCGGCAAGGCGCTGAGCCTGGTGCAGCCGGGTGAGGCGGTGTTCGCCAAGGGCGGCACCTACGCGGAGCGGCTCAGCGTCACGGGCCGCGACGGCACCGCGGACAAGTGGATCACCGTGGCGGCGGCCCCCGGCGCCACCGTGGTGCTCAAGGGCGGCACCGGCAGCACCGCGGCGCTGCTGGACGTGCGCCGCGCCTACTGGCGCTTCGAGGGCCTCACCCTGGACGTGGGCGGCGACAAGGCCTTCGCGGCCATCTGGCGCTCGGCCGCGGCGCACCACGGGCTGCTGCGCAACTGCGTCGCGAAGAACGGCTCGGCGGGCGCCGGCGTGAACATCGCCGAGTACGCGAGCAACGTGACGGTGGAGAACTGCGAGATCTCCAACTTCCAGAAGGTGCCGCTCGACGACAGCCACGGCGTCATCGTGCAGACCACCACGAAGAACGTGGTCGTGCGCAACTCGAAGATCCACCACAACTCGGGTGACGCCGTGCAGTGCATCGGGCCCGAGGGCGCGGCCACCATCGCCGGCACCCCGCACGACAACCTGCTGGTGGAGAACAACACGCTGCACGACAACGTGGAGAACGGCGTGGACGTGAAGACCTGCACGCACGTCACGCTGCGCGGCAACACCATCTACGGCCACCACACCTCGAGCAGCTCGAAGGGCGAGGGCATCGTCATCCACATGTCCGCGAAGGACGTGGTGGTGGAGGACAACGTGCTGCGCGACAACGGGCGCGGCGTCAGCGTGGGCGGCAACCGCGAGGGCGACCCGCCGACCAACATCACCCTGCGCCGCAACCAGCTGACGGACGGCTCCACGGTGAACGGCGACGAGGGCACCGCGCTGCGCATCAACACCGCGTGGAACGTGCAGATCTACAACAACACCGTGTACGGGATGCCGGCCAACTGCCTCGGCTTCGGCAGCGGCGACAGCGGCAACACGGACAAGCTGGACGTGCGCAACAACGTCTTCGCCGGCTGCACCTACGCGGTGAAGGCGGGCCCCTTGCGCTCCAACGTCTCGATCGAGGCGAACCTCTACTGGCGCCCGAACGCCAGCGCGCAGCTGCTGCTGGACGGCAGCGTGAAGAGCCTGGACGCGTGGAAGCGCGCGACCGGCTGGGACTCGGCCTCCAGCGAGCGCGACCCGGCATTCACCAACGTGGCCTCGCGCGACCTGAGCCTCGCCGCGAGCTCGCCCGCGCGCGAGGCCGGGGTGAGCGTGGGGCTGCCCTACTGCGGCCCTGCGCCGGACCAGGGGGCGCTCGAGACCGGCTGCACGGGCCCGGTGGCCACCGTCGGCACGCCGTAGCCGCGCTGCGAGCGAGCGGCCTCCCTGCCAGCAGGGAGGCCGCATCGCGCTTGCTCTCGGGGAGAAGGCGCGCTAGCGCACGGGGCCGTGCGGCGCTCGCCCCTGCTTCCCATCTTCCTCATCGTGCTGGTCGACGTGCTCGGCCTCACGATCGTCCTGCCCCTGCTGCCCTTCTACGCGGAGCGGCTCGGGGCCTCGCCCTTCGTGGCCTCGCTGCTGGTGTCGGTGTACGCGGCCTGCCAGCTCGTCTCGGGGCCGCTGCTAGGCCGGATGAGCGACCGCGCGGGCCGAAAGCCCCTGCTGCTGGTGAGCCAGGTGGGCACGCTCGCGGGCTTCCTCGTGCTCGCCAACGCCGAGGTGCTCTGGCTCGTCTTCCTCGCGCGCATCCTGGACGGGCTCACGGCGGGCAACCTCTCGCTCGCGCAGGCGTACATCGCGGACGTGACCACGCCGGAGAACCGCTCCAGCAGCTTCGCGATCATCGGCATCGCGTTCGGCCTGGGCTTTCTGGTGGGGCCCGCGGCGTCCGGCTTCCTGTCCGTCTACGGGCTGCACGTGCCCTTCTATGCGGCCTCGGGGCTGAGCCTCGTCAGCATCCTCGCCACCGCGCTGCTGCTCCCGGCGAACCCGCCGCGCCCGGAAGGGGCCGCGGCCGAAGAGGAGGGCCCCGCGGGGCCGGGCGGCAAGCGCCTCTCGCTGCTCGCGTGGGGCACGTACGCGCAGTACTTCCAGCGGCCGGACCTGGCGCGGCTGCTCTCGCAGTTCTTCTGCTTCACGCTCGCCTTCGCCGTCTTCACCGGCGGCTTCGCGCTGTGGGCCGAGCGGCGGCTCGGGTTCGACGCGCGGCATACCGGGTACCTCTTCGCGTACTCGGGCTTTCTCGGCATCATCCTGCAGGGCGGCCTCATCAAGCGGCTGGTGCGGCGCTTCGGCGACAAGGCGCTCTCGAGCGCGGGCTTCGTGGGCTTCGCGGTGGGCTACGCGCTGCTCGCCGGGACCTTCGGGATTCCGCTGCTGCTCGTGGCTGCGACCTTCGCGGCCTTCGGCCAAGGCGTGCTGCGACCCACGCTCACCAGCCTCATCACCCAGCAGGTGGGGCGGCGCGAGCAGGGCACGGTGCTGGGGCTGAATCAGTCGCTGCTCAGCGTGGCGCAGATTCTCGGTCCGCTGCTCGGTGGTGCGCTCATCGAGCGCGGGTGGCTCAGCGCGTGGCCGCTGCTGATGGCAGCCGTGGCCGTGCTGGGATTTGCCATCCGGCGCCGCGGCGCGGTGGTGAGGCAGGGCGCGCAGTAGGGGCGAGCTTCCCTCACCCTGACCCTCTCCCAGGGGGAGAGGGGACACTGTCGATCTCTTTCCTTCGAGCAGTGCTTCGAAGGAGCTACGTGCCTTCGCGCAGGTCCGCGAGGCGGCCCTTGGTGCCGGGCAGGTTCTTGGGCGGCATGCGCGTGTACACGTACTGCACGGTGTCGTGCAGCGTGGTCATCGGGTCGCGCGCGTGGAAGCCCAGCTCGGCCTCGGCCTTGGAGGCGTCGAGGTAGAAGAAGTGCTCGCCGATCTCCACCTCCTGCGGATCCAGGGCAGGGGAGGTGCCGCGCATCTCGGCCCACTTCTCCAGCAGCTTCGCGCCCAGGATGTTGCCCTGCTTGGGCAGGCGCAGCCGGGGCAGCGGCACGCCGGTGAGGCGCGAGAGCCGCCCGAAGAAGTCGGACATGCTCATGTTCACGCCCATCAGGTGGCGCCCGTACACCTCGCCCCGGGTGAGCGCCGCCACGAAGGCGTCCGCCGCGTCGCGCGCGTCCACGAAGGACATGCCGCCGGTGGGCAGCGACGGAATCTCCCCGTTGAGGAACTTCACCACCGTCCAGGTGCTCGAGAGCCGGTCGTCCCCGGGGCCCATCAGCAGGCTCGGGTTGAGCACCACCAGGGGAATCTCGTGCTTCTTGCAGTACTCGAGGGCGAGCTTCTCCTCGTAGATCTTGGAGAGGTAGTAGGGCCAGCGGCCCACCACCGTGATGGGGTAGTCGTCCGTCTCGCGCCCCACGCGCTCCTTCTCGCTCACCGCGATGGTGCCCGAGGTGCTCGCGAGCACCACCCGCTTCACGCCCGCCTCGCGCACGTCGCGCACGAGCTCGCGCGTGGCGTCCACGTGCAGCGCGAACATGCGGCGCGCGTCCTTCGGCTGGAAGGAGACGAGCCCCGCCAGGTGGTACACGCCCTCCACGCCCTGCAGCGCGCGGCGCACGGCGTCGCGGTCCTGCAGGTCGCCCTGCACGAACTCGGCGGCGTCCATGCCCTTGGGCTTGCTGCGCCCGATGAGGCGCACCTGGTGGCCTTGCGCGAGCAGCTTGGGGACCAGGTGCGTGCCGAGGAAGCCGGTGCCTCCGGTGACCAGCAGCTTCATGACTCACTCCCGGTGCTGCTGTGGGCGCGGCGCTCGCGGCGCGGCTCGGGCGCGGGCACGTCGCGCAAGGTGAGGGTGCGGCCCTGGCTCAGCGCGCGCACCGCCTCCTCCGCGGCGCGGGTGGCGTAGCGGTAGCCCTCGGAGCGCGCCATGCCGTGCACGCGCCCGCGCAGCTCTTCCACGCTCAGGGCCGGGCCGATGTGCACGCCCAGCTTCTTGCTCTTGGGGAACAGCCGCCCCTTGGGCAGCGCCGCGTAGGTGCCCTCCAGGTAGATGGGCAGCACGTCCACGCCGTAGGTCAGCGCGAGGTAGCCCAGGGTGGGCTTGAACTCGAGCAGCTCGCCGGAGGTGGAGCGCGTGCCCTCCGGGAAGATGAGCAGGTTGAAGCCCTGGCGCAGCGCCTCGCCCGCGAGCCGCAAGGACTCGCGCAGCGAGCCGTGGCGGTCCATGGGGATGAGGTCGGTGAAGTTCTCGAAGTACGCGCGCTTGAGCGGGGTGTCGAAGAAGTAGTCGCGCGCGGCGAGCGCGGTGAGCTTCTGGCCCTGCTCGCCCAGCACCGTGCGGATGAGGCCCGCGTCCAGGTGGCTCGCGTGGTTCGCGATGACCAGGAAGTTGCGGTTCTGGGGCACGAAGGGGCGGCCCGTCACCTTCACGTCGAACACGCCGCCGTAAAGCGCCCGCTGACCCAGCGAGAGCAGCCCACGCCCCAGCGCCGCGACGCTGTCGGGCACCGGGATCTCCACCTCGTCGCTGCTCTTCTTCGGCTCCTCCGCCTGCTCCTCGCGAGCCTCCACGTTCGCGCGCTTGCCGCTCGAGGCGATGAGCTTGCGCAGGTCGTCCACCGTCTGCACCTGGGTGAGGTCGTTCACCGCGGGCAGGGGCACGCCGGCCTGCTCGAGCGCCACCGAGAGCTCGGTGAGCATGAGCGAGTCGAAGCCCAGGTCTCCGGCGAGCTGCGCCTCGGGGCGCACGTCGGAGACGGGGCGGCTGACGACTTCGGCGATGAGCGGGTAGAGCCACTCGGCGATGCCGCCGGTGCCGGCCGCCTGCACCTTCTCGCGGGCCTTCTCGCCGGAGTGGCTCGCGCGCTCGAGCCGCTGCAGCTCCTCCACCACCAGCTTGCGCTTCACCTTGCGGGTGCTGGTGCGGGCGAGCTCGCCGTCCCACAGCCGGAGCACCTTCACGCGGCGGTAGAAGGGCATCTCGGCGCCCACCAGGCGGAAGTGCTCCTCCAGCTCGCGGCGCACCTCCTCGCGGGGGCGGTCCTTGTAGTCGGGCACGCAGAGGCAGGCGACCTTCTCGCCGCCGGCCTCGTCCGGCAGCCCCACGATGGACAGCTCCTTCACGTGGGGGTGGTTGCCGTAGAGATCCTCGAGCTCGTCCGGGTACACGTTCTTCCCGTTGGCATCGATGATCACGTCCTTCTGGCGGCCCATGAGGTAGAGCCGCCCCTGGTCGTCCAGGCGCCCCAGGTCCCCGGTGTAGAGCCAGCCGTCCTTGAGCACGGCGTCGGTGGCCTCGCGGTCCCCGTAGTAGCCCGCCATGATGTTGGGGCCCTTGGCGAGCACCTCGCCCACGCCCTCCGCATCCGGCTCGCGGATGCGCAGCTCGATGCCCGGCAGCGCCTTGCCCACCTGGCCCGGCACGCGCTTGTTGCTCGTGCTGTCGCTCACCGCGAGCACCGGTGCGGCCTCGGTGAGGCCGTAGCCCTCGGTGATGTTGAAGCCCAGCTGGTGGAAGGCCTTGTGCACCTCCTCGGGCAGCGCGCTGCCGCCGGAGACGAGGAACTTCACGCGGCCCCCGAACTTGCGGTGCACCGGCCAGAAGAGCAGCTTGCCCAGGTTCAGCTCGCTGCGGTTGCGCAGCTCGCCGTGGGTGGCCATCAGCGCCTTCATCGCCTGCTCGATGAGCGGCGGCTTCGTGGCCATCTCTTGCGTAATCTTGCGGTGCAGCAGCTGCCAGAGCGCCGGCACGCCGATCATCGCCGTCACGCGGCCCGTCTCGAACACGTCCCCCAGCCGGTCGCTGGTGAGCTCGTCGATGTAGGTGATCTCCGCGCCGCGGCTGAAGGGCGTGAGGAAGCCCGCGCTGAACTCGAAGGTGTGGTGCAGCGGCAGCACGCTGAGCAGCCCGTCACCCACGCCGATGTTGAAGGCGCCCGCGATCTTCGCGACGAGGCTCGCGAAGTTGCGGTGGGTGAGCATCACGCCCTTGGGGTTGCCCGTGGTGCCCGAGGTGAAGATGAGGCTCGCCACGTCGTCCGCGGCGGCCGCCTTGCGCACGTGGCCGATGCGGTCCGGGAAGGCGGGGTCGCCCTCCATGGCCTGCGCGAGGCTGTGCACCTGGGTCTGCAGCCCCGCCTGGGCGAGCAGCGCGTGCAGGCCCGCGAAGTCGCGCGCGGCGTCGTCCGAGACGAGCAGCACGCGGGGCTCGGCGCGCTTGGCGATGTTGAAGACCTCGGCCTCGGTGAGGCCCGGGTCCACCGGCACGCAGGTGCCACCCGCCTTGAGGATGCCGAAGAAGGCGGTGCCCCACTCGGGGCGGTTCTCGCTGAGCAGCATCACGCGGTCGCCGCGCTGCAGCCCCTGCTTGAGCAGGAAGGAGCCGATGCGGCTCGCGTAGCGGTGCACCTCGCCGTAGGTGAAGCGCTCCTCCTTCTCGCCCGCGGCGAACCGGAACGCCACGCGGTGGCGGAAGGCGTGCACGCTCGCCTCGAGCAGCTCGAGCAGGTCGCGGTGCGCGGGGATGACGGTGCGCCGCTTCGTCTCCTCCTCGAGGCCCGGGAACACCCACTTCTCGAGGCCCGGCAGGTGCACGTCCAGGAAGTACTCGCGCCAGTTGAGCGTGTCCGGGTCCCACGGAATCTTCGCCCGGTCCGCCGCCGCCATGCGCGCGTAGATGCTGCGCGTGTTGTCGCAGCGGAACACGTAGCGGTTGTCCCAGAGGAAGGGGAGGAAGATCTCGATGAGCATGTTCAGGCTCGCCGCCTGCTGCTCCACGTCGTCGAGCTTCGTCTTGGCGCGCTCCACCAGCGCCTGCACCACGGGGGCGCCCCACGCGGGCTTCACCTCGTCCAGCGTGGCCTTGAGCCAGCGCGCGCCCTTCATGAAGGCGGGCGCGCTGCGCGTCTCGAAGGCGCGGCGGGTGACGGGCTGCGGCTCGAGCCGGCTCTTGATCTCGTTGAGCAGCGAGTTGCCGCCCTCCTTGCGGCGGTAGAAGCGGCGGCGGTACAGGCCCACCAGCTCCACCGAGCGGCTCGCATAGAAGGGGTTCACGTCGCCGGAGGCGAGGTGGTACACGCGCCGCTCGAGTACCCCGCGCGCCTGCGCGTCCAGCGCCTGCGCGGTGGCGGCGATGGTGGCCGCGGCCACCTGGTCCACCGGGATGATGTCCAGGATGGTGCGCTCACCCGCCGGGATGCCGCGGTGGCCCTTGATGCCCGCGAAGGCGAGCGGGGCGCTCGTGGTGAAGCCCTCGTTCCAGCCGGGGAAGGGGAAGCGCCAGGCGCTCTCCACGATGGAGGGCCGCACGATGGCGTAGCGCAGGCCGGGGGTCGCGGCCATCACCTGCTCGCCGAGGCTCTTGGTGTACGTGTACGTGTTGGGCCAGCCCCAGTGCTGGGCGCGCTCCATGCCCACCCGGGTGAGCTCGGTGGTGAGCCACAGCTTGCGCTCGCGCCCCACCGCGAGCCGCAGCGTCTTCTCGTCGTTGACGTCGCGGCCCTCCTCCTCGAGGCGCTGCAGGGCCTTCTTGCGGAAGAGGCTGGTCAGGGCCTTGTCGTCCGCCTGCTCGCGCAGGCGGGCGACGATCTTCTCCGCGTCCGCGAGCTCCTGCTCGAGGCTGAAGTCGCGCCCGTCCAGCTCGTCCTGCTTGGGGAAGTAGCCGACCACGTCCTCCGCCTCGTCCTCGAACACGAGGCCGGAGCGGTTGCCCGCGACGAAGGCGGTGGACATGTGGATGAGCGGGCAGTCCCACGCGAGCGCGAGGTCCACCGAGTGCTTCACGCCGTAGGTGTTGACGTTGAGGCCCACCTCGAGGCTCGGGTTGAAGGACACCAGGCCCGCGCAGTTGACGATGCCCTGCACCTTGCCGGTGAGCTCCTTCGCCTGCTCCTCGGTGAGCCCCATGCGCGGGTCGGTGATGTCACCGTCGAGGATGACGCACTTCTTGCGCAGGAACTCGAGCGAGCCGGCCTCGCCGCCGTGCAGGTCGCGCAGGGGCTGGAAGGGCTCGCTGACGGCGACCTTGTCGTAGAAGCGGCGCTCGGCGCTCGCGGCGTTGCCCTTGCGCACGATGATGTAGAGCGTCTCCAGCTGCTCGCCGTAGCGCGCGAGCAGCATGGAGAGGGTCACCTTGCCCACGAAGCCGGTGGAGCCCGCGAAGAGCAGGCGCTTGCCCGTGAAGAGCTGGGTGACGTTCAGTTCGGGGAGCTGTTCGGGCAGCGGGCTCATGTAGGGACCGGGGACTCTCTAGGGCTTCACGTCCACCATGACGGTGGGGGCGATGCGCAGCAGGCTGATGGAGGCGTTGCGGCCCATGAAGCCGCGCGCCTCCTCGATCGCCTCGGTGAGCGTGTCGGTGCGCTCCCAGCCGAGCAGCGCAGGCACGTGGTTGTTCTCCGCGCCGGCGCAGATGACCTTGCCCACGTGCTGGCGGCCGTTCTCGCCCCAGTACCACATGTAGAAGGGGTGCACGCCGTGGTAGGCGTTGCCCTTCCTGTACAGGTGCACGTAGCTGGGGTTCTCCGCGAACTCGCGCTCGTACTTGTGCTCGAGCTTCATCGAGTCGCGCGTCTCGGGCAGCAGGCGGTGGAAGAACTCGATGTAGCTGGGGTGCTGCACCGGGTCGAACTCGTCGTAGGCCGGGTGCAGCAGGATGAGGCAGCCGCCCTTCTTGAGCAGGGGCGTGCCGCGGTTCAGGTTGTGGAAGTAGCCCAGCCCCATCACCTGCACGAGCAGGGGGTTGAGGATGGAGTTCACCGAGTAGGGGCTGATGAAGGGGATGGGGAAGATGACGATGTCGCTCTGCCCCTGCACCGGCACCGAGTACTGCCGGTAGCTCATCTCCAGCGTCTTCGCGTGCGCAGGCTCGGTCTTGCCCGCGAACACGCCCGTCACTTCATACGGCGCGGGGATGTTGTTGAGCACGGTGCGCGCCATGGCGCGCGGCATCTTGCCGAGGGCGAAGCGCAGCGCCTGGAACTTGAGCCGGTCCGTCTCCGAGTAGTCCTCTTCTTTTTTAGCGAGGAACTCGGTGGGCGCGCCGAACATGCGGTTGTTCAGCGTGGTCTCGATGTGGAAGACCTTGAGGTTCTTGTCCACCACCTCGCCGATGCGCGCGTTCTTGCGGTACAGCTCGCTCGCCTTCGGCTCCATGTAGCTGTCCGACTCGCGGATGGTCTTGGGGTTGTGGTGCGCGCGCAGGGACGCGTAGTTCGTCACGCCGGTGGCCATGGACTTGTGCCCGCCGTTCATGGGCACGAAGTTCACGTTCACGTAGACCACCAGGTCGCTCTCGGCGACGCGGCGGTTGAGCGCCACCACCTCGCCCTTCGCGGTGCGCTCGAACTCCACGATGCCGTCCGGGTCCTCGGCGTCGTGGTTGTAGTAGCGCTCGGGGTAGTAGGCGTCGAAGATCTTCTGGCCCACCATGCGCTTCATCTCGCCCTCGGTCATGCGGCGGTGAAGGGCGTTGGCGATGACCAGGTGCACGTCGTCCACGCCGCTGTCCGCGGCGAGCTCCAGCACCACCTCGAGGATGCTCTGGCGCACGTCCGGCGTGACCATGGGCGGCAAGGGCACCGAGATGTCGTCGATGACGCAGGTGAGCTTCATGCCCGGCTTGAGCAGCGCGTGCAGGGGCTCCATCTCCTCCGGGTGGTTGATCGCCCAGCGGATGGCGGCCTTCACGTTGGGCACGCCCGCGAGCGGGGGCCGGGGGAAGATCACGCGGGTGCCGACCGGCAGGTCCTCGAGGAGGAAGTTCTCGCCGGAGAAGAGGGCGCGCGGGGGGCTGCCCTTCTCGGTGATGACGATGTGGCTTTCCTCGTCGTAGAGCTTCTGGAGCGTCTTGAGCGGGCGCATAGGGGCCTGTGGAGGCCCCGTCTGGGGGGCCTCGGGGAGGAGGGCTACTTCAGGTCGAGGATGGGCCAGTTGTAGGCGCGCGCGAGCGAGCGCAGGCGGATGTCCGGGTTCACGGCGGTGGGGCGGCCGACCACGGCGAGCATCGGGTAGTCCGAGGCGCTGTCGCTGTAGCCGTGGCTCTGGTCCAGCGAGAGCCCGTGCTTCACGCAGTACTGGCGGATGGCGTGGGCCTTGTTCGCCCCCTCGATGATGGGGGGGATGACCTTGCCGGTGGCCACCCCGCCCACGTACTGCATCTTGTTGGCGATGAGGTCGTCCGCGCCGAGGTAGCGGGCCAGCGGGCGCATGGTGAAGTCGAGCGCGCCGGTGACGAGCACGATGCGGCAGCCGGAGCGGCGCGCCTCGTCGATGAGGTCCTGGGTCTGCTCGAAGAGGGCGGGCTTGAGCACGTCCTCGAACATGTCCTCGGCGACCTCGATGAGCCGGTCCTCGGACAGGCCCGCGTAGTAGCGGTAGAAGAACTCGTTGAACACCTTGCGGTTGAAGGTATCCAGCGCGCCGAAGAGCGGCAGGCTCGCGCCCACCGCGAGGCTGCGCCCGGCCATGCCCAGCAGCGAGCCGCGGTTCATGGCGTAGTAGGAGTAGACGTGCACGACGTTCGTGCGGACCAGCGTCCCGTCGACGTCGTAGAAGGCGGCTTTGGCGGTCATGGGGACTGCGGGCTTCCTGACACTGCCGGAGTGTGTGTGTCAACGACGCCGGTGGGCCGGACAATCCCCAGCGGCGCCGCGCGTTTAGCACGGGGGCGCTAGAGCCAGCCCTGCTCCCGGTACCACAATGCGCTGCGGCGGACGGAGTCCACCACGCCGCGCCGCGGCGTGAAGCCCAGCAGCCGCTCGGCCTTGGCCGCGGAGCAGGTCCACGCCGGGGCGAGCAGCTGGCGCGCGAGCTTGCGGTTCAGGGGCAGGCGCCGGCCGCTCACCCGGGTGGCCACGTCACAGGCGCTGGCGAGCCACGTGAGGGTGCGGGGCCCCAGGGTGAGCGTGCGGGGCCGGAGCCCCAGCGCCTCGGCGCCCAGGTCCTCGAGCTGCTCGAGCGTGAGCGTGGTGTCCCCGGCCACGAAGAAGGCCTCGCCCAGCGCGCGCGGGTGCTCGGCGAGCACCAGCAGGAGATCCGCCACGTCCTCCACGTCCACGAGCGAGAGGGGGCGGGGGCCGCCGGCGAGGTGCAGCTTGAGGCCGCGCGTGACGAGCTTGAAGAACACGAGGTTCTCGCGGTCCCCGGGTCCCACGATGCGCGGCGGGCGCACCACGGTGACCGGGAGGCGCGGCGCGTACGAGAGCGCGATGCGCTCGCCCTCTGCCTTGCTCTCGCCGTACCACTCGCGCGGCTCGAGCGGGTCCTCCTCCACGCGGGGGCGCCCGGAACTGGAGGGGCCGCTCGCGGCGAGGCTGCCGCAGAAGACGAGGCGCGCGCGCTGCCCCTCGGGCGCCGCGGCCACCAGCGCCTCGCACAGGAGGCGGGTGCCCTCGGCGTTCACGTGCAGGAACTCCTCGCGCACCGCGGCGCGGCGGATGCCCGCGAGGTGGAACACCACCTGCTGACCGGCCACCGCGCGGGCGAGCGAGCCGGCATCCGTGATGTCCCCGTCCGCGCGGGAATAGGCCATTCCCGAGAGGGCGCTCACGTCGCTCGTGGGGCGCAGGAGGCAGGTGACCTGCACGCCGCGCGCGACGAGCCGGCGGACGAGATGGGCGCCGAGAAAGCCGTTCGCGCCGGTCACCAGGGCGCGTGAAAAGGGCAGCGGTGGGAGCTCCTCAGAGGGGGGCATGCGTCTTCAATGCAGCGTTCTCCCACTGAACTCCAGAGGGAAAAACGCATCCAGAGGCTGTTTTTCGGCTCCGGGCGTGCTACCAACACACCTGGCTTCGTCTTGATTACGAGCCGCGAACGCCCCCACGTGGGGAGGAGACTCGAACAGAATGGCCGCCAAGAAGACCACCACTGCTGCTGCGAAGAAGCCTGCCGCCAAGAAGTCTGCCGCCGGGGGCCGCAAGCCGAACGCCTCCTTCATGAAGGAGATGACCCCCTCTGCAGTGCTCGCGGAGGTCGTGGGCAACAAGCCGCTGCCTCGCACCGAGGTGGTGAAGAAGCTCTGGGCGTACATCAAGAAGAACAACCTGCAGGACGCCAAGAACAAGCGTCAGATCAACGCGGACGACAAGCTCAAGCCGATCTTCGGCGGCAAGAAGAACGTCACCATGTTCGAGATGACCGCGCTGGTGAACAAGCAGCTGAGCTAGTGCCGCAAGCCGCACCGGCCGCGGCGCGCCCCTCGCGGGGCACCGGGGCCTGAGGTGCCGGAGGGGCTCGCCACCGTGCAGGTGGCGGGCCCCTCGCTTTTGGGCGATGTGAGCTGGGGAACGTTCTTTTTGCGGCGCTGCGCCACGCGCCGGGGTGGTCAACCGCCCCCCGCCGACCTACCTGTGCCTCACATGGCACGCGAGGAGCTGGACGAGGTGAGCCCCGAGACCCATTTCACGGCCCCGGAGGGGCCGCAGGCCGTGCACGCGCAGCAGGGGCCGGCCGAGGCTCCGGCCGACGCCGGGGCCGAGGCGCTCTACGCCCGCGCGCGCGAGGACCTGCTCGCCCGGCGCTCGACGCCCCTGTCCACCTACCGGCTGCAGTTCCACGCGGGCTTCCGCTTCGAGGACGCGCTCGCGCAGGTGCCCTATCTGAAGGCGCTCGGGGTGAGCCACCTGTACGCGAGCCCCTACCTCAAGGCGGCGCCCGGCAGCACGCACGGCTACGACGTGGTGGACCACACCCAGCTCAACCCCGAGGTGGGCACGCCCGAGCAGCACGCGCGCCTGTGCGCCGCGCTGCAGGAGGCGGGGCTGGGGCAGGTGCTGGACGTGGTGCCCAACCACATGGGCATCGAGCGCTTCAACCCGCTCTGGTTCGACGTGCTGGAGAACGGCCCCTCCAGCGTCTACGCGGCCTTCTTCGATGTGGACTGGGACCCGGTGAAGGCGGAGCTCAAGGACAAGGTCCTGCTGCCCATCCTCGGAGACCAGTACGGCGTGGTGCTGGAGAAGGGGGAGCTGAAGCTCTCCTTCCAGGACGGCGCCTTCAGCGTGAACTATTACGATCACCGCTTCCCGGTGGCGCCGCGCCAGTACGCGCGGGTGCTGGAGCTGGGGCTCGAGCGGCTCGAGGCGCAGCTGGGCGAGAGCGACCCGCACTTCGTGGAGCTGCAGTCCATCCTCACCGCGCTGCACCACCTGCCGCCGCGCACCGAGACCGAGCGCGCCCGGGTGCGCGAGCGGGCGCGCGAGAAGGAGGTCATCAAGCGGCGGCTCGCGGCGGTGGCTGCGGCGAGCCCCCCGGTCGCCGCGTACATCGCGGAGAACGTGCGGACCTTCAACGGCACGCCCGGCGATGCGCGCTCCTTCGACCGGCTGGACGCGCTGCTGCAGGGCTGCAGCTACCGGCTCGCGCACTGGCGGGTGGCAGGCGAGGAGATCAACTACCGGCGCTTCTTCGACATCAACGGCCTCGCCGCGCTGCGCGTGGAGGACCCCGAGGTGTTCGAGGAGGCGCACGCGCTCGTCTTCAAGTGGCTGTGCGAGGCCAAGGTGACGGGCCTGCGCATCGACCACCCGGACGGCCTCTTCGACCCGACGGCCTACTTCCTCAACCTGCAGGAGCGCTACTTCCTCGAGCACGCGCGCGCGCTGCACACCCGCAGTGGCAACGCCCGTGACGGGGCGCCCTTCGAGTCGCTGGTGCCTGCGCTCAAGGCGCGCTGGCGCCGCGAGGTGGAGCAGGACCCGGCGTCCCCGCTGCGCAAGGCGCTGTACGTGGTGGTGGAGAAGATCCAGGGCGGCAAGGAGCGCATCCCCGAGGACTGGGCGGTGCACGGCACCACGGGCTACCGCTACGCGAACGCGGTGGGCGGCGTGTTCGTGGACCCCTCGGCCGAGCGCGCCCTCACCGAGACCTACGAGCGCTACGCGGACCGGGCGGCGGGGACGGAGGACTTCGAGGAGCTGGTCTACACGAAGAAGCAGCTCATCATGCGGGTGAGCATGGCCTCCGAGATCAACGTGCTCGCGCGCGAGCTCAACCGCATCTCGGAGATGAACCGGCGCAGCCGCGACTTCACGCTCAATGCGCTGCGCCGCGCGCTGGTGGAGTTCATCGCGCTGTTCCCCGTGTACCGCACCTACGTGGACGGCTGGCGCCCCGAGCTGGACGCGCGCGACGTGCAGTACGTGGAGTGGACCATCGCGCGGGCCAAGGCGCGCAACACCACGACCAACGCCTCCATCTACGACTTCCTGCGCGACATCCTCCTGCGCCGCTACCCCGAGCACCTGGACGAGCGCGAGAAGAGCGTGATGCTGCGCTTCGCGATGAAGCTGCAGCAGGTGACGGGCCCGGTGATGGCCAAGGGGCTCGAGGACACCGCCTTCTACGTCTACAACCGCTTCGTCGCGCTCAACGAGGTCGGCGGCGAGCCGGAGCACTTCGGCACCTCTCCCGAGACCTTCCACCAGCGCAACGTGGAGCGCGCGGAGAACTGGCCCGCGAGCATGCTCAGCAGCAGCACGCACGACACCAAGCGCAGCGAGGACGTGCGCGCGCGGCTCTTCGTGCTCAGCGAGCTGCCGGACGCGTGGCGCCACCAGGTGCGGCGCTGGGCGCGCCAGACGCAGAAGCACGTGACGGACCTGCAGGGGCGCGAGGCCCCCAGCCCCAACGACACCTACCTCTTCTTCCAGACGGTGGTGGGGGCCTGGCCGATGGGAGACGCGCTCGAGAGCCTCTCCGGCGAGGCCTTCGAGGACTTCCGCCGCCGCATGCGCGAGTACATGGCCAAGGCGGTGAAGGAGGCGAAGGAGAACAGCTCCTGGACCAACCCGGACGAGGCCTACGACGCGGCGGTGGCCCGGTTCGTGGACGCCTGCCTCGACCCGAAGAAGAGCCCCGTCTTCCTGCGCGACGTGCAGGCCTTCAAGCGGCGCATCGAGCGCGCGGGGCAGCACAACGCGCTGGGGCAGCTCTTGCTCAAGCTCGCGAGCCCCGGCGCGGTGGACACCTACCAGGGCTGCGAGCTGTGGGACCTCTCGCTCGTGGACCCGGACAACCGCCGGCCGGTGGACTTCGCCCTGCGCGCGCGCCTGCTGGAGGCGCTGGACCAGGAGGCGAAGCAGGATGCGGCGGGGCTCGCGCAGGCGCTCGCCGCGGACATGACGGACGGCCGCGCGAAGCTCTACCTCCTGGCCGCGGGGCTGCGGCTGCGCCAGCGCCACCCGCAGCTCTTCCGCGAGGGCAACTACGTGGCCCTCGCGGCCGAGGGCCCGCGCGCGAGCGCCCAGGTCTCCTTCGTGCGCGAGGGCGGCGGGGCCTGCCTGCTCGCGTCCGCGCCGCGCTTCACGCTCTCGGCGCTGGAGGAGCAGGGGCTCGCGCGCGCCTCCGAGGGCACGCGCCTGCGGCTGCCCGCGAGCTGGGCGGGGCGCACCCTGCGCTGCACGCTCACGGGGCGTGAGGTGCAGGTGCCTGCGGACGGCGCGCTCGAGCTCGCGCCGCTGCTCGAGCGCTTCCCGGTGGTGCTGCTGGAGGGCGCGGGAGGGGGCGGCGGATGAGGCGCGTGGAGGTGCTGCCGGGGCGCCCCCATCCGCTGGGGGCCACCTTCGACGGGCAGGGCGTGAACTTCGCGGTGTACAGCGAGGGGGCGCGCCGGATGGAGGTGTGCCTCTTCGACCCCGCCGAGCCCTCGCGCGAGCTGCGCCGCCTCCCGCTGCTCGAGCAGACGGGGCACGTGTGGCACGGGTACGTGCCGGGCGTGAAGCCCGGCGCGCTCTACGGCCTGCGCGCGCACGGCCCCTACGAGCCGAAGAAGGGGCTGCGCTACAACCCGGCGAAGCTGCTGGTGGACCCGTACGCGCGCGCGCTCGCCGGGCAGGTGGACTTCTCCGCCCCCATCTACGGCTACCGCCCCCAGAAGCCCGCCGCCGCGAGCCCTGCGGCCACGCCCGCGGCGGACGCGGAGCTGGACCTGCTGGCGGACCCGCGCGACAGCGCCGCGGGCGTGCCCAAGGGCGTGGTGCTCACGGACGCCTTCGACTGGGGCGAGGACCGCGCCCCCCGCACGCCCTGGAACCGCAGCCTGCTCTACGAGCTGCACGTGAAGGGCTTCACGAAGCTGCACCCGGGGATCCCGGAGCCCCTGCGCGGCACCTATGCGGGGCTCGCGCACCCCGCCTCCCTCGAGCACCTCAAGCGCCTGGGGGTGACGGCGGTGGAGCTCTTGCCCATCCACGCCTTCATCAGCGAGCCCTTCCTCAGCGAGAAGGGGCTGACGAACTACTGGGGCTACAACACGCTGAGCTACTTCGCGCCGCACGCCGCCTACGCGAGCGCGAAGGACCCGGCCGGGGTGCTCGCCGAGTTCAAGGGGATGGTGAAGCTGCTGCACGCGGCCGGCATCGAGGTGCTGCTGGACGTGGTCTACAACCACACCTGCGAGGGCAACCACCTGGGGCCCACGCTCAGCTTCAAGGGCCTGGACAACGCGGCGTACTACCGGCTCACCGAGAAGGACCCGCGCTACTACATGGACTTCACCGGGTGCGGCAACTCGTGGAACGCCACGCACCCGCAGGCGCTGAAGCTGGTGGCGGACTCGCTTCGCTACTGGGTGCAGGAGATGCACGTGGACGGGTTCCGCTTCGACCTGGCCACCACCCTGGGCCGCGACCGCATGGGCTACGACACGCGCGCGGCCTTCTTCCAGATCCTCCACCAGGACCCGGTCTTGAGCCAGGTGAAGCTCATCGCGGAGCCCTGGGACGTGGGGGACTTCGGCTACCAGGTGGGCAACTTCCCGGTGCTCTGGAGCGAGTGGAACGGCAAGTACCGCGACACCATCCGCAAGTACTGGAAGGGCGATGACCGGCAGGCCGCGGAGATCGGCTACCGGCTCACCGGCTCCTCGGACCTGTACGCGCTCTCCGGCCGCCGGCCCACCGCGAGCGTGAACTTCATCACCGCGCACGACGGCTTCACCCTGCACGACCTGGTCACCTACTCGCAGAAGCACAACGAGGCGAACCAGGAGGACAACCGCGACGGCGCGAACGACAACCACGCCTGGAACTGCGGCGTGGAGGGCGAGACCGAGGACCCGAAGATCCGCGCGCTGCGCGAGCAGCAGAAGCGCAACTTCCTCGCCACGCTCTTCCTCAGCCAGGGCGTGCCCATGCTCGTGGCGGGCGACGAGATGGGCCGCACGCAGAAGGGCAACAACAACGCGTACTGCCAGGACAACCCGCTCTCGTGGGTGAGCTGGGAGCCGGACGAGGCGGGTCGGGCGCTGCTCGAGTTCACCGCGACCATGAGCCGCATCCGGCGCGAGCAGCCGGTGCTCAGCAAGCGCCGCTTCTTCCGCGGCGCGTACATCTGGGACAGCGAGCTGAAGGACCTCGCCTGGTTCCGGCCGGACGGGCGCGAGATGCGCAAGGAGGACTGGGAGAAGCCCTACGTGCGCTCGCTGGGCTTCCTGCTCGGCGGCGATGCGCTGCCCACCCCGGACGACGAGGGCAACCGCATCGTGGGGGACACGCTGCTGGTGCTGCTGAACGCGCACTACGAGCCCATTACGTTCAGCCTGCCGGCGATCGAGTGGGGCGCGGACTGGGAGCAGGTGGTGGACACGGCGAGCGGCGAGGTGCTGCGGGGGCACACGCCGGCGGGCGGCAAGCTGCAGGTGGCGGCGCGGGGGCTGGTGGTGCTGCGCCGTCCGGCGACCGAATAGATCGACGCGCCCGCACCTGGCGGGTAGGGTGCTCGCCCATTTCCCGGTGCGCGGCGGTCCAGGACCGCGCCGGGGCAGGTCAGGAACCATCCGTGAATACGACAGCGGCCCTGTGGGTCGGGTTCAACCTCTTCGTGCTGGCGATGCTCGCGCTCGACCTGGGCGTGTTCAACCGCAAGGAGCACGTCACCACGCCGAAGGAGGCGGGGGTCTGGACGGGCGTGTGGGTGACGCTCAGCCTGATCTTCTGCGCCGGCATCTGGCACTACCGGGGCCCGGCGGTGGGCATGCAGTGGCTCACCGCGTACGTGGTCGAGTACGCGCTGTCGGTGGACAACCTCTTCGTCTTCCTGATGGTGTTCAGCTACTTCCGGGTGGCGCCGCTGCACCAGCACCGGGTGCTGTACTGGGGCATCCTCGGCGCCTTCGTGATGCGCGCCACGCTGATCATCGTGGGCGCGAGCCTGGTGCAGCGCTTCAACTGGCTCATCTACCTGTTCGGCGCCTTCCTCGTCTTCACCGCGGTGAAGATGTTCTTCGAGAGCGAGGAGGAGGAGGACCCGGAGCAGCAGCTGATCGTGCGCTGGAGCCGGCGGGTGCTGCCGGTGTCCAAGACCCCGCGCGAGACCTCCCACTTCTTCGTGCGCGAGGACGGGCGGCTGAAGGTGACGCCGCTGTTCATCGTGCTGCTGGTGGTGGAGGCGACCGACCTGCTCTTCGCGCTGGACTCCATCCCGGCGGTGCTGGGCATCAGCCAGGACAGCTTCATCGTCTACACGTCCAACGTGTGCGCCATCCTCGGCCTGCGCTCGCTCTTCTTCGTGGTGGCGAGCCTGATGGACAAGTTCCACCTGCTCAAGGTGGGGCTCAGCGCCATCCTCGCGTTCGTGGGGGTGAAGATGCTCATCACCTACTTCGACGTGCACGTGCCCATCGGCTGGTCGCTGGGGACCATCGCCGGCATCCTGCTGCTCTCCATCGTGGCCTCGCTCATCTGGCCGCAGGCGGCCGAGGAGCCGACGCGCGAGGGGCCGCGGGACGTGGAGCAGTAGCAAGAGCGGGGGCGCGCGCGTCGCGTTTCGCTTGCGTGCCCGGGGGCTGCGCGCCATAGGGTGGGGCCACCTATGTCCTCGACCCTCACCGATGGCATTCGCGTCACCGTGCGGCCCGCCTACTGGGCCGAGCGCAGCCAGCCCGAGAGCGGCCAGTTCGCGTTCATGTACACCGTCGAGCTCGTGAACGAGGGCAGCCTCCCCGCCCAGCTGCGCAGCCGGCACTGGGTGATCACGGACGGCAACGGCCACGTGGAGGAGGTGCGCGGCGAGGGCGTGGTGGGCAAGCAGCCCTCGCTCGCCCCCGGCGAGCGCTTCGAGTACACGAGCTGGGCGATGCTGCGCACCCCCTTCGGCACCATGCGCGGCGAGTACCTGATGGTGCGCCCGGACGGCGCGCGCTTCGAGGCGCGCATCGGCGAGTTCGCGCTCACCCAGCCCCACGCCCTGCACTGAAGGCCCCATGCGCGCGCCTGCTCCCGACGCTCCGAAGAAGGGCCTGCTGCTGGTGAACCTGGGCACGCCGGATGCGCCCGAGGCGGGCCCGGTGCGCCGCTACCTGCGCGAGTTCCTCGGAGACCCGCGCGTGCTGGACCTGCCGGCGGCCGGGCGCACGCTGCTGCTCGAGGGCGCCATCCTCCCGTTCCGCCCGGCCAAGAGCGCCGAGGCCTACCGGAAGATCTGGACCCCCGAGGGCTCGCCCCTGCTCGTCTACAGCCGCGCCCTCGAGCGCGCGGTGGCCGAGCGGCTCTCGGGCGAGTACGCGGTGGAGCTGGGGATGCGCTACGGCAACCCGTCCTTGCCGGCGGCGCTCGCGCGGCTGCGCGCGCGCGGCGTGAGCGAGCTCACGGTGCTGCCGCTCTACCCGCAGGAGGCCGCCTCCTCCTCGGGTTCCACGCGCGCGCGGGTCTACGAGCTGCTCGCCGGGGGCTGGGACGCGACGCCCGTGCGCATGGTGCCCGCGTTCTTCGACGACGCCGGGTTCCTGGATGCCTTCGCCGCGGTGGCCACGCCGGAGCTCGCGCGCTTTCGCCAGGACCACGTGCTCTTCAGCTTCCACGGCCTGCCCGAGCGCCACATGCGCAAGAGCGACCCGAGTGGCGGGCACTGCCTCTCCTCTGCGGACTGCTGTGCGCAGCTCACGGCGGTGAACCGGACCTGCTATCGCGCCCAGAGCTACGCCACGGCGCGCGCGCTCGCCGCGCGGCTCGGGCTCGCGGAGGGCGCGAGCAGCGTGTCCTTCCAGAGCCGGCTCGGGCGCACGCCGTGGATCCACCCGTACACGGACGTGGTGCTCCCGGAGCTCGCGCAGAGGGGCGTGCGCCGGCTCGCGGTGATGTGCCCGGCCTTCGTCGCGGACTGCCTCGAGACGCTCGAGGAGATCGGCCTGCGCGCCCGCGACCAGTTCCGCGCGGCAGGCGGCGAGGACCTGCTGCTCGTGCCCAGCCTCAACGCCCACCCCGCCTGGGTGGAGGCCGTCGTGCGGCTCGTGCGTGCCACCGCTCCCGCTGGGAACGGGGTGGGGTGAGCCGGAGGTCCCACCGGAATACCGGTGCGTCCTTCTCACCCGCCCGGGCGTGCTTCACCGCGGTATCGGTGGCGCAACGCACCGAAATCACGGTGTGCGCGACGCCTTTCCCTCCCAAGCATCCGAAAGGACTGGAGAGGCGCGTCTGGCACGCGGCTCGCTAGTCCGTCTTCCGGACTTCGAGGAGGAACACGAGATGAAGCAGGCAGGCAAGCAGGAGAAGGCCGCGGGGGGGCGCTCATGAGCGCGCTGGTGCTGGTGGCAATGGCGCTGCTGCTGCTCGCGCTGCGGGCGGAGGCGCTGCGGCGCGTGCAGGTCAGGGTGCGTGGCGGAGGGCCGCGAGGGCGAGCAGTACCCAGCCCGCGAGGAAGCCGAGCCCTCCGAGTGGCGTGATCGCGCCCAGTCCGCGCACGCCCGTGAGCGCGAGCGCGTAGAGGCTGCCGGAGAAGAGCAGGATGCCGACGAGGAAGGCCCACCCGGCGCCATCCAGCAGGCCCGGCGGGACGCCCGCAGGCCGCACCGCCGCGAGCAGCCCCACGGCCAGCAGCGCGAGCGCGTGGTACATGTGGTAGCGGGCGCCCGTCTCGAAGACGGCGAGCAGGTCCGCGCCGAGCCGCGCCTTCAGGGCGTGGGCGCCGAACGCCCCCGCCGCCACCGAGAGGAAGCCGTTCAGCGCACCGAGCAGGAGCCAGAGCCGCGTCATGGGCCGGTTCTTAGCAGGGCGGGGCGCTCCGCTCCCCTCAGACTTTTGAGGTCTGCGAGGGCCGAGAGCCTCGGAAAACCGGACGCGGCGTGGGCGTCCCCTCGGAGGGTGCAGGCGGGTGATGCGGGCCTCTCGCTTGCAGAGCACGACGCCCATGCGCTCGAGCCCCCTTCTGTTCCTCGTCCTCCCGCTGCTCGCTGCCTGTGGTGACTCGGACACGATCCGGCTGCGCACGGCCGGGGACGACCTCCTCTTCGACCTGCCCCACGCGAGCCTGGCCTTCGCTCCGAACGGGATCACGCAGCTGCGCGTGTGCGGCCTCAGTGACCCGCTGCCCGGCGGTGAGGACGACGAGACGACCCTCTGCGCGCTCCTCGACGTGAACAGGGCGGAGCTCGAGGCGAGGAGCCCGGGCGCGGTGACGCTGAAGCTCGAGGGCAGCGCGGTGGTGAGCAACGAGGTGCCGGGCCAGTCCCCTTCGTTCGAGCCCGGCGCGGGCCACGCGCCCCAGGTGCGCGCGGCGTGGGTGACCGAGGGCTGCTTCGGCCCTCCGAACCCGGAGCCCGCCGTGCAGCAGGTGCGCGGCGAGCTGCGGATCGAGGCGCACGATGACAACCACTGGCGGGGCCACCTCGAGCTGCACATGGAGGGGCAGCCCGGGGGCTCCGGCTGCGTCGTGGGGGCCGAGGGCGCCGACTTCGAGGTGCAGTTCGACGCGGCGTACCCGCTCTTCTAGCGCTCAGCGCTCGAGCAGGATGCGGCGCACCAGGGGCAGCGGCAGGCTGCCCTGCGCGACGAAGGCGTCGTGGAACTGCTTCAGCGTGCCGCCCTTCTTCGCCATGTACTCGCGCGCGAGCTGCTGAATCTCGAGCTTGCCGTAGGTGTAGTAGAGGTACGTGGGGTTGTAGGCGCCGCGGCGCGCCTCCTCGTAGGCGTTGGCCGGCTGCTGGAAGCACTGCTCGTGGAAGAGCTTCGCGCCCTGCTCCACGCTCCAGCCGCCGGTGTGCAGCTGGATGCCCGCCACGTAGCGGCAGTCGCGCAGCAGCGCCTCGGAGAGCTGCGCGAGCCGCAGCTTCGGGTCGCCGTTGCCGTAGCCCTGGTCCAGCATCATCTGCTCGGCGTAGTGCGCCCAGCCCTCGGCGTTGCTCCCCACGCTCACCAGCTTGCGCACCTTGGTGGGGAACTGCTGCGCGTAGAGGAACTGCAGGTAGTGGCCCGGCCACACCTCGTGGATGTTGATGAGCGCCACGACGTACTTGTTGTAGAGGCGCAGGTGCTCCTCGCGGTGCTTCGCGTCCCAGTCCTGCTCCACCGGGGTGACGTAGTAGAAGGCCTCGGTGGCCTTCGTCTCGTAGGGGCCCGGGTTGTCCATCGAGGCGAAGCTGCCGGAGCGCGCGTAGGGCGGCGTCTCCTCCACGGCCGGGCGCACCTCGGAGGGGATGGTCACCAGGTCCTTCTTCACCAGGAACTCGCGCACGCCCTCGAGCGAGCGGCGCACGGAGGGGATGAGGTCCTGCGCCGTGGGGTGGTCCTTCTCCAGCGTGTGCATGACCTCGGCGGGCGTGAGGCGCGGGTTGATGCGCTTCGCCGTCGCCACGAAGTCCCGGTGGTCCTTCTCGAGGTTCGCCTGGCCGCGCGCGAGCAGCTCGGGCAGGGGCAGGTCGATCATCTCCTCGAGCTTCAGCTTCTCGAGGAAGGCCTTCTCGCCCAGCGCGTACTTGCCGGTGGAGCGCGGCAGCAGGTCCTGCTGAAGCCACTGCGCGTAGTCCTTCACCGAGGCGATTGCTGCCGCGTTGGCGGCCTCGAACTCGGCGAGGAGCGCCGCGTCCCCGCCCGCGGCCGCGCGGGCCCAGGTGCCCACCGAGCCCTCGAAGAAGCCGACCGAGCCCTTCGTCATGCGCAGCGCGAGGTCCGTGAACTCGCGCGGAGGCTCTTTCACGTTGGCCTTGCCCGCGGCGTACACCGCCGGCACCTGGCGAAGGCGCGCCACCACGCTGCGCAGCCGCTCGGCAGCGGGCGCGAAGTTGCGCTTCATCAGCACGTCCACCGCGCCGCCGGGCAGCCCCGCGTAGAGCATGGGGTTCTTCTCCCAGTTGCGCGTCTCGCTCAGCTCGAAGTGCTCCGCGTCCAGCTGCGCCTCGAGCGCCTTCAGGTCGATGGCCTCGTCGAAGGAGAGGCTGCCCCGGTCGAGGGCGCCCAGCCGCGCGCGCAGCGCCTCCAGCTCCTCGATGCGCGCCTCGATGTGCGCGCGGCTCAGGTCCTCGAGCTTCGCGTCGTAGGTGTGCACGCCCTGCGCCGTGGCAGTGGACGGGGAGAAGCGGAAGGAGGCCTCGAAGACCGCGTCCACCACCTGATTGAAGCGCTCAGGGGCTGGAGCCGCAGGGGCTGCCGCGGCCGCCGGGGCGGGCGCCGGAGCAGGGGCGGGTGCGGCGGCGTCGGGGCGCTTCGCGCACGCGGCGCCGAGGACGCAGGCGGCGAGCAGGACGGTGCGAACGGGGGGCGTGAGGGGCATGACCCCCCGTTCTAGCCCAGCTCAGGAGCTGCAGGAGAGCGCCGAGCACCCGGGCTTCGAGCGGGCCCAGTCCGGGCGCCGGCTCGCGTAGTGCTCGCGGCCCGGCTGCTCCTCGAAGGGCCGGCGCATCACGTCCAGCAGCGCGTGCACCTTCGAGTCGTCGCCCACGTGCGCCGCGTCGATCGCCTCCTGCGCGAGCCAGTTGCGCAGCACGTACTTCGGGTTCACCGCGTCCATGCGCCGCGCGAGCTCCGCGGGCGCCGCATCCTCTGCCCGCGTGCGCTTCCACCAGGTGCGCAGCCACGCGAGCCCCGCGGCGACGTGCGCCTCCTGCACGGGCTCGTAGAGCGCCTCCTGCAGCACGGGCGGGAAGGCCTCGGGCTCGGCGGAGGTCGTCACCACCTGCGAGAGCCCGCGGAAGAAGAGCGTCATGTCGGTCTCCTCCGCGGCGAGCCAGGTGAAGAGCGACTGCAGCAGCTCGGCGTCGCCCTCGCGCGAGAGCGAGGAGAGCCCCAGCTTCGCCGCGTAGCGCCCCATCACCTCTGCCTCGAAGACGCGCTGGTACTCCTGCAGCGCCGCGACGACGGGTGCCTCGTCCTCGTCCAGGAGCGGCAGCAGCGCCACGCCCAGGCGCTCCACGTTCCACAGGCCGATGTTGCCCTGGTTGCCATAGCGGTAGCGGCGCATCTCCGCGTCCGTGGTGTTCGGCGTCCAGCCCGGATCGAAGTCGTCCACCCAGCCGTAGGGGCCGTAGTCGATGGTGAGCCCGAGGATGGACATGTTGTCCGTGTTCATCACCCCGTGCACGAAGCCCACCGCCTGCCAGTGCGCGATGAGGCGCGCGGTGCGGCGCGCGACCTCGAGCAGGAAGGCCGCGTACGTCTCCTTCGAGGGAGCACCGAGCTGGGGGTAGAGATGCGTGAGCGTGTAGTCCGCGAGCTGGCGCAGCAGGGCCACGTCGCCGCGGCTCGCGCACAGCTCGAAGTTGCCGAAGCGCAGGAAGCTGGGGGCGACGCGGCACACGATGGCGCCGGGCTCCGCCTCGGGGTGCCCATCGTAGAACATGTCGCGGATGACCGGCTCGCCCGTGGCCACGAGCGAGAGGGCGCGCGTGGTGGGCACGCCCAGGTGGTGCATCGCCTCGCTGCAGAGGAACTCGCGGATGCTCGAGCGCAGCACGGCGCGCCCGTCCGCGCGGCGCGAGTAGGGCGTGCGCCCTGCACCCTTGAGCTGCAGCTCGTGGTGGCGCCCGTCCGGCCCCACCAGCTCGCCGAGCACGATGGCGCGCCCGTCACCGAGCTGACCCGCCCAGTTGCCGAACTGGTGTCCGCCGTAGTTCGCCGCGTACGGGTCCATGCCCGGCCACAGCGCGTTGCCGCCGAGCACCTGTGCGCCCTCAGGAGAGCGCAGGCTCGCTTCGTCGAGGCCGAGCATCGCGACGACCTCGGGCGAGAGGGCCACGAGCCGCGGCTGGGCCACCGGGGTGGGGGAGACCCGGGACCAGAGGGCGCCGAGCACCTGGCGCGTGCGCTTGTCGTCGCGCACGGGGTCGCCCGGGAGGGAGTCGAGGAAGCGGGTAGCGAAGCGGACCATGGGGCCTTGGATGCGCGAGCTGCCGGCGCGATGCAAGCCCTGGAGTGACTTCGTGCGTCACGGCCCGGCGGCTCCGGGAAGCGTCGGCCTGGCCGCCCTCCCGGCGGGCGCGTGCGTGGGGGAGCCCGAGGCCTGCGCCGTGGCGCTCCGGGCACTACCGCTAGGGGATGGCTGAGGTCCCCGAGGTAGAGATGCTCGCGCGCGGGCTGCGCGAGGCGGTGGTGGGTCGCCGGTGGACGGGCGCCGAGGTGCTGGTGCCCGAGGCCGTGCGGTTCCCCGCGGCCCCCGAGCTCGGCTCGCGGCTCGCAGGCCGGCAGGTGCTCTCGGCCACGCGCCGCGCGAAGCACCTGCTCATGCCGCTCGACGATGGGCAGACGCTCGCGGTGCACCTGATGCTGTGGGGAGACCTCAAGCTGCGGCCCGCCGGTGCAGAGCGGAAGCCCGCCACCCTCGTGGTGTTCGGGCTGGAGGGCGACGAGGAGTTGCACTTCACCGACACGCTCGGCTACGCGCGCACCGCGCTCGCGCGGCACGCGGAGCTCGCGCAGCGGCTGAAGCTCGATGAACTGGGGCCCGAGGTGTTGGACCCGAGCTGGGGACCCGAGGTGCTCGCGCAGCGGCTCGCGCGCCGGCGCTCGCCGCTCAAGACGCTGCTGCTGGATCAGAACGTGGTCGCCGGCATGGGCAACCGCGATGCGGACGAGAGCCTGTGGGAGGCGGGCATCGACCCGCGCCGCACCGCTGCGTCACTCAGCGGCGAAGAGGTGGTGCGGCTCGCCAGGACGATGCGGCAGGTGCTCGAGGACGGGCTCGCGCTGGGCGGTACGCAGAAGGACCTGTACGGCACGAAGGGCCGCGCGCTGCACCAGCGCAACGTGTTCGAGCGCCACGGGCAGGCGTGCCCGCGCTGCGGCGAGGAGGTGCAGCGCGTGCGGCTCGGCGGGCGCAACACGCACTACTGCGCGCGCTGTCAGCCGGCTGCAGGAGCCTCGCCCCCCGCCCCCGCGCCCGCTCAGTCCGACTGGCTGTTCTGAGCCGTCTCCTCCCGCTCCCTCCGGGGACGGTCGACGTGAGGGTGCTGGACGAAGCTGCGTCAGTGTCCCCCTCTCCCTCTGGGAGAGGGACGGGGTGAGGGAAGGGCGCGCCACTCCGTTACCGCGGAGCCGCTGCGCGGGCGAGGCGATCCCTCACCGCAGTCCCCAGCCCCTCCGCTCGCGGCAAACACACCACCAGCACGTCCGCGCCCGCGGCATCCGCCTCACGCAGCCGCGCATAGAGCACCTGCGCCGCTGCCTCCGGCGCCTCGGGGACCTCGAAGCGCGGCACGCCCGCGGGCAGCGTGAGCTCGCGCGGGCCCAGCACCGCGACCCGCGAACCCTGCGCCTGCAGCGCCGCCACGCGCGCCGCCACCTCGGGGCGCTCTGCGAGCACCACGCCCGCGCGCGGCGCGTAGTGGCTCTCGAGGCTCCCCGACACGCGCACCGTGGTGGACGTGCGCACCGGCACGGGCCGGCCCAGCACGCGCTCCAGCGCCTCCGCCGCGAGCCCACCGGGCCGCAGGATGGCCGGCGCCTCCCCGGTGAGATCCACGATGGTGCTCTCCAGCCCCACTTCGCAGGGGCCCCCGTCCAGCACCAGGTCCACGTCGCCGCCCAGGTCCGCCTGGACGTGCGCCGCCGTCGTCGGGCTCACCCGTCCGAAGCGATTCGCGCTCGGCGCCGCGAGCCCTCCGCCGAGCGCGCTGAGCACCGCGCGCGCCACGGGATGGCGCGGCACGCGCAGCGCCACCGTGTCCTGGCCTCCCGTCACGGCGTCCGTCGCGCGCGGTGTGCGCTTGAGTACGAGCGTGAGCGGCCCGGGCCAGAAGGCCTCCGCGAGCCTGCGCGCCGTGTCGGGCACCTCGCGCGCCCAGAGGGGCAGGGCGGCCGCGTCCGGCAGGTGGACGATGAGCGGGTGGGTGGCGGGGCGGCCCTTGATGGCGAAGACGCGGCGCACGGCCAGCTCGTCCTCGGCGTTGGCTGCCAGGCCGTACACGGTCTCCGTGGGCAGGGCAACGACTCCACCGTGGCGCAGCAAATCCACCGCATGTGCGATGGTTTCGGGGGTAATCATGGGCACCTGCCACTGTCGCCCCGGGAGAGGGAATGGGCAAGCCGCAGCTGTTCACAGCCCGAAGTCCCATGCCGGTGAGCGCTCACGCACTCTTCACCTGGCATGCCCTGCCCGGGGCCTTCGAGCGGCTCACCCCGCCCTGGGAGCCGATCGAGGTGCTGGAGCGCTCCGGCCCGCCGGGCATCGAGGTGGGCGCGCGCGTGGAGGTGCGCTTCCAGATGGGCCCCGTGCCGCGCCGCCTGGTGGCCGAGCACACGCGCTACGAGCCGGACGTGCTGTTCCAGGACGTGCAGCGCTCGGGCCCCTTCGCGAGCTGGGTGCACACGCACCGGATGCACCCGACCGGGCCGGAGAGCTCGGAGCTCGAGGACCACATCGAGTACGCGCTGCCGGCGGGGCCGCTGGGACGCGTGGTGGGCGGGGGCCTCGCGCGCCGGCAGCTCGAGCGGATGTTCGCGTACCGGCACGCCATCACGCGCGCCGACCTGCAGCGCCACCTGGCGTTCTCCGCGCAGGGGCCGCTGTGCGTGGCGGTGAGCGGGGCCTCGGGCCTCATCGGGAGCCAGCTCACGGCCTTCCTCGGGGGCGGCGGCCACGAGGTGCGGCGCCTGGTGCGCGGGAGCGCGGGCCCGGGCGAGGTGGCCTGGGACGTGGACCGGCAGATGGTGGACGGCGAGGCGCTGGAGGGCGTGGACGCGGTGGTGCACCTCGCGGGCGCCTCCATCGCGGACGGGCGCTGGTCCGAGGAGCGTAAGGAGGCCATCCGCCGCAGCCGCGTCGTGGGAACGCGCGTGCTGTGCGAGACGCTCGCCCGGATGCGGCGCCGCCCGCGCGTGCTGGTGTGCGGCTCGGCGGTGGGGTTCTACGGCTCGCGCGGCGACGAGGTGCTCACCGAGGCGAGCGGCCCGGGCAGCGACTTCCTCGCCGAGGTGGTGCGCGAGTGGGAGGCCGCGACGGCGCCCGCGCGCGAGGCGGGCATCCGCGTGGTGCACCTGCGCACGGGCATGGTGCTCAGCCCGCGCGGCGGTGCGCTCGCGAAGCTGCTGCCGGCGTTTCGCTTCGGCGCGGGCGGGCGCGTGGGCTCGGGACAGCAGTGGGTGAGCTGGGTGTCCATCGAGGACGTGCTGGGGATGGTGCAGCACGCGCTCTACGACGAGCGGCTGCACGGGCCGCTCAATGCGGTAGCGCCCGAGCCCGTGCGCCAGGTGGAGCTCGCGCGCACGCTCGCGCACGTGCTGCACCGGCCCTCGGTGGCGCCCCTGCCGGCGCTCGCCGTGCGCGCGGCGTTCGGCGAGATGGGGAAGGGGCTGCTGCTCGCGAGCCAGCGCGCGGTGCCCGAGGTGGCACTCGCGCAGGGGTTTCAGTTCCTGCACCCGGAGCTCGAGGGGGCACTGCGGTTCCTGCTGGGACGGTGAGCGCGCCCTTCGCCCGGCTCCCCCACCCCGACCTCTCCGAGAGGGAGAGGGAGGACACGGCGGGCGCTTTCTTCGTTACCGGGTGGCGCGCGCGGCGAGCTGCTTCTTCACCTCTTGCACGAGCGCGTCCGGGAGGCAGGGCTTGGTGACGAAGGCATCGCAGCCGGCCTCGCGCGCGCCGTTGGAGTGGCCGCTCAGGGCGTGGCCCGTGAGCGCCACCACCGGAATCGCGCGCGTGCGCTCGTCCGCCTTGAGCCTTCGCGTGGCCTCCCAGCCGTCCATCACCGGAAGCGAGAGGTCCATGAGGATGACGTCCGGCGTGAGCGCGAAGGCCTTGTCCAGCGCCTCCGCGCCGTTCTTCGCCTCCGCGACGCGGAAGCCGGAGAACTCGAGGTACTCGGCGTACATCTCGCGCGCGTCGGCGTAGTCGTCCACCACCAGCACCAGCGGCTTGTTCTGCGGGTTGGTCGCCATGGTCATGTCCGCCGCGTGCGGCGCGGGAAGTGAAGCGTGAAGGTGGAGCCCTGGCCCGGCTGGCTCTCCAGGGTGATCTTGCCCCCGAGCATCTCGGCGAGCCTGCGGCAGATGGAGAGCCCGAGGCCCGTTCCCCCATAGGGCCGCGTGGGGCTCGCGTCCACCTGTTGGAAGTCCTCGAAGATCTTCTCGTGATTCTCCGGCGCGATCCCGATGCCCGTGTCGCTGACGGCCAGGGTGACGAGGTTGCCTCCGGCGGCCTGGTAGCCCACCGTGATGCGCACCGAGCCCGCGTGGGTGAACTTGAGCGCGTTGGAGAGCAGGTTCACGGCAATCTGCTTCACCTTCGCCCGGTCCGCATGCACGGGGGGAAGGCGCTTGGCGAACTGGGTGCTCACCTCGAGGCCCGAGCGCTGCACGAGCGGCGCGAGCTCCGCCACCACCTCCTGCACCAGCTCCGGCACCTCGAACTCGGTGACGTGCAGCGGCATGCGCCCCGCCTCGATGCGGGTGATGTCGAGGATGTCCGTGATGACCTCGAGCAGGTGCCGGCCGTTGGTGTCCACGCGCTCCAGGTTGCGCCGCTGCGCCGCCGAGAGCTCGCCGCCCACGCCCTGCAAGAGCAGCGTCGTGTAGCCGAGGATGGCGTTGAGCGGCGTGCGGAACTCGTGGGACATGTTCGCGAGGAACTGGCTCTTCGCGGCGCTCGCCTGCTCGAGCGCGATGGCCTGACGCCGCAGCCGCTCGTTCTGCACCACGAGCTCGGCGGTGGCCTCCTGCACCCGGTCCTCGAGCTCGTGGGCGCGCGCCCGGTGCCGCTCCAGCTCCCGCTCGCGCGCAGCCCACTCGCGCCGCTCCGCCGCGCGCGCGAGCAGCTCGCCGAGCCGTACCGAGAGCTGCGCCGCGCACCACTCCACTGCGGGCGCGAGCGGCAGGTCCCCCTCCACCAGCAGCAGCGCCGCGCCCGCGAGCGGGACCGCCACGTGCGCCGCGCCCTCCAGCGGCGAGAGCGCCTGCGCGCCCGCGGGCAGCGCCGCGGGCTCCCCGGTGCGGAAGGCCGCCACCAGCGGGTGCTTGCTCTGCGAGAGCGGCAGCACGAAGGACTCCACCGCGTCCTCGTCCAGGCCGTGCCCGGCCCAGCCGCCGAGCTGCTCCTCGTCCTCGGGGCTGCGGCCGGCCACGAGCGCCCGGCCGAGCCGCGCCTCGCGCGCCAGCCAGGTGACGGCATGGCGCGCGCACTGGCGCGGGTCCTCGCACGCGAGCAGCTGCTCGGCGAGCGCCAGGCGGGCCGCCGGGCCGGACTCCCCGGGCGCGAGTGCCCCCGGCAAGGGCGTCACGGACCTCACCACGCCCGGTCTCCGGTTCCTGCCTGCTCGCTGCGCCGCACGCCGTCGCCCTCCCTGAAGCCGCCCAGGCCGGAGCCCTTCGAGCGCTCCCGGTGCTTCAGCGAGCGTTGTCGTTCCCACGGCATGGGATTCCAATATGCACGTGCGAGGGGTGTTGCCTCATTCACAGCCGGGGAGGGGTCGCGCAGCAGGCAGGCAGGCGGCATGTGCACTGCGCAGCGGTTCCGGCGCCTGCCTGCCGTCCCTACCTTCCGCTCCATGCCCGGTTCCGCGCCGCCGCCCGAGGAGCGTACGCATCCCTCGCTGTGGAGCCGCACGGCGACGCTGCGCTCGTATCCCCAGCTCCCCGGAGACCTGGAGGTGGACGTGGTGGTGGTGGGCGCCGGCATCGCGGGCCTCACGCTCGCGCTGCTGCTCAAGCGCGCCGGCCGCCGCGTGTGCGTGCTCGAGATGCACGGCGTGGGCACCGGGCAGACGGGGCAGACCACGTCCCACCTCACCGAGCTGCTGGACTCGCGCTACCACCAGCTCACGAGCGACTTCGGCCTGCGCGGGGCGCGGCTCGCGGCGAGCGGCAGCCGCGCGGCGATCGAGCAGATGGCGCAGCTCGCCGAGGAGCTGAGGGCGGACTGCGACTTCGCGCGCGTGCCGGCCTTTCTCTGGGCAGAGGACCCGCGGGGGCTCTCGGAGCTGCAGCGCGAGGAGGGGGCGGCGCGCGACGCGGGGCTCGCCGCGCACCTCGTCTCCGGGCAGGAGGTGCCGCTGCCCTTCACCACGCAGGGCGCGCTGCGGGTGGAGGACCAGGCGCAGCTGCACCCGCGCGCCTACCTGCGCGCGCTCGCCGACGCGGTGCAGGGCGATGGCAGCCACGTGTTCGAGCGCACGCGGGTGGTGGAGGTGAAGGACGGGGCTCCAGCCCGCGTGCTCACCGACCGCGGCACCCTCGTCGCCCACGACGTGGTGGAGGCCACCACCACGCCCCTCAACCGCCTGCGCCTGCACACGCAGCTCTACCCCTACCGCAGCTACGCGATCGCGGCGCGGCTCGAAGGCGAGCTCGCACCCGGGCTCTACTACGATCTCGCGGACCCCTATCACTACCTGCGCACCCATCCGCTGCCGGACGGCGGGGGCACGGTGGTCATCGTCGGTGGCGAGGACCACAAGGTGGGGGAGGTGAGCGACACGGACGCGTGCTTCACGCGGCTCGACGCCTGGGCGCGCTCGCGCTTCTCACTGGGGGAGGAGGTCGCGCGCTGGAGCGGGCAGGTCATCGAGCCCGCGGACGGGCTGCCCTTCATCGGGCTCAACCCGGGAGGCCGTCACGTCTGGGTGGCCACGGGCTTCTCCGGCACCGGCATGACCTTCGGCACGCTCTCCGCGATGGTGCTCGCGGACCTGCTGCAGGGCAGGCCCAACGCGTACGCGGAGCTCTTCTCGCCCTCGCGCCTCACGCCCTCCGCGAGCGCGAAGGACTTCGTGCAGGAGAACGCGGACGTGGCGTACCGCTTCGTCGCGGACCGGCTGCGCCGCCCGGATGCGCGCGCGCTCGAGGAGGTGCCTCCGGGCGAGGGCCGCATCCTCGAGCTGGAGGGACGCAAGGTGGCGGTGTTCCGCGAGCCCGGTGGGCGCTGCCACGCGCTCAGCCCCGCGTGCACGCACCTGGGCTGCCACGTGCACTGGAACGGCGCGGAGCGCTCGTGGGACTGCCCCTGCCACGGCGCGCGCTACAGCCCCACGGGACGCGTGCTCAATGGGCCGGCGGTGAAGGACCTTGCCGCGGCGCCGCTTCCTCCCCAGATCACAGACGCACCTGATCCGAAGTGAGCCCACACGCAGAAAGGACATCGAACCGATGAATGCCATCGACCTGCTCAAGGCGCAGCACGACGAGGTGGAGAAGCTCTTCGAGAAGTACGAGAAGCTGGGCGAGGACGCCGACTCCGAGAAGCGCAAGCTCTTCGCGGCCATCGCCGACCGGCTCAGCGCGCACACCGCGATCGAAGAGCAGTTCTTCTACCCTGCGGTGAAGGCGAAGCAGACGGAGGACATCCTGCGCGAGTCGCTCGAGGAGCACCTGGGCGCCAAGCGCATCATCGCGGACCTGCTCGAGATGCAGCCCTCGGACGAGAACTACGACGCGAAGATGAAGGTGCTCAAGGAGCAGGTGGAGCACCACGTGAAGGAGGAGGAGAAGGACATGTTCCCCAAGGTGAAGAAGATCTTCGCCAAGGAGGACCTCGACGCGCTCGGCGAGCAGATGAAGCCGGTGTTCGACGAGATGGTCGCCGCGGACGCGCGCGAGGAGATCCCGAGCCAGACCGACGAGGCGGCGCCGCTGTAGGGCCGGGCTCCGCAGGGCTCCCCTGCCCGACTGCCCTGCGCAGCGGGCAGGGGAAAGTCCCGAGCGGACAGCCGGCCAGCGCCTTGCCGGAGGGGCGCTGGGTCCTCACCTCTATTGAACAAAAGGAGAGGACGCCGAATGCGCGCACTGAGCTACCAGGGACCCTCAAACGTCAGAGTCGAGAACAAGCCGGACCCCCGCATCGAGCACCCGCAGGACGCGGTGCTGCGGGTCACGAAGACCGCCATCTGCGGTTCGGACCTGCACCTGCTGCACGGGCTCATCCCCGACACCCGCGTGGGCTGCACCTTCGGCCACGAGTTCGCCGGCGTGGTGGAGGAGGTGGGCCGCGGG